>PBVS01000060.1 GCA_002728725.1 Woeseiaceae bacterium
AGGACAGAAAAAGAACAGATTGAAGTCTTCGAGAATGTATGTCGTCACCGAGGAATGATTTTGGTAGAAGAGAACGCCAAGCAAAAAAAACATATCCGGTGCCCTTATCATAATTGGTGTTATGGAATTGATGGAAAATTAGTCTCTACACCACATGTGGGTGGAATTGGGAGGCATAGTCATAAGGACGTTAAAAAAAACGAACTAGGGTTAAATAAAGTCAGGTCACACGTATGGAATGATACGATCTTTATTAATATCACAGGAAATGCTTTAACTTTTGATGATCATTTTTCGAGATTAAAAAAAAGATGGTCAGATTTCGATCAGCCAATGTTCTTTGGTGGAAATAATTCTGGGTTTTCAATGCGCCTGAATGCAAATTGGAAGCTAGCCATTGAAAATTATTGTGAAAGCTATCATTTGCCCAGTGTTCACCCTGAACTGAATAAAACCTCAAAGCTCAGTGACCACTATCATATATGTGAAAGTGAGCACTATTCAGGACAAGGGTCATTTCTTTATAACCAAATCTCAGATAAATCTAACATATTTCCAGACTTTATGAATCTCACGGATCAATGGAATAATGGTACAGAGTATGTGGCACTCTATCCAAATGTCCTGATGGGTGTTCATCGTGATCAAATATTCTCTGTTATAGTAAACCCATTATCAGTTACAAAAATAACAGAGAGAGCCGCATTTTATTTTTCTGAAAAGCTTGAACAAAGAAAATCCATTAAGAAACTAATAATAAAGAATAAAAATTTTTGGAAAAATATCTTTGAAGAAGACATTTATGTTGTTGAAGGCATGCAAAAAGGAAGGAACACCAGAATGTTCGATGGGGGTAAGTTTTCGCCATCAATGGATATTCCTACTCATAATTTTCACAAATGGATTGCTNGCGCACTCTCATCATAGATCAATCATAAAATGATTCTCTAATGAATAAAGNTACAAGCANCTCTAGGTTTTATTTNAACCCNAAAAAATCNAATNNGGATTATCCTAGTTTCTTNAATGAGTTTTTAAGCATGAAGGATGCTGAAGAAGCATATAATGAGATAACNAAATGGCAAAAATATACTCCAACCTCATTAGTTCCTCTCAAAAATATGGCTTCAAGTCTAGGAATAGAGAGTATTTACTATAAGGACGAGAGCAAGAGATTNAATCTTGGCAGTTTTAAGGCATTGGGTGGTGCGTATGGTGTAATGCAATATCTCAAGAAAAAAATTCAAGAAAAAATCACCACTGACGTCAGTACGGAAGATATTCGACGCAAAAAATATGTCGACCTTACACAAGACCTTGTCGTTACAACTGCNACAGATGGAAATCATGGAAGATCTGTTGCTTACGGAGCGAGTTTATTTGGCTGTAAATGTAGAATTTTTATTCATTCAGANGTCAGTGAGGGCAGAAAACGTGCGATGGAAAAATTCGGAGCCGAGGTAATCAGGGTGAGAGGAAATTACGATGATTCACTCAGAGAATGTATAAATGAGGCTAATAAAAATAACTGGCAGATCATAAGTGATACCTCATATGAGGGTTATACGGAGTATCCAAGATTTATAATGGCCGGTTACACCGTTTTGGCAAGAGAGATTGTCAATCAATTATCAAAAAAATCATTACCCACACATATATTTTTGCAGGCGGGAGTAGGAGGTTTTGCAGCTGCGATGTGCACGATATTTTTGAATGAATGGGGCGGTGAAAACATAAAAATTATAGTAGTAGAGCCGAATTATGCGCCTTGTTTGATCGAGAGTGCTATAGATGGAGAACCAAAAGTTTTTGACATCAAAAAAGAAACAATTATGACAGGACTTTCATGTGGAGAGCCTTCGATTTTGGCATGGGAGATATTGAGTGAATGTACGGATCTATTTATGACGATTNGTGATGACAAAATTCCTGAATTGATGCGTATTATGGCAAATGGTTATGAGAATGATATTGGTGTCGAAGCGGGCGAATGTTCAGTAAGCGGTCTGGCCGCTNTAGTAGCACTCAAAGATAATAAATGCTTAGTCAATAAATTAGATATTAATGATAAGAGCCGAGTTTTATTGATTGGAACAGAAGGTGCTACGGATCCAGACATTTATGAACGCATAATTCAAAATTAGTAAATCAGAAAAAAATAGGAGAGTAAAACTATCATGAGAAGATTACCGTCTATACCTGAGGATAAACTTACTGATTCCCAGCTTGCTGTTTTGCGAGCCATTCAAAGTGGTCCAAGAGGTAAAATTCCTATGACTGGACCTTTTGGGGTATGGCTTAGAGCAGGAAGTATCGGCGATGCGATTCAAAACCTTGGTGCTTCATTGCGATATAACACAATTCTTGATGAGACTTTGAAAGAACTCGCAATTTGTGTGGTAGGCAGTCACTATAAGGCAAAGTTTGAATTTGCTTATCATGCTGAGCTTGCTAAAAAAACTGGCATCAGCGATAAAATTTTAGAAGATCTTCGTCACAATAAAACTCCATCTTTCAATGATTCTAGGTTGAAACTGATATATCAAATAACAACTCAATTATTGGATAAACATTCTTTGTCCGATGACACATATCGAGAAGGNATCAATGAGTTCAATGAGCAAGGAATGATCGAGTTAGTCTCACTTGTTGGGTATTATTGCTTAGTCTCACTGACGCTAAATGCTTTTGAGATACCCATTGATGATGGGATGAACGATCCATTTAATGACTGAATCAATTTTGGATCATTGAGTGTGTTTTACCGGATTAGTTAATGTTCCCAGTCCATCAAGATTAATCTTGAGTTCACACTCTTCCTCATTTAACAGTATGTTGCGGTGGGCATTGGGAAAGTTTTTATTTCCTTTTGCTGCCGTTCCACAACTGATGATATCTCCAGGTTCCAAAGTGAAATAATGACTTGCGTTAGATATTAACTCTTCAATACTAAACCTATAAGATGAGGTTGAATCATCTGTATAGCATTCTCCATTNTTATAGGCANGAATTCGAATATTATTGGGATTNTTNATTTCGTTCGCTGTTGTCACCCAAGGGCCCATTGGCCCAAAGGTATCTGAGCTTTTGGAGCGAGTATGATAAACAAAATAAAGATCATTTTTGTCTNCTTCGCCGTATTTCCTCCAATTTATAAATTCAGGTTTCATGATTTTTGGATCACGCGTCACCGCGACACTGTCCATCGAAAATTTCATTCCATGAGAAGTAATATCGTTCATTATTGAATAACCAAAGACATAATCTAATGCTTTTTCTCTATTTATATCCTTTCCAGTTTTTCCAATGACAAGACACAGTTCTGGCTCTGGAATGGTATTGCCATAGGAATTTCTGATTAAAATTGGATTATTGTGCCCAATAAGGCAGGAGGATGATTTTAAAAAATAATTTGGACAACCGGGATCAATATGCACTTCTTTTCTAATGTTTTTGTTATTGAAAGCAACCCCGAGTATTTTTCTGGCATCTGGATTGGGCGCTTGCCACTCAATTGAACTAAGATCGATTAATTTATAATCCTCAACCCCCCGTCGAACATTATTTAGAATACATTCAATCTCATCGTATTTTTCAAAATCCTTTGCTATGAATCCTTGCATGGTGTTGCTAATTTGCGTCTCAAAATTCTTATTAATTTCATTTGAAGAGATAGCAGTATTCTCATTAATCATAAAAGCAAGATATTGCTTTTCATTTTTTAATACAGTGCCTATTTTCACAGCTGTTCTGTTTCCTGGTAGATTCCAATGGAAGTGCTTACGCACATCGATAGTAAAATAAAACAAAATGGAAAAGCAGTTGCAAGAGCCATAGATTGAAGCGCTCCAAGACCTCCACTTAGGGTAAGAGCAATCGCAATTAATCCAATCAATAAGCACCATAGAATTCTTTGTTGTACCGGAGTATTCGTTTTTCCGTTGGATGCGATAGTGTCAATTACAAGCGCCCCCGAATCCATCGATGTGATAAAAAATATACAAATTAAGGTTATTGCAACTAAAGAAGTAATTTCTGAAAAAGGAAATCCTTCTAAAAATTTATAAATAGACATNTCAGGTGATTGATTTTGAATAGTATCAATAACATTGCGATTGCCTTCTGATAAAAACTGATTGATNGCATTATCACCNAACAGTGTTAACCAGATGACACTAATAACTGAAGGAAAAATTATTGTGCCAACTAAGAACTCTCTAACGCTTCTTCCTCGAGATACTCTTGCNATGAACATACCAACAAATGGTGACCATGATATCCACCATGCCCAGTAGAATACTGTCCATCCGTGNAGAAAATCTGAGTCTGACCTATCTATCCAATTACTCAATGCAGGCAAATTCNTCAAAAAATCAACTGTGTAAGATAATGAGTTTTGAATTATTTCCAAAGCAGAGCTAGAGAAAAATATAAACAGACANAGGCCTATTGCTAGGAGAATATTTATTTCACTCAACCTCTTAATGCCTGCATTCAAACCTCTGAGAACTGAAAACAACGCGACCAACGTNATAGTGGNTATCACAATTATTATATTTTTTGAATTAAGCTCAAACCCAAACAAATAATTGATTCCAGCCATNGATTGNTCAGCCCCTATACCGAGCGATGTCGCAATTCCAAATATTGTTGCGAATAAAGCNAAGACATCAACTACATGGCCTTGCCATCCCCATATTTTTTCTTTAAAAAAAGGAAAAAAGACAGACCTCACTGATAAAGGTAATTTCTTATTGTAAGAAAAAAAAGCTAGCGCTAGACCAACAAACGAATAGAGCGCCCAGGGATGTAGAGTCCAGTGCATTATTGACGCTGACATTGCCATTTCTCTTGCCGAGGTAATTTGTTCTGGATTAATCCCTAGTGGTGGAGATAGAAAATGATTTACAGGCTCATAAACACCAAAAAACATAAGACCAATACCCAATCCAGCAGCAAATAGCATCGAAAACCAACTGAGTCTGGAAAATTCTGGCTGTGAGTCTTGACCACCAAGTTTAATTTTACCGGCTGGAGTTATCGTTAAAATGAGGCAGAATAACAACAGAATATTCGTAGTAATTATAAATACCCAGTCAAATCTCGAGGTCAACCAGAGTCGAAATTCTGTGAATGCATTACCTGCAATCTCAGGAAAAATAAGCGTAATTGAGATAAAAAGGATGATAATTGTTGTAATTACAGGAAAAACAATTCTGTGTACATCTAAACCATAACCTCTATAGTTNCTTTGATTTGAAGCTGAATTGAGATTTTTNTCGATCATTTTGTTATTGATAACACAGAATTACTATTTAAATTCACTTTCAATCCAACCATGATGGATGTTCATATACCGAGACAACCACATGATCACCTTTTGAAATTCGTCCTGGGGTTTCAATAGTNCCAACAATTCCTCTTGAAATTTTTGATGCCTTNGAAAAGGCAGTATTAGAAACTGGTTCATCTGAATTCTTTGTGTAAAGTGAGGATATTTTCTGACCCATATCACCGCAAGGAGGNTTATATTCCTCAACCATTAGTTCAACTCCAGAAGCAAATTTGAGAATTGTTCCTTTTGGCAGAGAGGACAGCTTTGGAATTCCCTCGAGGCAGATATTAGAACCAAGCACTCCTGCATCAATTNGTGATGATAAATCCATTTCATCTGATATAGACTTCAGCTCTTCAACCGATACAGCTGACCACTGCCTCTCATTTCTTCTTATGGTTCCTTTTGGCTGTTTGTCACCAGCCCAAGTTTCTCTTGTGTAGCCCCTGTGAGAATCATCAACGATTCCATCAAGCTCAATATAAATAAAGTCTGCTTCCAATTTACCCATGTTACCGTCTGAATCAGTGTATACTGAATGAACGTATCCATTTATGGTCTTCATAGCTTATTTCTCTGTTTAGATTGTTGTTGATAACATAGCATAATATGGAACCAAAATAAGCCGACATCAAAAATTAAAAAGGCCTAGACATTATGAGTAATTACGTAGCAAACATAGATTATATAATTATTTTTCTCTACATAATCATGCTCATCACTATTGGTATTTATTCATACCGTAAAGACTCAACATATACAGATTTTATGCTCGCTGGGCGAGGCATGACGACTCCGATGTTAATTTCGACCATGGTATCAACNTATTACGGTCTGGACATNCTCTTTGGTTCATCTGAGATGGCTTTCAATGACGGTCTAATGGCATTTTTTGGTTATGCATTATCGAGTTTAGTTTTCTATTTATTCGTTGCTTTTTATATGAGCAAAAAATTGAGATCGGCGAATTTTGTTTCATTACCAGAGATTTTAGAAAAAACGTATGGAAATAAAACATCATCTATTGGAGCCATCAGCTCCATGGTTTATTGTTTGCCCACAACAAGTTTATTTGCCTTAGGTCGTGTTTCTGAATTTGTTTTTGGTATAGACGCAAACTATGGTGCTCTGCTTCTTGGTGGAATTGCNTTGGGTTACACTTTATTGGGTGGTCTAAAAGCAGTTGCTATAACTGACACCATTCAATTTTCACTGATGTGCATTACCGTNGCAGTGGGAGTGCCCTTATTGATTCATGAAGTNGGTGGATTTGTTGCCATNAAGGAACTTGTCCCAGAAGGTCATTTTNAATTTTTTGGAACAGTGCCACCCTGGCTACTGTTAGCNTATGCCTCGTCAAGTTTAGCAATTCTNATCGATCCATCCCTTTATCAAAGAATATTTGCCTCACAAAATGCAAGACAAGCAAGAAATGCAATCTTGTCTGCAACTGCAATATGGACAGCATTTGATTGGTTAGTGGTAGCTGGTGGAATTGCTTCTTTAGCTGCTGTTAGTAAGGGAATTTTAGTGAGTACAGTGCATCCTAATGATGCATT
>PBVS01000061.1 GCA_002728725.1 Woeseiaceae bacterium
TGATCCCTTGGCTCTTGATACTTGAAATGATTTCCAAAGAAAAAATGCCATTATCACACATGATTCAAAAATATCGCGAAAAATACCCAGTGAGTGGAGAAATCAATCTTAAAGTGAGTAATTCAAAAACAATAATTGATTCCATCAAAGAGTATTATCTCGATGATGCGTTAGGTGTAGATGAGACAGATGGTGTTGGTATGGAGTTTGAAAAATGGAGATTCAACATACGCGCATCAAATACAGAGCCCCTTATCAGATTAAACGTTGAGAGCTACAATAATGAATCACTAATGAATGAAAAAACGAGAGAGCTGGTAGATAGAATTAACAACTTAGATTAATTCCTTGGTAAGATTACATTTTTTTAATTGGATTAGATATAAGAAATGGTTAGAACTAGATTTGCACCTAGCCCAACTGGCGTACTTCATATAGGCAGTGTTCGAACGGCTCTTTTTTGTTGGTTGTATGCCAGGCGCCATAACGGAAAATTTATTCTTAGAATAGAGGATACAGATCTAGAGCGATCAACAAAGGAAAATGTTGACGCGATTTTGGACGGTATGAATTGGTTAGGATTGGATGCTGATGAAGACCCAATTTTCCAAACCGACAGATTTGATCGTTATCACGAAATTGCCAATCAGTTATTTGAGTCCGGAAAAGCCTATCGATGCTATTCTACAAAAGAAGAGCTAGAGGCTTTAAGAGAAGAACAAAAGAAGAAGGGCGAAAAGACACGATATGATGGTCGCTACCGTGATGTACCCCCAAAAGAGAATAATGATAATTATGTGTTGAGATTCAAAAATCCACTTGATGGCAGTGTGATNGTTGAGGACGCTGTCAAAGGAAAAGTAGAATTCAAAAATGATGAGCTTGATGATCTAATCATTTTAAGAAGTGATGGAACACCGACGTATAATTTTACTGTAGTGGTTGATGATATTGATATGAATATTTCTCACGTAATTAGAGGTGATGATCATTTGAACAATACGCCACGACAGATAAATATATATGAGGCTTTGGGAGCTAAACCACCAANATTNGCTCATATACCCATGACGCTTGGGGAGGANGGCTCAAAACTTTCAAAGAGACATGGTGCAATGGATATTAGNGAGTATCGAGAAAAAGGATATTTGCCTACTGCGCTCTTAAACTATATGGCTCGACTCGGTTGGTCTCATGGAGATCAAGAAGTCTTTTCTGTTGATGAAATGATTTCATTGTTTGATATAAGAGACATCAACAAGGCTTCTTCTACTTTCAGTTCGGACAAGCTTTTATGGTTAAACCATCAGCATATAAATANACTCAATTATGATGAAATAATTCCACTGCTTAAATATCATATGGCTGTATTAGAGATTGATTATGAGTCAGGCCCAGATCTTAAAGAAATTATCNATGTNTACAGCGAGAGATCAGAAACAGTTTTAGATATGGCAAAATCATCGATATATTGTTTTCAAGATATNGATGATTATGATGATAAGGCTGTCAAGAAGCATCTCAGACCAGTCATTCTTGATCCATTGAATGATGTTAAAAGTGANTTTGAAAAAATAAACAATTGGAAAAAAGAAAACATCGACTCTGCTATAGAAAAAATTGTAAATAGATATGAAATAAACATGGGGAAACTGGGACAACCTNTGAGAGTTGCTGTAACCGGTTCATCGATGTCACCATCNATCAATAANACGCTTGCTTTGATTGGAAAAAATAGGTCAATTGAGAGAATCAACAAGGCCATAGAAATCATTAAAAAAAGGATCGAATCAAATAAGGAATAAAAAATCAAATTTTATTGCAATTNGGGTAGCTCAAAACATAACTCTGATTTAAAATACAATTTGTTTTATTTAGTGACACAAGTTTTACTAATTGCATATAGTCATGGGGCTATAGCTCAGCTGGGAGAGCGCTTGCATGGCATGCAAGAGGTCGGCGGTTCGATCCCGCCTAGCTCCACCAGTAAATAGTTTAGAAAATGTGTGTCCCCATCGTCTAGAGGCCTAGGACACTGCCCTTTCACGGCGGCAACAGGGGTTCGAATCCCCTTGGGGACGCCAGTTTCTCAACTGGCTCACGATTCGATATAGGATAGATTTTGGCAAATAAAAATACCTATGCTCTCATTACTGGTGGATCATCAGGAATTGGTTACGAAATTGCTAAAGATTTAGCGGCTCGCGGATACANCCTTATTCTTATATCTAGAAATGAGAAAAATCTAAAAAACTGCAGTGCCTCCCTCGAAAANAAATACGGAATTTCAGTAGACTATATTGCATGCGATCTATCTAATAAAGATTCAGTCTCTAAGATTTACAAAGCTTGCCAAGAGAAAAACTATACAATAGAAGTTTTGGTAAACAATGCTGGTTATGGAATAAACACACCTTTTCATATCACATCAATTGAAGACGAAGAGAGCTTTATTCGNGTGCTTGGNACCTCTGTTATCAGTCTTACTAAAATATTCCTAAACGACATGATAGAAAAAAAGAGAGGAAAAATAATGATTGTTTCTTCTGTTGCAGCTTTCGCTCCTCCCTCTGCNATACAGGTGCTTTATGGNCCCATTAAAACTTTNATGAATCGTTTCAGTGANGCCCTCAATAAAAATTATAATCGTTATGGTATAACTTCNACTTCTGTATGNCCCGGTTTCACAGTAACAAACTTCCACACTGCCAGTAANGTTCAGGATTTGATGGACAAAGTNCCANCGTTTATGAAATTTAGTGCTGAGNGAATAGCNAAGGAGGGCGTTGAGGCCATGTTAAAAGGAAAATCTCTNTGTATTCCGACNAAGACNTATAAAAGCATAGTTTTTCTGCTTAAAATTATNCCTTATTCCCTTGTTAGNAGATTGGANTCATTCTTTGCACCCGGCAGATATAAGTNNCCGATGATGTCATAGCCCANAANCTAGGCTATGACATGAATTGAAGTCTANTCCTCGTTGTAACTTTCCATNACTTCNGTTGGCCANGCCATNGGAACTTGTTGTTGAGGATTAAATACTCTCTTATATCCTTGNGCGGGATANGCTTTAGCCGCAGCAGCTATNTCATCTGCACTTATGTATTCACTTGGCACCAATTTAAATACATCTAGACCACGTATTATCTCAGTAGCNTAAATATAGCCTTCGTAGTAGTAAACTGACCAATATCCACCCGTTACTAATTGCTCTTCATCAATAGGCCCTCTGTCAAAGTAAGCAATCTCAATCGGATTTTCTGAATCTGTGAAATCAATTATGGATATTCCGCCCTGATACCAAGCCTGAACAAATATATCTCTTCCTGGTATAGGAACAATTGAACCATTGTGCGCTACGCAATTTTCAGTTTCTAACTGTGGCGCTGGCATTTTGTAGTGACTTCTGTATTCGAGTTTTCCATCTACAATATCATAGATGGCATCAGCGCCCCATGTAAGAGGATCCCAAGCTCTGCAGCGAGGTCTTCCACCACCACCCCACTCATCAGTGAAAACCACCTTGGTGCCGTCATTGTTAAACGTAGCTGAGTGCCAGTATGCAAATCCACTGTCGGTGACCGCATCAAGTCTTTTTGGGTCATATGGATCTGAAATATCGAAGAGTATCCCGTTACCTGAGCAAGCACCTGCTGCAAGATTTGCTGATGGAAATACAGTTATGTCGTGACACTCCTCAGTTACACGAGTTGATTGAGTGTCATCACCATGATCACCACCTCTCCATAAACCAGCAAGAGCGCCTGTTTCATCATCGGCAAAGACTGTTGGACTGCTGACTATTTTTGATTTTGAAGGGTCATCTACGGGTATTTCTATTATATCAATACGAAATAGGGCAGTTCTCGTATCACCTGCCATATCATCAAAACAGGTATCCATTTCTTCGTTATCTCTGATACTGGAAGTTCCAGAGTTGTAGACAATAATTTTACCGTCTTCACCCGGTCCTGATACAACAGAATGCGTGTGTGATCCACGACATGTTTGAACAATACCAACTTGCATTGGTCTTCTTAAGTCGGAAATATCAAATATACGAATTCCTCTAAATCTTTCTGGTGTTGGTTCGCTACCTGCACCCTGACGTCCGCAGTCAACCCTGCCTCGTGTCTCTTCGACCGACATAATCAGTAGGTCACCCACTACTGATACATCACCTTGTCCACCAGGACAGATGATTGAGGAAACGAGCGAGGGTATTCCACCTTCANACATTCTGTAGATATTNAATCCGTGATAGCTGCCCGCAATCAATANATCATCTCTGAANGCTATATCTGTATTTGAGAAACTNAGCATCGGNCTTCTTGTNGCTCTTGCAGCCGCTTCAATTGANTTGGTTTTNTCTTTTTCTTCTTCNTCACCTTCGCTTTTCTTTCCTTCGTATCGTTCAGAAGGATTAGCAGGATCNAAAAAGCCGACTGGTTTTTTCAANGANGCAATTAATTCTANNTTCATTATTGCTTCATCNGCATCATACAANCCAGCTGCCAANCCNGCTCTTGGNTCATCGGATAAGCTGACCAATAGNTAGTTCATTCTCTCTATTTCCACAGATTGGTCATTTACAACGTCNGAAGCAAANTCATTTAGGATNGGATCGTAGGCNGAACCTCTTTGTTTTCTGAGATGGTCAACCATNTTTATGGCTCCATCATGATGATTAATCATGAGNCTTAGAAATAATCTATCAAAATCCGTACTCTTGCTATTTCTTAANTCTTCTAATTCNGCAGGNGAGGCCATTCCTGCCATTTNATGATGTGCGTGCATATTGTGNTCATTTTCTGGATCAGTNACATGNTCNCCNCGATCNTCAAGCCANCCTTGCATAAAGTCAATTTCATCTTCTTGTGTGACAATAATNCTTCCAGCAAGATCCAGTACAGGACTTGAATTGGTTCTATCGTTTGCCATTTCAGACATNACNGTNGCTTGGCGATGGTGAACAATCATTCCTTGCATGAACTCAACATCNTCCGGNGTATAACTTGTATCTGCGATTTCTGAGGCTTTGTCAGGATCAATGTCTTGCGTGGCTTGACCTGGTGCACCAGGNTGAACGATTGATGCTGGTGGNTCATCCTGAGCNATACTTGCANTTCCAATGAAAAATGANNAGGCGATAAAAAATGACAGTAGTTGACGACTAAACTCTATAATACGCATGAAAATTGACTCCGTTAGATTGAGTTATGATTGTAATTTATGTGTTAAATATACTATGAAAACTAAGACATGGACAATTGAAAATCGAAGAATTTTTTAGATCTAAAATTATTAGATTTTTAGCAAACTAAAATTGACACAGCATATTGATTTACAATGCCATTTTTATCTACAACGAGTCGTTCTGCCGAGCAATTTGGGCCAATAGGGATGATTCTGTATGATTTCTTCCACTCATAAATGATGCTACCATCGGCTTTCACAAAGGTTGAGGTTGCGACACCTTTACTTAAAACAATATCATCTATGTGTTTTCCAATATAGTTTTCCAGAGCCTCAATTTTCTGGTTTGTACCACAACCAGAAATAACCAATAACAATAAAGCAGAAAATAATATTTTTTGAGAAAGTTTCATCAATATCTCCAACTATTAAATAAGTTTATCTTAAAAAATATTAAATATCTTGCCAGCAGATGAAGTTGTATTGTTCGATCTTTTTCCAAACATTTTGATGTAAAGTCAGACCTGGTTCTGATTCCTCAAATATATATTTGACTGATCTTTCCATTTGATCTTCATTTTTGAATTTCATGATAAAGAAATATTCAAAATTACTCTTATCTGTATCCATAACTGGATGATGAAATCGCTTTGTTATTGGAGTTGTACTTTCAAGAAGCTCATCTTTAATCAATTTTAGACTAAATAGATCCAGGCAAGCACGAAATTCATCTATATTTTCATCTTCTTTTAGATTAAAGCAGCTGAGCATACAAAACATAGAGTTACTCATATATTCATTAATGATTTATTATCATATGTCAGGTATATTTTATCTTTATGAGTGGATTCTAGCTCATACTCCAGGGGGCTGATAGAAGCAATAATTTCCTGTTCATTATAATTTCCTATCAATTTGATCATCCGTCCTTGAAATACCACATCTTCAACATCGACTTGAAAACTATTCCTATCATTTTTATTGTCACCACTAATGCGAAGACACTCTGGACGAATGCTGATCTGTTTTCCCGAATCAAGAGTAAAGAAATTGCATTCACCAAGAAAATTTGCAACGAATCTATTTTTTGGTTTTGTGTACAGCTCTTCACAGGTTCCTGTTTGGATTATCTTTCCTTCATCCATTAAGACAATTTTATCTGAGAGAAACATCGCTTCATCTTGATCGTGTGTAACATACACTACGGTTATGTTGAGATCTTTGTGAAGATTTTTGATTTGTTTTTGCATCTCGTTTCTTAGATTTTTGTCCAGCGCGCCGAGAGGCTCATCCATAAGTAATATCTTTGGTTCAATTACAATGGCTCTAGCTAGAGCCACTCGCTGCTGCTGACCTCCTGAAAGCGCTGATGGCAAGCGATTTTTCTGATTGGTCAGACCAACCAATTCAAGAACTTCATTAACTTTTTCTTTTATTTGGGATTTATCTAGTTTTCTCATTTCAAGCCCGAAGGCAATATTTTGAAAAACATCCATATGAGGAAAAAGAGCATAATTCTGAAATACCATTCCGATATTTCTCTCTGCAATTGACATTTTACTCATATCCTTATCATTGATTTCTAACCTGCCACTATCGAGCGTTTCAAAACCTGCTATCACTCTCAGGATAGTTGATTTACCTGAGCCAGAAGCGCCGAGTAATGTACAGAATTCACCAGGATAAATTTTTAGACTGACACCCTTAAGCGCTTTAACTGAATCGTAGTTTTTCTCAATAGCTTCAAGAAGCAGCGAATTATTATTTTTCGTTTTCATTGTGATTGCCTGATAAAAATATATTGTTTATTAAAAATAATGAAACGGTTAATGTAATCAATAGAACTGAAATAGCCACAATTGTTGGATCTATTTCATGCGAAATTCCCTCAAACATCACCCTGGGTAGGGTGCGAGATTTAATGTTAGTCAGGAATAAGGCTAACACCACATCATCAAAGCTTTGAATAAAAGCAAAAATTGCTCCAGCCAACAACCCTGGCGTGATTATTGGCAGCATGATTTTTTTGAACATATTAGACCAATTGGAACCTAGGCTAAATGCAGCTAATTCTAGGTTATTATCAAAACCCTTGAGAGATGCACGAACAGTCAAAAATACAAATGGCAAAGCAAGTATACTGTGCGCGAGACCAAGAATAATGGGTGAACTGTTTAAACCTAGGGGCGCGAGAAAATAGAATAAACCAACAGCGAAAATGATTACTGGGATAACCATAGGCGTAATGAAAAACGTTTCAAAAAATAATCTTAAATTCGCACTCATTTTGCTTACACCTATTGCAGCTAGAGTTCCTATAGGAAGAGAAACAGTCATCGTCACCGTCGCTGCTATCAATGAATTCCATAGAGCCCTTATCCACCTTCTATCATTAAAAAAGCTCTCGAACCACCGAAAACTATATTCACCAGGAGGAAATTCAAGGAAAGGTGATGCGCCNAGACTCATCGGAAAAACAATAAGGATTGGCGCTATAAGAAANATGCAAACCAATATGCCTATTATGTACATAATNGATTTTTCAACTGACGATTTGCTTTGAGTGAAATTTTTATGNNAACCTTTTTGAATGTTTGATGTAAGTAATTTGTCAAAACCAAAATATTTTTGAAAAATAATAAACAGCATCAATGTAGCCAAGAGTAAAATCACAGACAAGGATGCGGCCATCTCCCAATTGAGGGTTTGATTGATATTGTTCTCAATTAACATGGCAATCATTGTCTGGCCAGGTCCACCCATTAAAGCAGGTGTAATGTAGTAACCAATTGAGCTCATAAACACAATTATCGANCCGGCAATAACACCTGGCATGGTCAATGGAAGGATAATCCGTTTNGTTATTTGTAATGATTTTGAACCAAGACTCTCTGCCGCCTCAATTAGTGAATAGTCCAGATCTTTATAAGATGCGTATAACGGAAAAACAATAAAGGGCATCATTACATGTGTCATGCCNATTAAAACACCTGAAAAATTATAAANAAAAGATATTGGCTCTGNCGTTATTCCAGAGGACAAAAGCAGATNATTNAGAATCCCATTNCTTTGAAGAATCACTATCCACGCTGTGGTTCTCACAAGTGCACTGGTCCAAAATGGCAAAAGAACAACTATAAATAAAAGCCTTCTTATTCTCTCTGATACATTAATTAATAAATATACAATTGGGTAACTAAAAATAACTGAAATAATTGTTACGCATGCTGCGATACTAAAAGTNTTGTACAAGATTCGACTGTATATCGATGTTTGGAAGATCTTTTCATAATGTTCTAGTGATGGCGAAGAAATGTCACTTCCGAAGCTCAAAAGTAAAAATGAAATAACAGGCCAGACAAATACCAAAAGATACAATGAGACCATTGGCATTATGGCGACCCAAGGCCATTTTTTATTATTATAAATCATATAAAAATNANAGTGATTGACCACCAATAAGAAGTTTTCTAGGGAATTTGGTTATTCTTTCATATCCTTTTGAAGTAATACGAATTGTCTCAGACATACCAAAACCATTTACTAATAGATAGGTATGAAACGTCATGTTTTCTTTGAATCTCCAATCNGCCTTTGGNTGCGCTTCNANTGGCTCACCACCAGATGGNTCCATCAGAAGNCCGATCGAATAAAAAGTTTTATTTGTGTATCTAATGTTTTTGTCGAGAGANAAAATTCCATCTCTNTANACTTTATCTGGNATTTTTGCAGATACNCCNGGTTTNACTTCTTTCAGTGCGTTATCTTGAATTGTAATTATGGATTCAACAAATCTTAAATCCTTCTGACTGCAATTCTCAACCACAATTGGGCGCATGAAGCGAGCATGATAATTTCTAACATGAGGCGTAGTTTCTAGNTGAATTTTATCNCCTTTTTTNAATATTCTGTCTGTATAACCACCATGTANATACATAGCTCTCTCTCCAGAGGAGAGTACACCTGGTCCNGCNCGATCNCTCCCATTTAAAATCATTGCNCTNCAAACATTTGCNGCCATTTCTCTTTCTGAGACTCCTGCAAGAGCAGACTCATGAGCGGCTTTCATTCCCATCGCTGCGGCAATCGCAGCTTTCTTTTGATATTTTATTTCTGATTCNGATTTAATNAAACGAAGTTTAGATATAATATTTGACCCATCTTCCCATCTGTATCCTTTNAAAGCTCTTTTGATATTCATATAACGATTAACAGAGAGNGGCCAGGCCATTTCTTCAATTGCAATAGAAGCATTCTTTCCAACGATTTTTTGTATTATTGAGCTGGCAAATTTTTCTTTATCGTCACNGTCGCACCACAATGAGTAACCAGAAAAAGAAAAAGTTTTCTTGATGTAAAACTCTTCAACATCTCTGCATANTAGAAAGGGTTCACCACTTGCAGGGATAATAACAAACTGAAATGAGGAGTAACCCCTTGTATAAAAACCAGTCGACCAAGTGACATTTTCTGGAAAAAAAACAAGCAGTGCATCTAAATTTCTTTTATTTATGTTTTTTTGAACTTTTGAAATTCTTGAGGAATACTCATCACGATCAAACCATAAATCTGCTTTTATTTTATCCAATCTTTAATCCTGAATTAATGAAAGATAGGCCTCAAGTGCTTGCTCTGAATTTCTTGACCACCAGNTTATATCCATAAATAAGGTATNATTCATTCGCTCTTTTGTGGAAGGTAANTTTTTTAANGTTGCGGCATCAATGNACTGCAAGGCCTTATCACTTGTAGGGCCATAAGATATGAAATGACTTATTCGCGCCTGTCTCTCTGGTTCAATTATATAATTCAGTAATTTAATGGCTTCCTGAGAGTTTGGGGCTCCATTAACCATCATGATATATCCAACATGAGAGATGCTGTCTCCCCAAGCCATCTCTATACTTAAGCCATTATCGATACCGGATTGAAAGCGACCATTCCACCCAATAGCCATATCAATTTCCCCGCTAGCTAAAGCCTGAACTGGTTGAGCGCCACTAGACCACCAAAAAGCAATGTGATCTTTTATTTCCTTTACTTTATTTAACGCTCTATGCATTCCTTCTGAACTGCTTAATACTCGGTATACATCTTCTTTGGGTACACCATCAGCAATCAGAGCGGCCTCTAAAACAGCTGCCGGATCGTCAGGGAGTGATCTTCTTCCAGGAAATTTTTCGACATCCCAGAAGTCTGAAAATGTAGCGGGAGGGTCATTTGTGTATTTTTTCTTTGAATAACCAATAACTGATGCATAGATTTCGGTGGGAACTGCATAAGGATTTCTAATAGAAGGGATTATCGAATCTTGGTTAACCATATCTTCAGATATACCAGAAAATAAACCGTATTCAATGCCCCTCATTAATGTCTCACCGCCACCAGTTACTAAATCCCATTGAACATTCCCTGTATCGACCATCGCCCTAATTTTGGCAATCTCAGGCTCAGTATCTCTATATACTTCAATACCGGTTTCATTTGAAAATGGATCTAACCAAGCTTTTTCAAGTGCTCTTTGATAGGCGCCACCCCAGCTAGCAAAATAAATTTCTTGAGCAGTCGAAAAATTATGCATTCCTAGTGAGATGCAAAAAAATAAATATCTCAACAAAAATTTAGTATTGCATAACATAATGAGTATAAGTTTAAATTAATTTAGCGAATCGCTCTATCATCATTTTTGCTGGTGACGCTTCATCAGCGTTTCTGAGAAGATCGTCTATGTTTGCACCGTCTTTTTCTAAATCTTCTCTATTTTCTTCAAACCAGTCTTTAGATTCTTTGAGAGTAATTTCTGGGTGACCTTGAATTCCCCAAATAGCTTTATCTTTATATCTAAATATGTGATTAGGNCAATCATCAGAATATGCAATTATNTTTAAATCAGGNTGGTTTGGATATACNTCATCATTATGCCATACNAACATATAAACACTTTTTCCNAGATGCGATGAAATACGATCATTTTGCATATNCTTGGTTGTTTNTAGCCATTTATAACCTACTTCACATTTCTTTCTACGAAANACTTGTTNACGCCCACAAAGAGCCGANGCGATAATTTGTTGACCAAAACAGACCCCGAGCATGGGAATATCTTTTTTTGCTGCCTCTGAAATAAGCTCGTGCTCNTAATTGATAAAAGAAAGATCCTCATATGCGCCATGCGGACTCCCAGAAATAAAGATTCCATCATAGCTAGTTAAACTATCAGGAAATTCATTGTTGTATGCCCAGTATTTCTCTACCTCTAGACCTATATTTTCAAAATGATAATCAAGCTTGTTGATCGCAATCTTTTTTGTTCCATTATTTAGATAAAGAAGACGTTTTTTGCCCAACGAATACTCCTCATATTTTTTTACAATTATTTATATTTTCATAAAGATCATTTTATTTCAAATAATTTATAAAAACTATATAAATCAATAATATAATAATAATTATTAATTATAATTATAAGTATTTATATTGATATATAAAGCTTGAAGTGGACCCCCATATGATTTATTATTTAAGAACATATACTGTATATAATTACATGTGTTCATATATACAGTATAAATTGAAAATGTAAGTAATTTAATGCTAATAAGAGAGTATTAATCCAACACGTTCTTGTTGGTTAAAAGAGAGTTTATTTATAATTATATGATTCAAGCTAATAGTAATAGAATTTGGAATCGCGCTATTATCCTGGTAGATATGAACGCATTCTTTGCGTCCATAGAGCAGTTAGATTTTCCTGAGCTTCAGGGTCAACCTATTGGAATCACAAATGGTTGGGATGGAACAACTATTATTACTTGTTCATATGAGGCTAGAGCTTTTGGAATTAAAACTGGGATGCGAGTAAGAGAAGCCAAACAACTTTGTGCTAATTTTATTAAGCGTCCATCTCGACCTAAGCGTTACACCGAAATATCTTCTCGTATCATGAGAGAGCTTATCTCATTCACCCCGGATGTAGAGGTTTTTTCCGTGGATGAGGCTTTTCTCGATATAACTTCCTGCCAGAAACTTTTTGGTAATCCGGAAAACATTGCCAAGCTTGTAAAAGAAAGAGTTAGAGACTGCTCGGATGGTTTGCTTTGCTCTATTGGTCTTTCTGGAGACAAAACAACTGCGAAATATGCTGCTAAGCTACATAAACCAGACGGTTTAACTGTGATTCCACCATGGTCTTCAAGAGAGGCTTTGCTGAACGTACCAGTGACAGATTTGTGCGGTATAGCTAAAGGCATAGGTTTGTTTCTGTCTCAAAGAGGCGTAAATGTTTGTGGAGATATGAAAAAATTACCAATTGGTATCCTGGCAAAAAGATTTGGCAATTTGGGCCGTCGAATTTGGTTTATGGCTCAAGGCCTCGATCCAGAGCCAGTTAAAACTGAAGTACCATCACCAAGATCAATTGGTCACGGTAAAGTGATGCCACCAAATACTCAGGATATAAATGCTATTAAAGTATTTTTTCTACACATGAGCGAGAAAGTTGCTGAGCGTTTACGCAGATATCATTTTGAAGCTGGACAATTTTTTGTGGGACTAAAAACTAAAGAAGGCTGGTTGGGAGATAAATTTTATCTAGATCAAGAAACGAATGATGGTCATGACATATATAATTTATGTTTACGATTTATGGAAAAATATTGGTTGGGTGAGGGCGCTTATCAAGTTCAAGTCACGGCACTTGACCCAAAAATGGTAGATCAGCAGCTAAGACTATTCGACAGTAGTGATCCAGACCGAATCAATCTCTGTCATACCATGGATTTAATTAATCGGCGTTATGGAGAATTTGCTCTATCACCGGCAAGATTGATGCTTCGCTCAAAAATGCCTAATGTTATTGCACCTGCTTGGAAGCCATCTGGGCATCGTCAAACGATATAAAAAATGTGCCTGGGAATAGCTTACAAATATCAGGAGCAGGATCATCGTGTCTATTTTTTAGATCCGAAAGCACGATTGCCAGTCAAGAAAAAATCTGGAAAAGAGGTTTTGGTATCTTGGGGACGAAGAAAGAGTGAAAGAATTAATTTTCCATTAGGAGCGCGCGCTTTACTGACAGATATTAGAGCAGGGTATTGGAATCAATGGCATCCAAAAGCAGTTAAAATATATGCACAAGGTTTCGCAGAGCAAGATATAGAAGGTCAAACAGACTGGTTTGATATTACCGAAGGAAAATGGATTCAAGCTTTGTTAGCTCAAAACAAAAATGAATCAAGAATTTATATTGTAACTATCACACCAATAATCAGAGAGATGGCTTATGAGAGATGGCCAAGAGTGCTTGGCGGTTAACCAAGCACCTTAATCATCCAGTTTGTTAACTTTGATGTTGGATAAAGTTCTCTATTCCCATTTTTTCTATTTGTGTAATCTGAGTTTCAAGCCAATCAACGTGACCTTCTTCGGACGAAAGAATAGAGTTAAACAAATCTCTACTGACATAATCTCGAATACTGTCTGCATGGGAGATAGCTTCTTGAAGATCAGATATGGCATCTATTTCGAGATTCAAGTCACATTGCAGCATCTCCTTAACATTCTCACCAATTCTTAGTTTTCCTAGTGATTGAAGGTTTGGGATTCCTTCCAGGAACAATATACGTTCAATAAGCTCATCTGCGTGTTTCATCTCATCAATCGATTCTTCATATTCTTTCTCTGCAAGTTTTGCGATCCCCCAATCTTTGTAGATCTTTGAATGCAAAAAATATTGATTGATAGC
>PBVS01000062.1 GCA_002728725.1 Woeseiaceae bacterium
GAGATTATCTCCATGTCTGAAACGGCATTTATCATTTCACCAGTGCTGTCAACAACTGACATATACGTTGAAGTCGGACGAAGCTGATCTTTAATGATATAGCGCGAATCAATTCCGGCATGATCAATTTGTTTTAAAAGAAATTCACCGTGAGGATCATCACCAACAGCCGAGATTAACTTGCAGGACAAACTAAGATTTCTTAGATTTTCAGCAATATTTCGTGCAACACCACCAGATGTAATTTGTAGCTTTCCTGGATTTGAATCACCATTCTTTATTTTTGCATTTGAAATACCATGAATATCTATGTTTGTCCCGCCAATAACAGTGATTGAGGAAGGTTCAGCTAAGATATAACCTCTGCCTTTGATGATTCCTTTCTTCCCTAGATTCATGATGTGTATCGCAACAGATGATCTGGAAATATTGAGCTTTTTCGATAACTCTAGTTGAGAAATCATAGGATCATGAGATATCTCTTTTATTATTTCATTTTCACGTCTAGTAATATTCATAACATATGTTTAATTATATAACATATGTTTAATTTTATATATCAAATTACATGTAAAATTTTCTTTATAAATTGCATTTAAAACGCTACATTGAAAAGCCTTGAAGGACTGAAATACCAGTTAAAAATTAAAAGGAACTATAGTGGAAGAGAAGAAAAGAAAAAAACTCAATTTTGATAGTAAAGCAGTTTACTATGCCCCGGACTCTGGATCGAACTCCATAGGCGCCCCAATATTTATGTCATCCAGTTTTCATTATGGCGCGGAAGTCTATCAAAAGGTTGTCGAGGGCGAGAGAAAATCAGTAAATATCTACGGTCGATGTGGCAATCCAAATGAGTATCAGTTTGAAGATCAGATGATAATGATAGAAGGAGCGGATGCATGTTTGGCAACAGCATCAGGTATGGCAGCAATATCTGTGACTTTATTTGGCTTATTGAAAAGCGGTGACCATATAGTATGTGATTGGACTACTTACAGCTCTACTCATGAAATGCTTGATCACCGTTTGACTGATTATGGGATTGAGACAACTTTTGTTGATACTTCCGATCTGGAATCTGTAGAAGCCGCGATAAATGAAAACACGAAAGTGTTATATTTTGAGTCAATAGCCAACCCAAGCATGAAAGTTCCAGATTTTAATGCCTTGGTGAATATCGCGCATAAAAATAATGTTGTGGTTGTTTGTGATAATACATTTGCAAGTCCATATGTTGTTAGACCTCTCGATTGGGGGGTTGATATTGTTGTTGAGAGCGCTACCAAATTTATTGGTGGGCACAATGATGCTCTTGGTGGTGTCATTGCTATGAAATCAAAGTTATTACCACCTGACTTCATGGAACAAATCAGATGGAATACGATGGTTAAATGGGGGTCACCTCTCTCTCCATTTAATGCGTGGGTTCTTTTAAGAGGAATACAAACATTGCCCGTGAGATTAGAAAGGCAGTGCAAGACTGCGATGATTTTAGCAGAACACTTTTCATCCCATGATAAGATCAAGAGAGTCTGGTATCCAGGATTAGATAGCCACCCTCAGCATGAACTCGCAAAGAAACAGATGCCAAAGTTTGGAGGCATGCTCACATTTGAAGTAAACAATGGCGATGATGCACTGACTGTGCTTGATAATTTGGAGTTAGCATGCTTTGCAGCCAGTCTTGGNGGTGTAAGGACAACTACACAAATACCTGCAACTATGGCATTTCTTGATATATCTGAGGAAGANCGTCAAGAAATGGGNATATATCAAGGGATGATNAGAGTATCCACTGGGCTTGAAGATCCTGATGATCTGATTGCTGATTTTAANGCAGCACTTAGTTTGATTTNATTAGATTATGCAATTAAAAAGATCATTNAATTTTTGGGATGTATTTTCTATTGCAATGGGACAAGTTATTGGTTCCGGGATAATGGTGTTAATTGGGATTGGNATTGGATTCACAGCATACGCAATNCCGTTCGCTTTTATTTTATCGGCAACTTTNTCNATAATTAAACAACTACCCATTGCTTTTATGGGNTCTGCAATGCCTGCCACNGGNGGATTGTATGTGTATTGCAAAAGAATACTAGGNCCACAAGTTGGATTCTTTTATNTNGCAATTCTNACTTTNACGCATATTTTAATTGCATTNTTNGCTCTCGGATTTTCACAATANGCTATCGCGCTATTNCCTCAATTAAATCCAAATTTAACTGCGATTGGCATTATGCTTCTNTTCTATATGGTTAATCTTTTTGGNGTCAANCAAGCGGCATCAATACAAAAAGTTATGATTGTTTTGTTATTGTGTGGTCTNTCTTCNCTTATTTTTTTCGGGATACTCGAAGTTGACTATTCTAATTTTACGAAACCAGATAAGTTATTTCCGCAGGGTTGGTATGGTTTTGGTTTGGCCTGTGTGGTGCTTTCTTTTTCTACTGGTGGGGCTCAGTATGTTTCTGAATTAGGTGGAGAAATGAAGAATCCAAGGGAAGATCTCCCAAAAGCAATAATATACAGTACTGCCGTCGCTGCAATTTTCTTTGCCCTAGTTTCAATAGTAGCAGTTGGTATTTTACCAGTGGAACAGACCGCCGGAAAACCCTTATCTGAAGTCGCAAAAGAAATACTTCCTCCTACTGTGTATGTTGCGTTTATCATAGGAGCTGGACTGTTCGCGCTGGCAACCAGTATCAACTCAACCTTTTCCTGGGCTACTAAATCACTTTTGATTGCATGCGATGACGGCTGGCTTCCCTCAAGACTGGCAAGTGTGAATAAACGTTTTAATACGCCTCATATACTATTAACGGTTATCTTGATTTTTGGATTAGTTCCAATTTTGGCAGGCAAGGATCTCAGATACATAATAATGCTAGGTGGGGGACTGGTTTTTATCTATGACCTAATCCCATTAATTGCTGCATTTAAATTTGCTAAGAAGCTTCCAGATATTTTTGCTAATGCAAGTATGAGTTTTTCGGAAAAAAAATTAAAAACAATCAGTATTATTGGTGTCCTGATATTGATAGGACAAGGCACACTTTCATTTTCTGATATCGATCAAAGTGGTTGGTTGTTGGTNGTTCTTTATATTCTATTTGTGCTGATNTACATCAANTTGAGANAACCTTACATCAAAAAAACGGACTCTTAAAAAAGNGTCCGTTGACTGTTTTTCTTACTCATCATANAAGGCGAGTGCNGTTAATTTAGGNCCTGTTTGCATGAGAATGTATTGTTTGCCCTCATGCATGTATGTCATTAGACCATANNNNGTNCTNTCTTCCATTTCNANACCACCGAGCTGTTCACCTGTAATCTTATCAACNAAATAAAGCATCGGAGTTCCATCACTGGCNCTTGANGCATACATNAAGACAGAATCTGTAACACCCATCGCCGCATTNCTTCCAGTTCCAGTGGTTGGGATATTCATANCTTTAAGATCCGGATGATTCANAACTCTNTCAGGNGTTTCACCAATTGGAAGTTGCCATAANTGCTCACCNGTGTTCATATCGATCGCTGTTATGTGNCTGTATGGNGGNTTAAACATTGGTAAATTGTCTGGGCCTCTTGGNTTATCGTATCTTAATGAAGCAAAATCAGAAAAACGNGCNCCAGTTGGCAGTTTGATATTTTTGTCTCGCTCTTCACCAGTCACAATTGTTCTGGCTGTGCANGCCTTTCTCGTCGAAACATACAAGATACCTGTTGTAGGATCAGCAACTGTTGGACCATCAATATTTGTTCCACCCCCATCACCCGGACACCAGTATGCCGCTCTGTAACCTTGATCATTATCTCTATGCAATGGCGGATTGAAGAGTGGCCCTATTTTGTAATCCTTTAAGATATCAATGGCTGCCTGCCTCAGTTCAGGTGTGTAATCGATTAAATCATCATGTGTGAGGCCCTGCATTCCATATGGCTCTGGAACAGTTGGAAATGGTTGTGTCTCAGAAAGCTTTTCACCTGGAATATCAGACGCAGGAACTGATTTGTATTCAATTGGCCAAATTGGCTCACCTGTCTCCCTATTAAATGTATAAACCATATTTTGTTTTGCAGTTTGAGCAACTATTGGAACCTCTTCTCCATCAATGACTACATCCAGCAATACAGGTGCTGTCGGCGTGTCATAGTTCCATATATCGTGCTTAACTAGTTGATAGTGCCACACGCGTTTACCAGTTTTTGCATCCAAGGCAATTAAACTTGTTGAATATAAGTTGTCGCCTGGACTGAATCCACCATAATAATCAATGGTCACGCCATTAGTTGGGATATAGACAATTCCTCTTTCTAGATCAGCTGACATGGGAGCCCAGGACGAAATATCGCCTGTGTATTTCCANGCATCGTTTTCCCATGTTTCNTGACCAAACTCACCAGGNTGAGGTATNACATTAAATTTCCATAAAAACTCACCTGTNCTTGCATCATAAGCNAGTATATCTCCTGGAACATTNTCAATCCTNGATTGNTAATANCCTTGCTCATGNGAATTTCCCACAATAACAACNCCATTNACTACTATGGGAGGCGANGAGGTGGTGATATAACCAGTCTCAAGTGNTAAACCTTCATANGGGTCATATTCGTATTTTTCATCACCNCGTCCTAGATCGGCTAACATNTCTACAACACCAGACTCAGGGAAACCNTCTATTGGGACCGGAGTTCCCCAATTTTCGAGTGGCTCTCCAGTTTCAGCATCAAGGGCTGTTAGAAAGAATGCTGGAGATGAAATGTAAATTACACCTCTGCCATCAATTTCTGCATATGCAACTCCTTTACCATAGTCTTTTCGCATAGAGTATTCGTATCTGCCTGTTTTTGGTTCACCGTATGACCAGATCAATTCTCCTGTTCCCGGATCTATTGCAACAACATATCTTCGAGCTCCAGCGACTGTATACAGTTTTCCGTTGATGTAACTCGGCGTGGATCTTCCACTCTGAGCATTAAAACTCGCACCATCCCAAACCCAAGCTTCTTCAACGTCTTCAAAATTATCAGCATTGATTTGATTGGCAGGAGAATATCTTGTGTGCGCTGCATCTCCTCCGAGATACTCCCATTGACCATCCTTTGTGCCTTGACCAGAAGTTACATTGCCCTGATTTTGGGTGGACGCATTCTCTGAGCATGCTCCTATTGTGAATAGCACTGTGATATGAAGTAGTCTAATCAGAGAGTTTTTTATGCTTTTATTTTTCATAATTTATTCCTTGCAGCGAAAATATTACTGAGATAGTAAGTTAGCTATTGTTGTTATTATTATACAGAGTCTAATAAACTATTTATGATAGGTAAAATCAAATAAATATATTAATTGCTTTCTCTATTTATGCAGTTTTCTACAAAGCAGGCAAAATTGTTAATCCAATTAAGGTGATCATTCTTTGATAGATTTATTTTTTCAGTTAATTGATAGGCTAGATTCATTTCTTTGGGGTCCTTGGACAATGATGCTCATAGCTTTTGTCTCTGCCTATTTGACTGTGAAGAGTCGTTTCTTCCANATTTCTCATTTCAAATATATTCTCTCTGAAACTTTCTTNAAAATTTTNAATCGTACTCAATCCTCCTCAAAANNCAGCATCTCACCTTTTCAAGCCACAACAGCTTCANTAGCTGGAACTGTAGGAATGGGGAATATGGCCGGTGTCGCCACCGCACTCTCAATCGGAGGACCTGGCGCTATATTTTGGATGTGGNTTCTTGCNCTCTTCGGAATGATNACCAAGGCTGCAGAAATTGCTATCTCGGTTCACTATAGGGAAATNGATCAACATGGAAACATAATTGGNGGACCAATGCATTACATTAAAAAAGCATTAGGCTGGAAATCACTTGCTATTTTATTCAGCGTCGGAATTACCATTAATTGTGTTTTTACATCGTCATTACTTCAGTCACATACTGTTGGAAGAGCCCTTGATGCCAGNTACAACATCANTCCATATATTNCAACCTCAGTCATGGCCATCATTACAATGTTCGTAGCAATTGGTGGNATCAAAAGAATTGGAAGATTTTGTGAAACTCTCGTTCCATTTATGACTTGTTTGTACCTTTTTTGCGGACTGGTGATATTTTTNAANAATATTTCCAGTCTTCCTGATGTNCTAACAAATATTATTGCTTATGCTTTTTCACCTGCTCCTGCCATAGGNGGTTTTGCTGGAGCATCGGTNGTGGCTGCAATACAAATGGGNATGGCAAGAGGTATGTTGTCAAANGAGGCTGGACTTGGNACTGCCCCAATGATTCATGCCAATGCTGAAACAAAACATCCATTTCAACAAGCATTATGGGGTGCCGCTGAGGTNTTTTTTGATACAACGGTTGTTTGTACGATTACGGCGGTAATTATTCTCTCTACAGGGGTGCTTGAATATGGCAATTCTGGAATTGAGTTACTGTTGGATGCTTTTTCGAGTTTTTATTCTCCTCCAGTGGCAAACGCGATTATTTCAATTGCAATAACGACATTTTGCCTTTCCACTCAGATTGGTTTTTTTATATATTTCAAAACAGCTGTGACAGACTTAGTCGGCGAAAGAATTTTTGATATAGTTAAATGGCTGTATTTTATTCCTGGTATTATTTTTGCTGGTATTACCAATGTTGATCAATTGTGGAAACTGGCAAACATTTCAGTCGCATTGAGCGCCATTCCAAACTTGATAGCACTTTTGTTTTTGAGTGGTGTATTTATAAAATTGATGCGTGATTATTTCTCTGAACAGAGGAAATTCGATACTGAATTAATTGATAGAACACGAAATTACATTAAAATCTCATAACTCATAGATAAAAAAGATAAAGAAACAGGAACATTGTTATGCAATACAATAAGCTAGATGAAAGTGCCAAGGGTGTTTACATAATCTCAGCAACACCTTTCAAAGACAACGGTGCCTTAGATATTGAAAGCACGAAAAAACTTATGGATTTCTATATTGAAAAGGGTGTAGATGGTATTACAGTACTTGGTGTCATGGGAGAAGCTCCAAAACTTACTGCTGAAGAGTCTAAGTTATTCTTAGATACGGCACTTAAGCAAATTAATAAACGAGTTCCGGTAATAGTGGGTGTTTCAAATCCAGGAATTGATAATCTCTGTGAACTGGCAGAATACAGCATGGAACAGGGTGCCGCTGGAGTTATGATTGCTCCGCCAGCAGGAATAGCTACTGAAGAAAAGCTGTGGAACTATTTCGCAACCGTATTTAAAAAATTAAATGATGAGATTCCAGTTTGTTATCAGGATTATCCTTTTTTTACGGGATCTGAAATCTCAGTGACAACGTTCAATCGAATGGTTGCAGAATATAAGCAACTCGTTATGTTCAAGCATGAGGAATGGCCTGGATTAAACAAACTTTCAAGGATAAGAAAATCGAGCGATGAAGGAAAAACTCGTCGTGTTTCAATTCTAACGGGTAACGGGGGTTTATTTTTGCCACAAGAGCTTCAAAGAGGAGCAGATGGGGCCATGACTGGATTTGCCTACCCAGAAATGTTGGTTAAAGTTTATGAGCTGCATAGCGCAGGAAAAGTTGATGAGGCTGAGGATTTATTTAATCTTTATCTTCCTTATGTAAGATATGAGCAACAACCAGGAATTGGTTTAGCGATAAGAAAAGAAACGCTACTTCGACGGGGTGCAATTGACTCAAATAGATCTCGTGATCCCGGTCCAAGCCTGAGCATTCAGGACACCTCAGAATTATCAAGATTGATCGATCGTATGGAAAAGCAATTAAATAAAGCTTTTGATTAAAAGACAAAAAGTATTTAGATGCAAAAATTAGATTTAAAAATTATAAATGGCACCGTAGCAAATTCCACGGAAACTTTTCGCTCAGATATTGGCATCAAAGATGGAGTTATTGTTGCGATTGGAAAGGAGATAGGCGACTCAGAAAGAATCATAGACGCGAAAGGTCAATTGGTTCTCCCTGGAGGCATCGAAGCGCATTGCCACATTGAGCAAGAATCTTCGAGCGGCATAATGACATCAGATGATTATTACTCAGGAAGTGTCTCGGCTGCTTTCGGCGGCAATACATGCATAATCCCTTTTGCTGCTCAACACAGGGGTCAGAATTTACATGACGTTCTGGATTTATATCATGGCAGGGCGGAACCAAAATCTGTAATTGATTATTCGTTTCATCTTATCATTTCTGATCCAACTGAGAACGTGATAAAGAATGAATTGCCTGACGTTATAGAGCAAGGCATAACATCTTTCAAAGTGTATATGACGTATGACAAATTAATTGTGAATGACGAGCAAATGTTAGAAATTATGGCCGCCGCAAAAAAACATGGAGCGCTTACTATGATTCATGCTGAGAACAATGCAATGATCAACTGGATGAGCGAAAAATTAATAAAAGGCGATCATAAGGAGCCAAAATTTCATGCATTAAGTCATCCAAGAACAGCTGAATCTGAAGCCATAAATCGTGCAGTTGCTCTTTCCAGTTTCATCGATACGCCAATTTTAATCGTGCATGTGTCTACTGAAGCTGGAGCGAGAATTATTGCTGAGGCACGTTATGATGGCCATAAGGTTTTCGGTGAAACTTGTCCTCAGTATATGTTTCTCAACTCTAGTGACATGGATTTACCAGAGATGCAGGGTGCTCAATTTTGCTGTAGTCCGCCATTACGCGATAGAGCTTCTCAAGAAGAGATTTGGCGTTGTTTGCAAAATGGAACATTTCAGGTCTATTCTTCTGACCATGCTCCTTATCGTTTTGACGAAACGGGAAAATTGCATGCCGGAAAAAAACCACCATTCACCAAAATCGCTAACGGCCTTCCAGGAATAGAGACAAGACTACCGTTGTTATTTTCTGAGGGCGTGATGAAAAAGAGAATTTCACTTAATCATTTTGTCGCGCTTGCTGCCACTAATGTCTCAAAAATATATGGGCTGGATCATCGAAAAGGTTCAATTACTGAAGGCAAAGATGCGGATATTGCAATATGGAATCCTGAGGCTAAAAGGGTTATCAAGGCTGAAGACCTTCATGACAATATGGATTTCACGCCTTACGAAGGTATGGAAGTCAGAGGATGGCCAGAAATTGTTATTCAGAGAGGCGAGGTGATAATAGAAGATAATAAACTTATAGCAGAACGTGGTGATGGTGAATTCATACACAGAAAAAGAATTGATTGCACGGGTATGCCGGGACGATTAGCACCTGAGTTGGATCACAATAAAAATTTCGGGGTAGACATCGACTTTTAATGCATAAAATTTTGGTCATAAACCCGAATTCAAACACAGACGTTACTGTTAAGTTGTCAGATATTTTTCGTGATTATCACATTACAAAAAATACAAAAGTTGACTGTATTTCAATACAAGAAGGTCCATTTGGTATCGAATCAGATGAAGATATTCACCATGTGTCACCCTTAGTCATAAAAAAGATAAAAAATGAACTGTCTAATTATGATGCATTCGTAATTGCTTGTTATTCTGATCCAGGACTGAGCGATTCGAAGCTTGCATTTTCAGCACCCATTTACGGTATTCATGAAACCACGGTGAAATTTTGCCATTATAAAAAAATAAAATTTGGAGTCATTGCACTGGGGGAAGAGTCAATAAAGAGACACTTTGAATACATAAGAAAATTGAACTTAAGTTCATATTATGTGGGTGAGGTGAGTATCAACATGGACGTAAATGAGGCTGTAAATGGAGAGAACACCATGATGTTGATTTACAATGCGAGTAAAAATTTAATCCAAAATGAGAAAGCTGAAGCTATTATTCTTGGATGTGCGGGGATGGCAAAATATCGGGAATCCTTAGAAAAAAAATTAGGAGTAAGGGTGTTGGATCCAGTTCAAACTTCTGTCGACTGCGCGATTATGAATCTATAGTATTGGATTAAAGGAGGGTAATTTGATTATAAAGACTAAGAATACTTCAACTAGAAGAGAGTTTGTTCTTGGCTCTGGTTCGGCTGCAATCGGTTTGGGTATCCTCAACCAAGCGAAAAGTATGACAAATAGCTCAAATTCTCTCGCTCTAGCAGAAGACAAAAGGTCAGAGTTAGTCAATCTACTCAGCAGTTTGATTGAGATTAGAAGTCAGACCGGTGAATCGGCTGACAAGGCCCAGTTGCTCGTGAATAACTATCTCAGTGACTTGCCATACAGGATTGAAAAATCCATGGATAGGCCGAGCTTATACCGAAATCATCCAGAATTTATGCCACCCAATCCATCTGGTGATGGGCCTTTTGTAAATATTGTTGGCTGGCCTGAAAACAATATCAATAAAACTTCAGCGATATTTTCCCACATTGATACACATACCGAGGATTCAGGATGGGAGACCGATCCTTATAAACCGATTATAAAAAATAATCGAATGTATGGTCTTGGTACTTCGGATGATAAAGGGGGTGTGGCTGCGATGTTGATAGCAGCAAAGATATTGAGCGAAAACGATAAACCTCTACCGGTTGTCATGAGCCTTCATGGAAAAGGTGGGGGCAGCCGAGGAAGCCTTCCTGTTTTTGAAAGAATTAGAAAACAGAATAACAATATTCAGTCTGTTTTGTATGCTCATCCAGCAGAAACTGGCAGAGGTTTGGAGGATATTAAAAATGCTGTTCTTGGTGTACTCGATCTCGAGTTGAGAGTAAGAGGTTGGCGAGGACCGCAAATGGAGATCGGCAGCATAGACTCTTCTGATTGGAAAGCGGGTGGAGATGCAATTGAAACAGCAATGCAATTTATGGATTATCTAGAAAAAAATATACTACAAGGAATAGAGCTTAATATAGGAAAGATTGTTGGCGGCGATCGTATTGGATCTGTTCCGGATAAGGTTACTATTAATTTTAGATTGAAGTTTAAATCCGAACATAACTGGATGGACTTGTTAAAAAAGATTCAAAATGAAGGACAATTATTTATAGATAAACTCTCTCAGCTCAAAAATGAGTTTAAGATAAACATACACGCAAAAGGCTATCGGACTAATCCTGGCGAAGCCAAATGGAATGGCAGTGAAAGCTTGATATTGAGAGATTCAATTACTGAAATTACTGGATCCGCACCCAAGTCTTATCCAAATCATTATGCGGGTGATATTCGATATCCGATCAGATTATTGGGAGTGCCCGCCTATGGTATTGGGTCACTGGGCGGAAATTTTTACGGACCCAATGAATGGGTAGATATTGATGATTTAGTTAAATTAACTGCAGTCTTAGTTGAAACCGTTAACGGGTGGTCTGGAAAATCTATATAAAAAAAACACATGCAATGCATGTGTTTTTTTAGAAATACAATTTAATTTTATTATATTCTTTTGATAGCAGCGGCCATATTATCAATTGCTTTTTTGATATTTGGTCTCGCTGTACCAAGATTCATCCTCATGTGTCCATTACCTCCAGTTCCATAGTTACCCCCTGGATTTAACTGAACTTTTGCGTTTTTAACAAACCACTCTTCCATGTAATGAGAGTCACTTTTCATTCCCTTATCTTTAGCCATTTGATCAGCATTGATAGCTTTAGCTACTTCTTTGATATCCAACCAATGAAGATAAGTGCCTTCACCTTTCTTAGATTTAACCATAGGCATCTTTTCTTTTATGTAAGTTTCAGCAAAGCTCTGGTTTCCATCAATATAATCATTAAGTTGTGTAAAGTACTCACCACCATGTCTGTAGGCAGCCTCGTTTGCAATAATTCCCAGTGAGTTTAAATCTGCACGATGCATATATTTGACTCTTTCCAGGAGAACAGGATTAGTAGAAAAGAAGTAAGCACTTTTCATGGACGCAAGACTAAATGTTTTGCTGACTGCTTTGTAAGTTAGACTATTGTTAACAATGGCTTTATCAGGAAGACTAGCAAAAGGAATGTATTTTTGACCTTCCATTACAAAGTCACAATGTATCTCATCAGCAAGAACTGTAACTCCATGCTTAAGGCAGAGCTCACCCATTCTCATTAAATCATCTTCAGACCACATATTTCCTGTAGGATTTTGTGGGTTACACAAAAGAAAAGCATGGCAATCCGGAGTCATCTTAGCTTCGAAATCATCCCAATCAATATGATAGACACCATCCTCATCTTTATACATTTCACTGTCAGCAGCAACAGTTCTACTCCATAGAAGATCGCCATAAAATCCATTATAAGTTGGTGTATTCATAAGTACTTTAGTTTGTGGTTGGCATACAGCGTTTAGAGTTGCTATTAATGGTGTGTGAACTCCAGATGAAATTACGATTGTCGCTGGATCTACTTTGATACCATGCCGTTCTTCATTCCATTGAACAATTGCCTCTTTGTAAGATCCAGTGAGGTTCTCATAGCCCCAATTATTGTGTTGGATTCGTTCTTGCAGAGCTTCTTTTATTGCTGGTGCCCCTCTGAAGTCCATGTCAGCCACACCCATTCCAAAATCAACATTCTCTTCACCAAAACGAGCATATTGTTGATCCCATTTTACATTTCCTGTTCCATCACGATCATACAATTCATCAAAATCATATTTTCCATTCTTCATTCCGCCTGGTTTTATCTCAGCAGCAGTAGCCAGATTAGTAACAGTAGCTAGTGACCCAGCAGCTGCACCAATACTTGCTCCTTTAATGAATGATCTTCTATCGAATTGAATTAATTTTGACATCTTATAACCCTCAGAAATTTAGTATTAATCTTTAAAACATATCATTATTAATTGGTAATGTGAAGAAGTGTTAAGCCATCTGGAAAAAGTAACTTAATGTCATTATCAATTGTACGTAATTGGCTATCTTTTTCTATCTTCAATGGTGATTGAATTCAGATATTCTGTAGAGGACGATAGTCTATTCTCTCCCGCTGAATACCTGCTGAGTGAGAGCATGTAAGCAAGTATGTCTGTATATTCTTCAATATGCAGAGAGCCTGGATTACTCTCCGGCATTGATGCATTCATTACGAGGAAGAATGTTCCAAGAGATTGACCGCTCCATGCCTTGAAAACTGGTCTGAAATATTTCTTATCATGACAAATCAGACAATTGGTTTTATAAAGCTCCTCTCCTGATTTTGCTTGCTCTTTTGAGTAGATCCTGTCGTTGGTTGTTGTATTCTCAGGGTAAACAATCATTGGCATGGTAATGATTGCTGTAATTGAGAGAATTCTTATTAAATTATTAGTGGCTAGTATTGCCTTGTTTTTTTGGGCCATTAATTAAAGCATCTCTCGTTAAATCAACTATTAGATCAACCTCTTCAGAGGT
>PBVS01000063.1 GCA_002728725.1 Woeseiaceae bacterium
TTCGTTGTGGCAGGCTGGGATTTTGCTACTGAGCTGGATCCAGATCCTGATTTTGAGCGTTCACCATACGAAGTCGGATTGGGTTGGCTGGTCAATTTGCAGGGCATTGATTTCGTTGGTAAGCAAGCTTTGATGAGTGAGCAGGATGCCGGTCAAAAATGGGTGCACAGATCCATTCAGATTGATGTTGCTGGAATAAATCCAAAGCAACCTCTTCTTGGCGAACTTTATATTAATGTTGATGGCAGGGAAGCATCTATTGGCTCTATCAATTGCTCTGCTTGGTCGTGGGGGCTTCAAATGGTAATAGGAAACGCGGCTATTTTAAGTGAGCATCAGAATTTAAGTGAGGCAGTATTGTTGGTCGATAAAAAAAAATACCAAGTCAAAATAACTCGGGGTGCACACATTAATCTTGAACGGCGCAATAAAGTGCCTGCTATACTTGATTAATGCATATGACATTCTAAACAAACGGAGTAGTTATGAAGCAATTAATTTATTTATCATTTTTTCTTACGATATTCTTGTTTGGTTGCAATAGTAAGCATGATAACGATCTCCTGACCGAGGAAAATATGACAGATTCCAGAGACATCATTGGTAATAACGCTTTTTTGTATTATAAAAATTACGATGAAGCCACAAACTTCTATGGCGATATTTTGGGTTTTAAAAATGTCTTCGAATTTCCAGATTTCGCAACGATATTCCAGACAACAGGATCGACCTTCATTACTGTTGTAAATGATAATGGCAGGGGAATGCATTCCTCGGATGAACCGAAGACCATCGCCATTGCCCTGGTGACCGATCAACTCGATGATTGGTATCAATATGCATTGTCTCAGAATTTGAATATAAAAAATCCACCAAAACCCTTAGCTGATAATCCACATCACGCTTTTTTGGTGACTGATCCCGGTGGATACATCCTGGAATTTGAGCACTTTGCAGATCATCCTGAAAATAAAGAATTTATTCCTTTGCTTGATAATAGTGAGAATATTTATGGAGTAAAAGGCTCTCAAAGACCCAATAATCTTGCTTTTAAAGCAAGTATTTATTGGTTGTATCATAGCAATGAGGAGGAAGCCGAAGCATTCTATCAGGACGTGATGGGTTTAAAGATGATCGTGAAACAATCATTCTCTGACATTCTCACTTCAAGTCCTACTGGCTATATTGGGCTCGTAGAGGATGGTATNGGGATACATAATGCCACCCATGAAAAAGCCGTNAATGTNGGTTTTATGACNAATAGNGCACAAGCCTGGTTTGACTATCTCAAAGAACAGCCGACTTTNTCGCTCAGAACAGAAGAGTTGNATCATGAGCAAGATGGCCAAGGAAATAATCTAATTGATATTGTCATCGGTTATGACCCAGATAATTATTTTATCGAAATNGATGAATTTTTGGATTCAGAATTAAACAGAAAAATTCGTAACTCACTTGGCATGAATTAAAGGTTTAATTTTAAAAAATTAACTTTTATTCAGTCTTTTTTGAACTTCGGGATTTCACCAATGACGACTATATTGTCCCCCTTATTGACAGGCGGTGTCCCAAATAGAATAAGCAGAATTCCTGATGCAGGTGCAGAGATTACTTCCAACTCGTTTCCATGAAAATCTTTAATTGTACCTAATTTTGTTCCATAACTTACATAATCACCGGTTTGTACTTTTGAGTCAGGGTAAAAAATACCATTATGATCACTGTAGATTCTGGTTCGATTGCTGATGAATGAGGGATTGACGGGTAAGTTAGGTTCACCTTCAATCATATCGAGCTCTCGCATAATGTTGATTGAGCCATTAATTATGGGTTTGATAAATTTAGAGTCACTGCTTGCGAGTTCGCCAGATTCAATATCTATTGATGGTATACCCAAAGTAACGGCTTGCGCACTAGTGTATATGGCTTTTTCTATTGAGTCGTATGAGCCTGCAAATTGGACTATGGTTTCTAATCCAAATGCAACTGCAATTCTTTTNGACTGATTCACAACTTCTTCNCCTCCGGCCTCCGCATAATAGGCACTATATGANGGGCGAAGACTCTCATTCCCATCACCGGAGTGTATATCAACCAAATAGTCTGAACGTTTAATTACTTCTTCAGTCAATGTATGAGCAATGCGCTCAGTTATTGAGCCATCTGCTTTTCCAGGAAATGAACGATTAAGATTTTTTAAATCATTAGGCCCAAAATAAACAGTGCGACCAGAGAACGCCGGCATATTTGCAATATGAACAATAATTAAAGTTCCGTTTAACTCAGAAGGATCTATCAATGGCGCTAGATCTTGCATTGCGAGAATTGGAGCATACTCAGAACCGTGAATACCTGCAATCAAAGACAAAACAGGACCAGAATTTACACCATGATGAACAGTAATTGGTATGAATGAATCAATATTTTTATTACCTCTTGCTATTTTTAGTGATCCTTGCCATGTTTCACCGCTTGAGATGATTGCATCTCCTATTTCAAATGGCTTTGAGTTTGAATCATAATTTCTTTCTTGAGCAACACTTAATGTTGNAGAGGAAATAAACCAAGTTATCAAAAGCAGGATGTTTCTCATAATTTATCCTTTTTATTTTTAAAAATATTTCANCCAAGCAATTTCTTTATTGGCTTGTTTGTATTGCGCGAACCATTTTGTTGGAAAATACAATGCATACGCGAGCAATATAAATGCCATCCAAATATACCCAACATTCGGAAAAGAGAGGTATTGATCTTGGTTTGGACCAAGAACTGAGTATCCTATTTTATAGAGCACCTTCAGAACAAAAAGATGCAGCACGTAAAAAAACATCGGAGCAGCACCAAAATGCGACATTAATCGCACGAATTTATGGGTTTGAAATTTTTCAAATAGGAATAAAAATAAAAAACCTAAACTCAGCATCGATAAATTAAATAAAAGTGATGGCGGGTATTTGGTAAGCGCGAGAAAGCTCATCATTGTAGTTGTTAAATCACCAGTATTTTCCCATGGATGGTCACCATAAAAGTTGAGGAATCTTATTAAGATAAATAGGGTAAGCCCGAGCAAACCGTAGTCTCGCAACTTTTTNAGTCTTATTTTAGATTGCACTGTGCTTGAAAACCACGGTCCAGAAATAAAACCCAATGCAATTACACCTACCCAAGGCAATATCGGGTAGCTGGTTCTGGCTATGTTGCCNCCTAAATCAATTACCTCTCTTTGATATAGCATAGCCCATACAATATAGAACGCTGAGTCTGAATTCAGTTTAAAATCTCCAATTAAATTATGACCGCAGACAATAGTTATTCCTATGAACAATATCTGCCACGAACGAAGAAAAATCATAGCTGAGAGGATGATCATGCATACCCCGATACACCAGATCACTTGCAAGAAGAACATGTCGGGTGGATATTTTCCAGACCATAAAAATGCGATCAGCGTTACTTCGAGAATGATCAGAAAAACACCTCGTTTTAGGAGAAATTTTGATGTTTCAGTTTTTGAATGTTTTTGCATATATAACCAAGCTGAGAGACCTGTNAGCCAGATAAAGACCGGCGCGCAAATNGAACTGACGAACCTTGTATAGAATAACTCTGGGCTTGTAGCATATACATCTACAGGATCGGATACCTGCAAATGAAGATAGAAAGTTTCTCGAATATGGTCAATGAGCATGATGACCATAACGAAGCCACGTAATGCGTCAATTGATATTAGGCGGTTCATGAATATGGATTTTTAGTTAATTTGTTTTTGATTTGATTGATAGNATACACATTAATCAAATTTCTGATTGTCAACTTTTGTCAACTTGCCATTCATCCCANGCAATCTCTCTTCCTGGAAANGCTGNATNCCTNAAACCCCAGGCTTCGTTTAACCATTTTTTNGTCTGTCTAAACAACANGTCATCCATATGAAAACTGATGTCTGAAACCCATAAATATACCTCGCAGTCATAAGATTTTTTTTTAGTGGGATTTATGTATACGCAGCCGATATAATCGTTCTTATCTAAAGGGTAAACAGAATATGCGAACGCTTTTTTTTGTTTGAACTCAGTTTCATGNCTNANCAGATCNTTNGTNTTTTCATCTAATGTCATGNCCTCNGCAGGCCAAGTGTCATCTCTTNTGAATATTTGTCTCAGTCTTTTTCNACTGGACATAACAACTTTATAGTCAATTTCTGTNATTGAGGGTTCTAGAATTGAAAAGTAAAAATNACCAACCTTNCAGTTTTCAGGAGCAATGAAATTCTNTGGCAAATTGATTTTGCCCTCTTTCAAAGCGATCAGTCCTCGTTAAGAAAACTCTTTAATTGATCGGATCTTGTTGGATGACGCAATTTTCTGAGCGCTTTTGCTTCAATCTGTCGGATTCGTTCACGAGTTACATCAAATTGCTTGCCAACTTCCTCTAAGGTGTGATCGGTATTCATATCAATACCGAATCTCATTCTCAATACCTTAGCTTCTCTTGGTGTAAGTCCGGATAAGACCGTATGAGTACTCTCCTTCAATCCTTGTCCTGTAGCTGAATCTTGAGGTGAATGGATTGTATGATCCTCAATAAAATCACCAAGATTTGAATCTTCGTCATCTCCTACTGGGGTTTCCGTTGAAATTGGTTCTTTTGCTATCTTGAGAACCTTTCTTACCTTATCTTCAGGCATATCCATCCTTTCTGCCAATTCTTCCGGCTGAGGATCTCTGCCCATTTCTTGAAGCATTTGCCTAGAAATACGGTTGAGTTTATTTATAGTTTCTATCATATGAACAGGAATTCTGATCGTTCTGGCTTGATCAGCTATTGATCGAGTGATTGCTTGTCTTATCCACCATGTAGCGTAAGTTGAAAATTTATATCCGCGTCGGTATTCAAATTTGTCCACCGCTTTCATCAGTCCAATATTGCCCTCTTGTATAAGATCAAGAAATTGCAATCCACGGTTGGTGTATTTTTTTGCTATTGAAATTACAAGCCTCAAGTTTGCCTCAACCATTTCTTTTTTTGCTCGACGTGCTTTAGCTTCACCAAGGGTCATACAACGATTAATCTCTTTGATGTCAGGGATAAGAAAAGCAGTTTTGTTTTCTATAGCAATTAGTTTTTTCTGAGCGCGCAATATATCATTTTTCAATTTTGATAGTGTTGATGAATGTTTGCGTTTTGCACGAATATGTTTTTCGATCCATGTTAGGTCAGTCTGACTTTTCCCAAAACTAGAAATGAAATCTTTTCTTGGCATACCTGCTTTGACTACTGCCATTTGCATAACATTTCTCTCTTGCGTACGAATGGTTTTGATGTCACTTTTGAGTTCGTTGATTAGAAGCTCCATAAGCTTGGGTGAGAGTTTCAATTCCATTATTTTATCCGAAAGATTTTGAGATGTTTTTATGGTTTTCTCGTCTTTACTGCCATCACTTTGTGTCAATTTATTTAATTTGTTTTTGAGACGTGTTATCGCTCTCATTCTCTTCTTGACTTCATCCGGATCGGGACCAGTATCCACTGGAGTCTCATCTTCATCTTCATCTTCAGTTACTTCAGCTTTGTTTATAGGCGATTGAATTTCATCCGGCGCGTTAGGATCAATAAAATCAACAATAAAGTCCTGAAGTCGTGTTTCACCTTCATTCACATTTTTATATACTTCCATAAATTTATCTAAAGCAGGTGGGTATTTAACAATCTCTAATTTTACTTGATTTAATCCATCTTCAATTCTTTTTGCAATCTCGATCTCACCTTCTCTGGTCAATAATTCAACCGTACCCATCTCTCTCATATACATTCTTACTGGATCCGTTGTTCTGCCAAATTCAGCATCAACGCTGGCCAGTGCTTCCTCAGCTTCTTGTGACGCATCATCATCAGTTGTAACCGCTTCATCACTGAGTATCAATGATTCACTGTCAGGCGCCGTCTCATAAACAGATATACCCATGTCATTAATCATATTGACGATGTCGTCTATTTGCTCTGGATCCACAATATCATTAGGCATATGGTCGTTTACCTCACTGTAAGTAAGGTAACCTTGCTCTTTCCCTCTAGCAATTAGGTCCTTCAATTGCTGCGCTTGCTGACTTACGGATCCTTGTGATTCATCAGGATTTTCGATTTTTGCTTCAGTTTTTTCTGATTTTTGAGCCAATTTCTTATGCCTTATATAGTAAAATAAACCTAACACGCCATTTTATCATAGCTGTTGGCTTTTATAATAGTCTTATCTTTTTATTTTGTTCTTATGAATAATTTCTTTTAGTTCAACTTTCTCATCAGAAGTGAGCTGATTATCGGCTTGTTTTTTTATTAATGAATTTATTCTTTCATTATAAAAATTTTTAGTAATTTGTGCTAAACAGTTGTTCAATTCTTCTTCTGCATTGAACTCTTCATTCTTGGGAAATGAATTTATAGCAAGTTTGGATAGATACTTGCCTTCATCGTCTTCTCTCCATCTTTCAATCAATGCAGCTGTGTTCATATTTGGCTCATCTGTTATATTTTTTAAAAGCTTAATAAGTATTTTGATTCCTGGTTTCTCATAATTAACAAATTCAATGTTGCTAATTTCCCTGACTGCTTCTGGATAATTTAGAATCAGTGATATCGATTTTTTTATTACAGATGGGCTATCCTTTTTCGTATTTATGTTTTTTCTTCGAGGAGCATAACTAAAAGAGGATTTTCTTTTGTTTGTAATCTTATCCTCGGAAATTGATTGTTCGAGTTTTTTAGCAGAGAGGCCCACCAGGGCAGATAATTTTTCAATTATTAGCTCTTTAAATATTCCTCTTGGCATCCTATTTATTAATGGTTTGACCCTCTCTGCTAATCTTGCTTTTCCATCTACTGATTTAAGATCAATATCTTCAGATGTCCTTTGAATCATGAAATCTGATAAATCTGTACCATTATTCAAGAGTTTCTCGAAATTACCTGTTGAGTTTTTTCTTATGTATGAGTCGGGATCTTCTCCATCTGGTAGAAATACAAATTTTATTTGTCTGCCATCTTTCAAATGAGAGAGTGAGTTTTCTAGCGCTCTCCATGCAGCCAAATAACCAGCCTGATCCCCATCAAAACAAAAACAGATTGTGTCAGACAATCGAAACAATCTGGTAAAATGATCATCTGTAGTCGCTGTCCCCATCGAAGCGACGGAATATTCAACTCCATTTTGAGATAATCCAATCACATCCATATAGCCCTCAACAACAATTACTTTTTCAATTACTCGCATTGATTTTTGGCATTCGTATAATCCATACAGCTCCCTTCCTTTATGGAAGATTGGTGTCTCTGGAGAATTCAAATATTTTGGTTGATCTCCCTCAAATATTCTGCCACCAAAGCCAATAAAACGGCCTCTATTGTCTCTAATTGGGAAGATTATTCTGTCTCTGAACCTATCGTAATACCCTTTATTGTTTTCTTTTTTTATAATTAAGCCCAGTTTCAGAAGAGACTTAATATCCGAATCTGATGAGCCAAAGTTATCCAATATATTTGACCAGCCTTTTTCTGCATAACCAATTTTGTATTTTTTT
>PBVS01000064.1 GCA_002728725.1 Woeseiaceae bacterium
AAGGAGAAAAACACTACATTGCCTGTGCTTTTCCATCAGCATGTGGAAAAACTAATTTAGCCATGCTCATCCCTCCTAAATCACACAAAGGATGGAAAATATGGACTATTGGTGATGATATTGCATGGCTCCATCTTGACAAGACAGGTCAAATGCGAGCAATCAATCCGGAGGCAGGTTATTTTGGAGTAGCAAAAGGAACTAATGAGGCGACGAATAAAAATGCATTTGACATGATTAAGAAGGATACCATTTTCACCAATGTTGGTTTAACTAAAAANAATGAGCCATGGTGGGAATCTAAAGATNTTGGTGAACCAGCAATTGACTGGAAAGGTAAAGAATTTAATAGCGATAATGGTCCTGCAGCGCATCCAAACTCAAGGTTTACCGTTTCCGCTAAAAATAACNCCTCGTATTCTTCGCTCGCCGAGGCTCCAGATGGAGTTCCAATTTCAGCGATAGTTTTTGGCGGAAGNAGGAAAAAATTGGCCCCACTTGTATACGAGGCTAAAAACTGGAAACACGGTGTTTTTATTGGAGCTGGTATGGCATCTGAAACAACAGCTGCTGCAACTGGTGTAAAGGGTGTTCTCCGGAGAGACCCGATGGCGATGTTGCCATTTTGTGGGTATAACTTCGCTGACTATTGGTCCCATTGGATCTCTTTTGATAAAAAAACCAACAAACTTCCGAAAATTTTTCATATAAATTGGTTCCGTAAGAATAATGAAGGANAATTTCTCTGGCCAGGTTTCAATGAAAATTTGAGGGTACTCAGATGGATAATTGACAGATGCGATGAAAAAATTAATGCAAGAGAGACAGCAATTGGTTTCCTTCCCCACGCATGTGACATAGATACAAGCGATCTTGATATAGCTNAANAAAATATAGATGANCTTCTATCTATTGATGAGAATGATTGGATTGAAGAAATTAATTCAATAGGAAAATATATATTAAGTTTCGGTGAACGAGTGCCAATTGAATTAATCAATGAATACAACAAGCTTAGTAAATCATTGGATAATAATTAGATTTGCANCCTATTTTTCTGCAACGACATAAGCAANCCATGACAAATCTGGTTCGCCTTTGTCCTCATGAAAAAATTCTCCATTGCCCTCGCCTTCCTCATCTTCACCCTCCCAGAAAAACATTACTTTTTTATAACCTGATTCCAATAATAATTCTCTAATTTCGGGNGCAGTCCATAATCTCCACTGATATGTAAATGCATCTTGAATTGTTGTTCCATCAGGAAACTCAAAACTTATACTGCAATCAANAAAACTCGTAAGTGGATAAAAATTATTTTGCTTCCATACATAAGTAAATCCCTGATGTTCAGTCCTTTCTTCAAGCTCCTGGTATGCCTCTGATCCACCGAACAAATCAAGAAATAATAATCCATCATCTTTAAGGGAATCATATGTATTCTTGAAATACAAANCCAGTTCTTTTCTTGTNTTGAAAGNAAAGTAACTAAAATTAAATGCNGCGAGAACATCACTTTTTTTTGCGTTCGCCTGATTGACATCAGATTCAATCAAACTAATTCTTTTTAGCTCACTTACATTTAATTTATTCAACCGATTTTTAATTGACCAATCAAGAACTGAACAATCATTATCAATTGCAATTGCTTCAAAATTTTCTCCTTGTTTAATCCATTNACATGAAGATAAAGCAGTTCCACAAAAATCTTCTCTANAAATATAGGCTTTCTTGCCCTTTATATTCATATAGGTTTCTTGNATGAATTCGATTTCATGCTCTACNTTTTGTACAGATTTNTCATAAAGATCGTGTATATCTGNTNTNTTTGNTTGGGACAATTTATTTCTCTTAGATTTTGTCTTAGNAATATCAAANAATTTCNATCATGCGNTCGAGNGCATNCTGCAANACCTCAANACCGGCTTTNTCTCTTGAAGAATTTTGACTTATATAACTTCTCCAAAATTTNGCTCCCGGCTGATTAGANAACAAGCCTAACATATGACGTGTAATATTTTTTAGCTTGATTCCNTCTTTTAATTGNTCTTCTATGTAAGGGTACATTTTTTCAACAATATCTCTTCTTGTTATNACTTCATGATCATCNGAATGTTGAATTGCCCTCTTTATTTTGTTCAAAAACCATGGATTACGGTAGGCATGTCTGCCTATCATTATTCCATCCATGACTTTTAAGTGGTTTATACAATCCTGAATATCATTCAACCCTCCATTCAACACTATCCTCAAATGATTAAAATCAGATTTTATTCTATAAACACGGTCATAATTTAACGGTGGGATGGATAGATTTTGCTTAGGGCTTATGCCAGTTAGGATTGCCTTTCTTGCATGAATAATAAATGCCTCACATCCAGAATTACTTACTATTTTGATAAAATCATAGAGAAATTCATAATTATCTTGGTCGTCAATTCCAATCCTAGATTTTACGGAAACAGGAATATCAGTAATTTCTTTAATCGACTGGATACAATCTGCGATGATTTGAGGTTTTGCCATCAAGCAGGCTCCAAATGAACCACTTTTCACTCGATCACTTGGACAGCCAACATTAATATTAATCTCATCAAAACCTGATTTTGCACCAATTTCTGCTGCTCTTCTCATTTTCAGCGGATCATTTCCTCCAAGTTGCAGAACAACAGGATGCTCAGACTGATCGTAAGACAAGAGTTTTTTGTGATCGCCATGCAAAATTGAGTCTGCAACAATCATTTCAGTAAATAGATGCACATCAGGATTTATCAACCGCATAAAATAACGACAATGTCTATCAGTCCAATCCATCATTGGTGCGACTGAGATGTATTTTTCATTCAAAATCATTTTTTTATAATATCAAAATTAGAAACTTGAAAATAAAGTGATAAACTAATCTTGAAAATTTTATGCAAATAAACAATGAGATGAAACAATGATTAGACCAATCATCATAATTATTTTAATAATTTTACCATTCCTTATNATTTTGGCTCACAAAAACTATCTCAANAAAAATAANAAAGAAANCTCATCATTNAANCTGATNTATATCAGTTTGATTNNTATNTATGTGTTTTTTATATTTAAACTGGCGGATGNTTTTTANNNAATTTTTNCNGCATGAAAAAAAAATTCAANAACTTTTCAGAATTTTATCCNTACTATCTTCGTGAACATNANAATAAGTACACCAAATTATTTCATTTTATAGGNTCNAGTTTATTTATATATTTTCAAATCAAATTTNTGNNTAGCNTTGAANTAAAAAATATCGCATTNGCCTTTATCTCTGCNTACGGTTTGGCATGGTTCAGTCACTTTACTATTGAGAAGAATAAGCCAGCTACANTTTTCAANCCNATATANAGTTTTTTAGGTGATTGCGTTATGTACTATGAAATCTTAAAAGGAAAGCACAAAATTTTTTAAAACTTTACTACTGGGTTAATTCAGGTAAAATCTAGACTTACGCCGATTTGATCAGCTTGCGGGCGTACAATAAATTCAGCTAAATAGAAACACCTCGTTTAGCATAAGCTTACGAGGTTTTTTTTTATATTAAGCGAGGAATCATGGTGCTATATAAAAAATTCTAATCTGATCGTTTATAACAAACTGGATAGAATTTTTGGAGGATACCATGGAAATCATCGCTAGAATCAATGAAATTATAAAAAACAAAAAAGCTCTAACTGCAGATGGAGCAACTGGTACAAATTTTTTTAAAATGGGACTAGATTCAGGCTATCCACCTGAAATGTGGAACATTGAAAAGCCGGAAAATGTAGCATCCAATCACAGAGATTTTATTATTGCTGGGTCCGATATTATTCTCACAAATTCATTTGGAGCGAATAAATACCGACTGTCATTACATAACATGGAGGATAGAGTTTACGAGTTAAACTATGAGGCAGCCAGAATTGCTAAGAAAGTAACTGAAGATTTTCCTCGCGATATAATTGTCGCCGGTTCAATTGGCCCCACTGGTGAATTGATCTCTCCTCTAGGAGAATTATCTGAGAATGCCGCGATAGATTGTTTCTTCGATCAGGCTTCCGCCTTGAGTAAAGGTGGTGCAGAAATCATTTGGATTGAAACAATGTCATCCATTGAAGAAATGGAATGCGCGATAATAGCTTGCATGAAAACCAAGCTTCCAATCATTTGTACATTCAGTTTTGATTCTCACGGTAAAACGATGATGGGTTTAGAGCCTAAAGATTTAATTGAGCTTGCTGAAAAATATTATCCTGATGTAATTGGTTATGGAGCTAATTGTGGAATTGGAACAGCAGATATAATTGCATCACTTATTTGTTTAGCTCGCGACAGAAACAACAAAGACATGCATCTCGTAGTTAAGAGCAATTGTGGAATACCAGAACTTATTGANGGNAAAATAGAATANAAAGAAACTACTGAGCACATGGGGATGTACGCAAAATACGCAAGCAGTATAGGCGCAAAAATCATAGGTGGCTGCTGCGGGGCAACTAGCTGCCACATCAGAGAAATAGACAAAAATATAACGAGTGACACAAATCTCGAAATTAATATCGATTCCATTTCAAAGAATCTAGGAGAAATTACATCTGGCAATATAAATCTGATGAATAATAAAATTTCAGAAAAAAAGAAAAGGAATACTAGATTGAGTAGATAAAAATCCTTTGATCTATTTAAATTCCCGTGTATCTTTGAAAACCATCTCTGGCCATCTTTCTTTTGTTAAATCTAAATTTACTCTCGTTGGTGCAAGATAAACTAAGGATTTNCTGTGATCAAAAGCTAAATTTTCAATATTTTTTNNCTCAAAATCATTTATCAATTTCTTATCTTCAGATATTACCCAATGAGCTGTAGCAATATTTATTGATTCATAACTGCAATCGACCTTGTATTCATGAAGGAGCCTGTGAGCAACCACATCAAATTGAAGTATACCGATGGCACCCAATATCAAGTTATTGTTATTCAGTGGTTTAAATAACTGCGTCGCTCCTTCTTCACAAAGTTGCGTAAGACCTCTGTTTAGAGCCTTGAGTTTGAGAGGGTCCTTGAGGATTACTCGTCGAAATATTTCTGGTGCGAAATTAGGTATACCTATGAATTTTAAGTTCTCTCCTTCTGTAAAAGAGTCACCTATATTAATCGTTCCATGATTATGGATACCAATGATGTCGCCAGCAAAGGCAGTTTCTGTTTTTTTACGATCTGAAGCCATGAATGTAATGGCATCTGAAATCTTAATTTCTTTTTCTGATCTGGTATGAAATAACTTCATTCCATTTTTGTATTTCCCTGAACAAATCCTTAAGAATGCAATTCTGTCTCTGTGAGCAGGATTCATATTGGCCTGAATTTTAAAAACAAATCCAGTCAATTTATCCTCATCAGCTTCAACGCTCCTTATGTCAGTCTCCCGAGATTGAGGTTTTGGTGAAATTGACACAAACTCATCAATCAATTCCCTCACTCCAAAATTTGAAATAGCTGAGCCAAAAAATGTTGGTGTTAGTTTACCTTGTACAAAGGAATCTTTATTGAATACAGGGTAAACTTCCTTGATCAGATCGACTTCCTCATAAAAATTTTCAGCGTCTGCACCCAAAAACTCTTTGGCTTCATCAGACCTTATTGATTCAATAATCTTGGTTTCGCTCTCTTCGGAATTATTAATTTTTTTATTGTAAACATAAATTTTATCTTCACCTATGTGATAAATACCTCTTAAATTTGATCCCATCCCGATTGGCCAAGTAATTGGGACACAATTAATTTTCAGAATAGATTCTATTTCATCTAATATTTCAATGGGCTCACGGCCCTCTCGATCTAATTTATTTACAAATGTTATTATTGGTGTGTCTCTGAGCCTGCATACTTCCATTAACTTAATAGTTCTTGATTCAACTCCCTTAGCACAATCAATAACCATCATTGCTGAGTCAACAGCAGTAAGCGTTCTATAAGTATCCTCAGAAAAATCTTCGTGACCTGGTGTGTCCAATAAATTAACTACATACCCTTTGTAAGGAAATTGCATTACTGACGATGTAACTGAAATACCTCTTTCTTGCTCCATCTTCATCCAGTCTGAGGTTGCATGCCTTTTGGCTTTTTTTCCTTTTACAGAGCCAGCCATTTTAATAGCACCACCGAAAAGCAGTAACTTCTCCGTCAATGTAGTTTTACCCGCATCCGGGTGAGAAATTATTGCAAAAGTTCTGCGATTATCGAATTTTTCTAATGAAGATGTCATAGGACTTTTATGATAAAAAAATTACTTTCTTTAATTATTTAAATAAACTTAGCTTATTGTTTGTAGCCAATTTTTTTGGTATTTAAGAAAAATACCTTTGCGTCTTCCCTTCCATTAGGATCTCTATAATAGTTATCCCTCACTCCAATTAGCTCGAATCCTTTTTTCTCATATAGAGAAATTGCTTTTTTATTGGAAGATCTTACCTCTAAATAAATCTCATTGAGACCCCTGCTTTTTATATCTTCTATCAAAAGATCCATTATTTTTTCCCCGAATCCCAGTCTCCTGGAATCCTTATCTACACATAAATTTAAGATTTGAGCGTCATACTTTGAGATTGAGACGATAGAGTAGCCTATTATCTTGTCATTAAAATTAGCAACTGTACACAGATAACCCGATGATAAACAGTCACTAAAAATTGTTTTGGTCCATGGGTATTTGTAACTTCTTTGCTCGATATCAGAGACGAAAGTAATGTCAGATACACCCATCTCAGAAAACTTCAAATTCAGGTCAGCATTTTCATATTCATACTTGCTCATTTGATTGACAAATGTTTGATGTTTAACCAAAGATCTTTCTTTAGGTTAGGATTTATATAAATCTCATTAATTGAGTGAGTAATGATAGCAGGAAGACCAAAAAATAAAGTACCTCCTCCAGAAATATCATCCTTACTTTTTTCATCACTGAGGTTACTAGCTAAAGTTTTCCCCATTAGAATTATATTTTTAGGTTTGATTTCTTTAACACCATTTTTAAAATTATGCTTACAGCACAACTGAGAGATAATTACATCTTCAAGGTTGAATCCAATAGAAAAAACTATTGCTTCAATCAATTTTATATATTTTTCATCTTGCGTTTCATCAAAATCCATACTGTTTCTATTCGCTGATTCATATAGAACCATCAATTTAGACTGAGTATTTAATTCGTATAAATAAGCATTATCAAATTCAGCATTACAATATTGACACAACTTTTCTTTTTGGATGCTCGCTTTTGAGACAGCATTATTATCAGATGAGCTCTGATCTCTCAGGCGCCAGACATCAATCCCGATGTGGCTGAGATATCTATTTTTAGTTAAATTTTTTGAATTACTCATAACTGAATAATACTAGTAATAATTCTTTACTGTCATGAATATAAATAAGTAGTTCTTATAAAATCAATGAAAGCATTTTTTCTATTCTGATTACATAGTGTGTAGAATATCGATTATATACAAATCAAGAAGATTAATATGTTTTATTCTAAGTTGGGATTAACCACAATTAAAGAAAATCCATCTGATGCTGAAATTATTAGTCATCAACTTATGCTCAGAGCAGGATTAATAAGAAAACTTTCAGCTGGGCTTTATACATGGATGCCGATTGGTCTGAGGGTGCTCAGAAAAGTAGAGAATATTGTAAGAGAGGAAATGAACAATGCTGGAGCTCAAGAGTTACTGATGCCAGCAGTGCAACCAAGTTCCTTATGGGAGGAATCTGGGCGATGGAATGAATATGGGTCATTGTTACTTAGAATAAAAGATCGTCATAATCGAGATTATTGTTTTGGACCTACTCATGAAGAAGTTATTACAGATATTGCTAGAAAAGAGCTTCGAAGTCATAAACAACTCCCTCTTAATTTTTATCAGATTCAAACAAAATTTCGTGATGAAATTAGACCACGTTTCGGTGTAATGCGAGCTCGTGAATTTCTAATGAAAGATGCTTATTCATTCCATCTAGATCAAGACTCTTTAGAACAGGGGTACAATTTAATGCACGAGACTTATTCAAAAGCTTTTGAAAGAATGGGTTTAGAGTTTAGAGTCGTTGATGCAGACAGTGGTGAAATCGGAGGAAATCGATCACAAGAATTTCATGTTATAGCAGATTCTGGAGAGGATGCTATCGCCTACTGTGACGAAGAAAATTATGCTGCAAATATAGAGCTCACTCCAACATTAAAGAGTCAAGCAAAAATAGTAAAATCAAAAAAAAGAAAAGAAAAGAAACATACTCCAAATACCAAAGATATAGCATCATTATGTAAACTATTAAAGGTAGAGCCGAAAGATACGGTAAAAACCCTGCTACTTAAGGGAGAAAAAAAGCCAATAGCAGTTGTTTTAAGAGGAGATCATCAACTAAATATTATTAAAGCAGCAAAAATTTCTGGTATATCATTACCTGTTACGATGGCAGATGAAAAAGAAATAAAAAAATCAACAGGCTATGATTTTGGTTATATTGGACCGATCGACCTCGGACTAGAAATATATTATGACCATGCTGTTGCGGAGATGCCCAGTTTAATTTGTGGCGCTAATGAAAAAGATTATCATTTTGTTGATGCAAATTTTTCCGATGACCTTGGAAATCCAGATACAATAGATCTAAGAAATGCTGAAGTTGGAGATCCATCGCCGAATGGAAGAGGGAAACTAAGTGTTGCAAGAGGAATTGAAGTAGGACATATCTTTCAACTTGGAACGAAGTATAGCCAAGCTCTAAAAGCAAGTGTTCAAGATGATTCAGGCAAGGATGTACCTTTGTCAATGGGTTGCTATGGTATTGGAATTTCAAGAATTGTGGCTGCAGCAATTGAACAGAATCACGATGAAAGCGGAATAATTTGGCCAGAAAATATTGCACCATATAAAGTAATAATCATTCCAATAAATATGCATAAGTCAAAAAAAGTAGAAACAGCAGCTTTAGATCTCTATGAGTTTCTTAAAAATCAGAATATTGAAGTACTATTTGATGATCGTAAAATTCGTCCTGGCATACAATTTGCAGACGCAGAGTTAATCGGAATACCAATTAGAATTGTAATAAGTGAAAAAGGAATCACAAATAATCAAATAGAATTCAGAAGCAGAATTAGTCAGGATTCTGAGATGCTCTCAAGAGAGGAAGCAATCAAGCGAATCATAAGTTAGATACTAAGGATGATTTGCGTGATAAGCATCTACCATAATCCAAAATGTTCTAAATCAAGGAAAACATTGGAAATTCTTAGAAAAAAAAAGAAAAAACCAAAAGTAATTCATTATTTAATAGAAGCACCTAAGGATTTCGAAATAATCCGAATAGCTAATATGCTCAATAAGAAAGTAAGCGAAATAGTAAGATTGAAAGATATATCAATTGAGCACGAAAGTTTATTATTATCTATGGATAATTATTCTATCTCAAAGTGGTTATCTGATAATCCTAAATACATTGAAAGACCCATTGTAATTAATCATAAAAAAAATAAAGCTGTGATTTGTAGGCCACCCGAAAAAGTTTTGGAGGTTTTGTAAAAATGAAAGAAATTCTTATCCTTTATTTCTCTAAATATGGGGCAACAGAATTATTAGCCAGGGAAATAGCTAACGGAGTCGATTCAGTTGAGGGCGTGGAATCAAAAATAAGAACTGTTCCTTCCATCCCAATCAGCAATGAAAAAAACGATAACATACCAGACCAAGGTCCACCTTATATTGAAAAACAAGATCTCTTTGATTGTGATGGCTTAATTTTAGGAAGCCCATGTCGATTTGGCAATATGGCTGCAGAACTTAAATATTTTCTCGATAACACGACAAATGAATGGCTTAACAATGCGCTTGCAGAAAAACCAGCTGGCGTTTTTACTTCATCTGGGAGCATGCATGGTGGACAAGAATCCACTCTTTTAACTATGGCTATACCCTTGCTTCATCACGGGATGTTATTGACTGGAATACCTTTTTCAGAAAAAGGACTATCAACTACAAGAGAAGGCGGAACACCCTATGGCCCAAGCCATGTTTCAGATGAGGCAGCTCAAAAATCACTTTCTCCAGATGAGGCAAGTCTCGCAAGAGCCCTTGGTAAGAGAATTTCTAAAATTGCTAAGCAACTCAATTAGACTGATTAATTACCTCCTTAACAAATGGAATAGATAGTTTTCGCTTAGCTATCAATGATGCGTTATCTAAACGATCCAGTATCTCATAAAGGCTGGTCATATCTCTATTTACTCTTTTTAGAAGATAATCCAATACTTCATTGCTTATTTCTATTCCCCTGAATTTTGCCCTTAACCGTAATGCACTCTTTGATTCTTCATCATTTAAATGTTGGATTTTATAGGACGGTAAGATTGAAAGCCTACTTTGAAGATCATTTATAATAAATCCTGAACTAGCGACCTTTGAACTTGATGATGTTACTAAAGATAATTTTCTGTCAAAAAGCTGATTACATAAGTCAAAAATAGCAAGTTCCCATTCTTTTTTTCCTGCGCATAAATCAATGTCATCGATACATACAATATTCCTACTAGACAAATCCTGAATAATATCAGGGTTATGACCAATTAATTCTTTCATTGGAATATAAACACAATTATTTATCATGTTATCACTTACTGCTTGAAGCAAATGACTTTTTCCTGATGCAGTTTCCCCCCATAACCAGTAACCATCAAATCTATCTGATGATCCATCTAATTCTGATAGAAGTTGATATATTTCATGGTTTCTTGCTGGAAAGAAACTTTCAAAAACAGCGAAGTCATCTAATTGAACCGCCAATGGCAATTGCCCCACAGATATTTACTCCTTTTAACTAGCTCCCAACTAGTGAATATTTCTTTGAGAATTAACTCTCCTTATCCAGGACATTATATAGTCCAGCCCACTGATAAAAACAGTTGCAAATACAGCCGATCCAGTAATAATAATTAATGTGCTTGACGGCCAAAAGAAAGCTTCAGATGAGAGTACCATTAGGACGTAAAGTATTTCTAAAAATGTATTAATCTTGCTTATTTTTGTTGCTTCGCCATGAAAAGGTTCGTAGACAAAACTATAGATAAATACACCTAAAGCGATAATTATATCTCTCGATACGACAACAGCAGCAAGCCAAAAAG
>PBVS01000065.1 GCA_002728725.1 Woeseiaceae bacterium
TCTCTTCTTTTGTTAATTCTCTTGCATAGCCGCCTTCTCCATCAGCAGAGACACCAGTATCGATAAATTTTGCCCCCAGAGATTCGATTTGTTCTTTTGTTGCACTTCTCACATCATATCCCTTAACAATTGCACCCAATCTTTTCGCTGTCGCGATGGCCTGCAGTCCTGCAACACCGGCACCGATAACAAGTACTTGTGCCGGTCTAATTGTTCCTGCTGCTGTAGTTAACATCGGAAAGAATTTATCCAGTGTGCTGGCAGCAATTAGAACCGCTTGGTAACCAGACGCAGCCGCTTGTGATGAGAGAACGTCCATACTTTGAGCCCTTGAAATTCTTGGCATTAATTCCATCGCAAAACTGGTGTGGTTATTATTAAGCAATGATTGGACAGTTTCTTTATTTAGGTGGCCAAATACCATACCAACTACATATGATGATTGGTTTAGTTCATCAGAGTCTTCTGGAGATATAGGCTGTACAGTTAACAACAAATCACATTTCTTAAGAACTTCATTTCTGTCTGTAAATTCAACTCCATCGTAGTCGCTATCAATCTGATTTGATAGCTCACCAGCACCTCTCTCCATGATCACATTGGCATTGAGTGATATAAATTTTTTTGCTATTTCTGGCGTGAGTGCGACACGTGTTTCGCCAGAGACTGTCTCTTTGAGGACGCCAATAGTCAGCGACATTTGTTTCTCCATTAATATTAAACTACTTAGACTTTAANTTGCNTTAAAAAAGCTTTTAAAAAAAACGAATAATGACATAACCAATAAGGAATCTAAACAACTTTTTNTNAATTAATATATGATGNCAAGTTANTCTTTTAAAAGGTCNAAAATGCAATATTTAATAGATGCAAGCGTTTATGTATTTCGGGCTCATTATTCAATACCTGAAGATATGATGGATGGAGATGGAAACCCAATAAATGCATTTTATGGATTCTCAAGATTTGTTGGAGATTTNATAGAGAGAATANACCCAAAACANATNGCAATTCTTTTTGATGAAAGCCTTGAAAGCTCATTTAGAAATGANATATATCCTGAATATAAAGCTAATAGAGATCCAGCNCCTCCTGAATTAAAAAAACAATTTGNTCACTGTAAAAANTTTGTTGATTTGCTCGGAATAACAAACTGGAGTCATCCAAGATACGAAGCGGATGATTTAATAGGGACGTTAGCAAGGATTGGAAGGGAACAAGGCAGGGCTTCTACGATAATTTCCAGAGATAAAGATTTGGCTCAATTAATNCAAAAGGGTGATATTTTCTGGGATTACACAGGTAAAGGAAAGATAGGTTATGAAGAAATACCGGATTTTTTCGGAGTAAAACCTGAGCAAATAGCTGATTTTTTAGCGCTTGCTGGAGACAGTGTTGATAATATACCTGGNGTCCCAGGTATNGGAAAAAAAACTGCGGCTGCTCTGCTAGAGCATTTTGGTAATTTAAAGAACATATATCTAAATATCGACAATCTAAGTGATGTTAATGTTCGAGGGTCCAAAACAATCAAATCGAAGCTAAATGAGCATTCAGAAAAATTAGAGGTCTCAAGAAAGCTAACGGCTATCTATTGTGACATTGAGACTGAAAATATTGATTCTGAGCTTAATCTTAAAGCAGTTGATCTAGAGGGTGTAACTAAACTATTTGATAGCTTGCAAATTGGAACAGCTCTCAGAAAGCAAGCAGAGAGAATATCTGANAAAAGAAAATTGCCATANTATTTATTTTTTAGCTCCTTTTTCTTGGGCCAGCTTACGAGACATCTCTAATTTTTCAGCNGTCATTTGTGACCATTGATCTGTTGATTCATAAATCCAGTCGGAAATATTTTTTTCGATAAGGTTAANAAGAAAGNTGATATGTTTTTGTTGAGAATTCAGAGCGGGAATGTAGCGAAGTTCTTTGCCTCCAGCCTCTTCATAGTATTCGGCATTTTCCATTGCAATTTCTTCTAATGTTTCAAGGCAATCCACAGAGAAGCCAGGGCATATAACATCTACTACTCCANTCTCACTCTCCCCCCAANTCTTAAGTGTTTCATCTGTATAAGGTTCGAGCCATTTCGTTGGCCCTAGACGCGATTGAAAGCTAACAAACCAATCGTCTTCGGAGAGTGCAAGGTTTTCGGAAATTAAGCGTGCTGTTTTGTGACATTGACAGTGGTATGGATCTCCCTCCAGAAGCATTTGTTTTGGTAAGCCATGAAAAGAAAACAGCAATTTGTCACACGGTCCATTTGATTTCCAGTATTCTCGTATGCTCTCAGAAATTGTCTCAATATAATCTTTGTTGTCATGATATTGATTTATATGCCTAAATTCTGGTATCCANCGCTGTTTTGAAAGTTCTTTTGTCACATTTTCAAATACAGAGCCAGTCGTTGTGCTGGAATATTGGGGATACATTGGCAGTAAAAGAATCCTCCTTGCATTTTTTTTTCGCAATTTATTGAGNGAGCTTTTTATTGAGGGTTGGCCATATGACATTGCAAGCTCAACATGAAAGTCAATATCAAGGNTACGTTCATCAAAAGCTTCTTGAATTTTTTTAGTAATTTCCTCTGAATAGAGGAGGAGAGGTGAACCTTCCTCTGTCCATATCTCTTTATAAGCCTCAGCAGATTTCGAAGGTCTGAACGGGAGAATAAAGAGATTTAGGATAAACCACCATAGCAATTTCGGAACTTCTATTACTCTGGGGTCAGATAAAAATTGCCTGAGATACTTTCTGACTGACGATGTCTTAGTATTTTCAGGTGTGCCTAAATTAACTAGCAAAATACCAACAGTACTTGGTGTCCCATGAGAAAAGTTTTTTTCAGATATCAGTTTAGGCATTTTTGATATGTTGTTGCATTAATTTAAATTTCAATGATATTTGAATTATGGCTTTTACAATTCTATTAAGCTCTCTCATTCTTTATGTACTCTTTGTATGTATTAATTGCTCGATAACCAAATATCCAACATATTGGAAGGTTAGCGTAAACAATAATACCAAGACCAATACCACTTAAGTTATCCAGATCAACACTTGTCTCTATAAATCCCAATGTCGCAATAAAAATAAGAGAGCAATAGGTTATTCTGTATACNAATACACTTTTTTCGCCAAAAAGGTAGATTAATCCTTGCTCACCGTAATAACCCCAGGCCATGATTGTAGATATTGCAAAAAACCAAGATGCTATTGTAATTAACCACTTTCCGAGCCCAACATTCACGGCATCAAATGCTTTTGCTGTTAACGTGGCACCNACATAATCAAAATAATAACCCTTGCTGTGAATTTTTGGTTTTTGCGAAGATCTAAAATCACCCCACTTAATTTTTAAAGAATTGTCTTCGGAAGTAATTATTCCTGGAACTTTATGAATGTATTGACCCGTGNCTTTGTTGAAATCTGCTATGACATGCATTATGACAGGGTCACCTTTTTTTCCAGATTTATTTGTATGTAAAGTATCTGAGAATGACCAAGTATNGCCTTGATTTATGATCTTGGGTGGAGCGGAAAATTGAACATCCACATTNCTNTCCCAAATGCCTGTAGAAAGAATAATTAAGGCTGTAAACGTGCAAACAACAATGGTATCGATNAGNGGNTCAATACCGGCTATTATTCCCTCTCTTGCAGGCTCATTGGTCTTGACTGCAGCATGCACGATCGGTGATGAGCCTTGTCCGGCTTCATTGGAAAATATTGCTCTTTTTGTTCCAAACATAAATGCNGTTCCAACACTTCCGCCGATAAATGCACCACTTGCTTCACTTGTGGTAAAAGCGGATACCACTATGAGACGAAACATTTCTGGTATATCGCTGAAATTAACAATCAATACATAGATTCCGGCTAGTATATATAAGGTTACCATTATCGGGACGATCATCGAGGTTACCTTAGCTATTCTTTTGATTCCTCCTAAAATAACGGCTGCCACAATAACAGANATCAATAGACCTGAAANCCATCCTTCCACGCCAAAGTATTCATAAGTAACATCAGCAACGCTCCAGGCTTGAAACATGTTTCCACCTGTTATGGAAGATGTGATTATGCTCACTGAGAACATAANAGCGATTATTTTCCCTAACTTTGAATACCNNGGAAATATTTTTTTAAAACCAATGTCAGCAACCCACATTGGCCCACCNTGNGGATTGTCTGGATTGTCTATGTTTCGGTATAACATTGAGAGNGTNACCTCAATGAGTTTTATTGCCATTCCAAATATGGCAATAATCCACATCCAAAAAATTGCACCAGGTCCACCAAGTGTNATTGCAAGTGCAACTCCACTGATGTTGCCGAGCCCGACTGTTCCTGATAAGGCTGTTGTGAGCGCTTGAAAATGATTGATAATGCCACTATCGTTTCGATTGTTATGATCGCCACGAAGAATCTTTGGTGCAAGACGGATTATTTTATATTGCGAAAAACCAGACCAAATTGTAAAAACAAATCCGGTCATTGCAATTACTATAATCCAATACTCATTCCATAAGAATGAATTAATGTCTGTGATTATGCCGCGAAAAGTATTAATGATTATTGTCGCTTTTTATCTATCTTTCCATTATTGCTGTNACACCCATACCACCNGCAGTGCAGATTGAAATTAATCCTCTTCCTTTGCCTTTTTCCCTGAGTAGCTTTGACATGGTCGCTACTATCCTGGCTCCTGTAGCTGCAAATGGATGACCTATTGCAAGACTTCCACCTTTAATATTTAGTTTTTTATGGTCAAAACTTCCCATTGCTTTATTTCTTCCTAGTTTTGTTCGACAAAACTCTTCAGATTCCCATGCCCCAATCGTTGCAAGTGTCTGTGCAGCAAAGGCTTCATGGATCTCATAAAAGTCAAAATCTTGTAACTCTATATTTGCTTTTTTTAACATCTCAGAAACAGCATATGCAGGCGCCATTAGTAAACCTTCTTCATCTATATAGTCTACTGCGGATATTTCAAAATTTGAGATATACGATTCAATTTCTAAGCCATTCCTCTCGGCCCAAACATCATTTGATAATAAGACCGCTGCTGAGCCGTCCGTCAAAGAGGTGCTATTACCAGGTGTCATGGATGCATTAGGGCCTTTATCGAAGACTGTCTTAAGAGAGTTTAATTTCTCAATTGATGAATCCGAGCGGATAATATTATCCTTGTTTACCCCTTCAAAAGGAATCACCAGATCATCATAAAATCCTGAATCATATGCTTTGCTAGCATTAATGTGACTTTCAAGGGCAAGAAGGTCCTGAGATTTTCTTGATATACCATATTCTTTAGCAATAATTTCAGTGCTTTCGCCCATTGATAAACCTGTTCTAGGCTCTTCTACCCCNGGTAATTTTGGTTTGAGAAAACTTGGCCTTAAATTTAACCAAGGTTTGAATTTTTCAGTTATTGATCTTCCATAAAAACTATTGAGTAGTATTTTTCTTAATTTATCACTATAAACAATTGGCGCATCACTAATGGAGTCAACACCTCCACCAATACCAGAATCTATCTGACCTAATGAGATTTTGTTGACAATATTCATTATTGTTTCCAATCCAGTTCCACAGGCACGCTGCATATCAACACCCGGGGTTTTTATAGATAGACCCGAATCAATGACACACTCTCTTGCAAGATTCCAGTCACTTGAATGTTTAATAACAGCACCCAAAGCAACATCACCTAAAACTTTATCTTGTAAGTTATATTTCTTTACAATTGCTTTGAGTGAAGCGGTCATCATCTTTTGATTTGTCGAATTCTTATAAGCGGTGTTTGCTCTGCAGAATGGTATTCTTGCGCCGCCAATCACACCTACTTTCTTTGCTTGCCCGTCATTTAACATTAGGTCTATCCTTAAATTCAGTAAAAATAATTCATAATAAAAGCTATCATTATTATACGATAATATTTCTCAATCTTATGCGGTGATTTTTTAAATTAAATATCCTGCCCTCTTTTTTTAAAAATATGCAATCAATAAAATTTAAAAATATATTCTCATTACTGAAATTAGCGGCACCACTCATAGCGAATAACTTGGCCATTGCAGGTATCCAAGTTACAGATGCTCTGATGTCAAGTCAGCTCGGTTCAAAAGAACTTGCCGCAGTTGCTGTAGGTGGAAGCATTTGGTTCTTAATTTTTCAAGCATACAACGGTCTGATGATGGCGCTTTCGCCAATAGTAGCCAGAATATTTGGAGAAAGAAAAGAACAAATGATTGGCAGATACACTCGCCAAGCATGTTTAATGAGCCTGATTATTGGAGTAACAATTGTAATAATTATCAATCTCTCACTTCCATTTCTCTTGGAGATTGTCGGTATAGACATCGAATTTAGATATTTAGTCGTCGAATTCTTAGATGCTATTATTTATGGAGCACCTGGCATCTTCTTGTTTCTTGTCTTTCGTTACACGACAGAAGGCATCGGTTTCACAAGGCCTGTAATGTATTCATCAATAATCGCTCTAATCCTCAATATTCTTCTAAATTACATTTTAATTTTTGGTAATTTTGGAGCACCAAAATTAGGTGTGCTTGGCTGCGGCTTAGCAAGTGCGATATCCATGTGGTTGGTTTTTATTTATCTTTCTTCTTATTTTTATTTAAATAAACGTTATAAAAAACTTATGATATTTGAACGAGCATCTGCCTTTCGCNTTAAGATAATGCGTNAAATTCTGAAGCTCGGGATACCAATATCAATTTCTGTAACTGCTGAAGCTGGCTTATTCTCAGCGGTGTCTATAATGATAGGAACTTTAGGGGCAATCATCACAAGTGCNAATCAGATTGCATTGAACGTAATTACTGTAACATTCATGNTCCCACTTGCAATAAGTGCTGCTACTACAGTAAAAGTAGGNCAATCTCTCGGAGAAGCAGATAGNGTAAAAGCAAGGGATTATGCATTAACNGGNGTATTTATATGTGGCTNATTCATGCTGATCTCATCGTGTATATTGCTTCTACTAAGAGGAAGTATTATAGATATATANACAGGTAATATTGAGATTAAAGATCTAGCCATGAGCCTNTTATTGGTTGCTGCAGTATTTCAAATTGTTGATGGTATTCAGATTGGAGCAGCGGGCGCACTGAGAGGCTATAAAGACACTAAAATTCCGATGATTGTTAATTTGTTTTCATACTGGGTGCTAGCTTTTCCACTCTCGTATCTTCTCGGAATCGTATATCGTTTACCCCCGAGCTATATTTGGCTAGGNTTCGTTTTNGGGTTATCCGTAGCTGCAATTCTACTCACAAGNAGGCTAAGTAAAATATCTAAAATTTTATAATTATTNTCCANACTGGAATTAAAGTNAGATATATCATATACTTAGTATCTCTCATTTCGAGAGTAACAAAACCGCAAAGTATCTTTTCAAATTTTTGAAAAATCTTAGACGTGTCACTCAACTTTCAGTTGTTTGCAACAAAATTTAATTGGCTGGGAATTATGGATCGTTATTCACTCAGGAGGAGATTTGGCTAAAAAATATACACAAGGTCTTTATGATCCCTCATTTGAGCGTGACAGCTGTGGCTTCGGTTTAATTGCAAACATCGATAATAAACCAAACCATCAAATAATTGACACTGCTATTGAATCACTAAAAAGACTGACTCATAGGGGTGCTATTTCGGTTGATGGCAAATCAGGAGATGGCTGCGGTGTTCTGCTAAAATTACCAAAATCTTTCTTTTCAGAAATTGCAAGAACCCTCAATATCACACTCTCCNAAAANTATGCAGTNGGTAATATTTTTTTAAACGCNGATCTGCAAAAAAGAGAAAAAACAAAATCTATTATTCAAAGTTGCATTGAAAAAGAGGGACTAATCTTATCAGGATGGAGAGAGGTTCCTGTTAATGAGAGTGCTTGNGGTGAAGTCGCAAAAAATACTCTTCCATTTGTAGAGCAAATTTTTGTCAGCTGTANAGATGANATGTCTAGAGGNGCCTTTAATCGAAAATTATTTTTAGCAAGAAGGCGAGCTGAACAAGAATTGACTCAGGTTGATGNGCGTTCCTACATNTTGAGCTTATCTTCAGAAACAATAAATTATAAAGGGATGGTAATGCCAGAAGCTTTGCCTGAATTCTTTTTGGATCTGAAAAATAAAAATATGGAAACATCAGCATGTGTATTCCATCAGCGATTTTCTACAAATACACTTCCNGAGTGGAGACTTGCGCAACCTTTTAGATATTTGGCGCATAATGGCGAGATAAACACTATTCAGGGAAACCGGTTTTGGGCTGAAGCAAGAAAGAAATATCTTCAGTCGGATTTACTGGGTGATATTTCAGATATTCAACCAATTATTTCTTCTTACGGTTCTGACTCCATGTCGTTAGACAATATGCTTGAACTAATGCAAATCTCTGGCATGAGTATAATTCAAGCAATGAAAATTCTTATGCCGCCAGCATGGCAAGCTAACGAAATGATGGATTCGGATATAAAAGCCTTTTATGAGTTTTATTCCTGTCATATGGAACCATGGGATGGCCCGGCTGGAATTGTATTAATGGACGGCAGATATGCTGCCTGCAGTCTTGATCGAAATGGTTTAAGGCCTTCTAGGTATGTATTAACAAAGGACAGGAATATCACCATAGCATCAGAGATAGGNGTGTACGACTATCCAGAAGAAGATGTGATACAAAAAGGTAGATTAGGACCGGGAGAAATGATCGCCGTGGATTTCTATGAGGCCCGCATACTGAANAATGACGAGATACACCAAANGCTCAAAAGTGGCGCNCCCTACAAAAAATGGTTNCGAGACGGATTTAGATATCTCGATTCCCAGCTAATTGATAGAAAGATCGCAGCTGAGCCAATGGATAAAGAGACCCTGATTTCTTATCAAAAGATGTTTAATTTGACTAGAGAGGAACTCAAGGAGGTCATCAGTTTTCTCGCAGTTACCGAGCAAGAGCCAGTGGGCTCNATGGGAGACGATACACCAATGCCTGTATTGTCAAAAAAAATCAGATCTCCATTTGATTATTTCAGACAACAATTTGC
>PBVS01000066.1 GCA_002728725.1 Woeseiaceae bacterium
ATAATACTGTTATTGTCTTTCATTACGCCCGCGAGTTTTCTTAGATCGCTAGCAATGCTTTCCCTTTGCATCCTTACCTTTTGCAGATAAGGGTCAAATCCAACACAAGCATCAACAAGTTCCTGTTTCGATATTTTACTCAATGCATCGAACAAAGAATCGGCATCACTAAAATCAAATGAAACGTGCTCACGAAATTCTTTTTTGGGAATCAATTTGAGAGTAGCTGTAACTTTAAACCCTAGAGCTCCATTATCACACATGAATAATCCAGTTAGATCGGGCCCGTAATGCCGAAAAAATGGTGTGGAATTTTTCTGGATGTCAGAACCGGTTTTGATCAAAGTGCCATCCCCCGCTATAACTTCCAAAGCAACCACCGAATCTACTGCTGAGCCATATTTGGTGGAACCCCAAAATATTCCATTTTGAGATAGCGTCCCACCGACTGTTGCGGATATCCCAGAAAGTGTTCCCCAAAAAGGCGTCCTTAAATTCGTGCTTTCTAACTCTCGATAAAGAGTTTCCCATGTACATCCACTTTCAACCCTGACATACATGTCTTCTTCATTAATCTCTATAACATTATTCATTCGTGAAAAGTCGACAATTATGCTGTCTTCTTTTAGGGGGACATAACCTTTGGAGTAGGACATGCCTCCTCCTCTGGGAATGATTGCATGACCTAATTTATTTGCTATTTTTACAGATTCGGTTAACTCATCTTTATTTTTTGGTCGAACGACTGCGAGGGCAGGTATTGTTTTAGAATGAATATCTTGTGCATAGAGAATGCGGCTCTTTTTATCGACAAGAACATTATCCACTCCATGGATTTTTACCAACTGGTCTACAGTTTTGTTGTTTTTATTAATCTCTTCATTCATAAAATAACCAGCTAAATTTAAGATTATTGGATATTAGTTTATTATATCAGTCTATACATCTTTTATGATGAGGGATTACATAAAATGACATCCAATACAAAGATATTATTAAAAACAAAATGTGAAGGTCTTCCGGAAGAGAGCGATTTTGAAAAAATTGAAGAAGAAATCATTGAGCCAAAGGAAGGTCAAATTGGATGCGAATCGCTTTATTTATCATTAGATCCCTATCTTAGAGGGAAAATAAACGGCCGACATATCTCCGGTGCAATTTTTCCAGGAGATCTTATGGCTGGTGAGGCTATCAGTCGTGTAACTGTCTCTGCGGACCCTGCATTTAAAAAAGGCGATCTCATAATTTCTCATAGTGGATGGCAATCTCATCCAGTCATTAATGCCAATGATGCTTCAAAAATTATTGATCATGGGATACCCATTTCAACTTATTTAGGAATCCTTGGAATGCCTGGCTTGACAGCTTATGCAGGCTTATTGAGATTGGCGGAACCTAAAGAAAATGATGTTGTTCTCGTTTCTGCTGCATCAGGTGCAGTTGGCTCAATGGTTGGACAAATAGCCAAAATAAAAAATTGTCATGTTGTGGGAATCGCAGGATCGGATGAAAAATGCGCTTGGGTTACCGATACAACTTCCATGGATGAATGCATTAATTATAAAAAAGAAAATATCACTGAAAAAATCAAAGAATATTGTCCACATGGANTTGATATTTATTTTGATAATGTTGGGGCTGAAATACTACAAGCTGCTATGGAGCAATTGGCATTGTACTCAAGAGTCATCTTGTGTGGGCTAATGGCTCAATACAATAGCGATTCTATGCCTGCCGGACCAAATCCAGCATGGACCATTAAAGCAAGAGCAATCGTCAAGGGAATGGTCGTTTATGATCATGAAGACATGAGAGAGGATTTTGTGGAAGATGTCAGCAAATGGATCAAGGAGGATCGCATCCAATATCTCGAAGACGTGACCGAGGGTCTCGCTAACGCACCTACAGCATTCTCAAAATTGATGCGCGGTTTAAATACCGGAAAAACGATCATTAAAATTAACGACTAAATTTATTTATTTGGAGTAACTATGAGGCCGCATAAGACAATCAGAGGAAAACTTCTGTACACCAGCAAAAAACCTGATCGAGAAGGTATAGAAAGAGGTCGTGAACACTTTGCAATTACCGTGCATCAAGATGGCAGAAGAACATTGAGAGCACACTGTGAAATTGATGATGCTCCCAATGTATTGCGAGATGTAGTTCTCACCATGGATAAAGATTGGATCACGCGTGATGCCTTTGTCAGAATTTCAGTTGGAGACAAAACGGTTGGAAGCAGCTGGTTTCGATTTGAAGACACTTACGCTGAGTGTGAAGGACTTCTTAANGGCAAAGAGAGGATCTCAGAGAGAATTGAGTACGACAAACCTTCACCATTGTTTGGCACTCATCCAATTCAAGGCGATGCAATGCATCTCCATATGATCGATCGCAGTCAAGGTCCAAAAGTGGAAATATATAAAAACTTCCTCATGAGTTCACTTGATCATCGAGGTGCCACCGGACCTTCATTGGTGACTTGGAAAGATCCTCTAAAAATAGAATATGTCGGTGAGGACAGANTCACCGTCGAGGCGGGTACATTCGATGCATTGCATTTTTGTTACGGTGAGAGAAACAGCGATCGGCCCGGTTCAAATGAGACCGGTGAACATCCNCCNTATGAAGCTTGGGTTTCGGCAGANGGTGAATTCATAATGCTCAAAGCATCCGTGACAGGTTATATGATGACGCATTATGAGCTTACNGAGCTAGAAATTNTCGAGAGCGATTAACGNCTTTNGTGCTGATCAAACGCTTTNATCTGATCTGCAATAATGGTCATTTGNTCAAGCGTTACATCACCGCCATTACCGATGCGAAAACCGATCATNCCNTTGGGCATCAATTGCACAATATTTCCACCGTAACCNGACATNCGGGGNGCCTGATGCANGCCTCCNCTNTCAGTAATAAAATTTTCATGCCAAAAAGTTAAATGGTATGTTTTGTCCCCATGTACATTTGATTCGCCCGTTGGTAAACCTCGTATCTCTGTTTCATAAAGCGCCTCAGAAATACCTTCTTTACTCAACAACTGCATCCCATTGTGTTTACCCCCATTTTGAATCAGCATTGAAATTTTTGCTATGTCGTCAATGGAAACATAAATTCCCCATGCCAATATAGGAGTGCCACGCTCATTGGATTCCCGAGTGTGTGTCATCGAGATATGATGAATGCCAATGGGTCGATAGACCTCTTCGACCATCATTTGCCATAAATCGGCATGATCACCCTCTTTCTCGCGAAACAAAGCCTCCAATGCCGCTGCACCAATAAAAATATCGCGATCCCTATAACGAGCNTGCTCTCCTGGTCCCCAGGGGTAACTTGGAATTTTATAAATTTCATTGAGTTTATCTTCNAATGTAGGTGCAAAATACCANGCCATGTAATCATCAAAACCCGCGTTATTTGCGGGACGACTCGCATCCCCAACACCAATATGATTTGGACTAACATTATGTGATCCAGTACCTATTCCGGTGGCCATGCTAAACACATTTCGGAATGTCACATCTTTCCATCCATCATGATTCGCAGTGATATTGAGGTAATCGACAATCTTGTAATCGAGAATTTCATAACCGTATTTCTGAGCCATTCTCATTAGAGTCAGCATGCCAGCCATGGTTTTGGTTACTGACCACACCCCATGTCGCATCTCATGAGGATAAGGGTATGGGCCAAAGGGAGTATTCATAGAACNCACATAAATTTCTCCATCGATGACAAGCCCACTGGTTAANGTCATTGCCGGATCAATTCCTGAGTCAAAATTTTCAAAAACTTCTTTTCCATNAGCTTGTTCAAGTTCTNTCCAATCACGCCANGGGAGCTTTGATGCTAACTCTCTCTCAAAATTCTGAATCACTTTTATGTGATCAAATCTTTTGCGTTGATAGGTTGCTTCTGTTTGTCCAGTGGCAGTAAAGTGCGTTTGTACAACAAAAGGAGAAAGTTGACTCACAATCTGATATCGAAGCGTTGAGATTGAATCATCATCGTACAAAAAAGTAGCAATGCCGTTGTATGACTCGTTTTCAATAATGCTCGTTAATAAGAAAGGAAAAGAAGCACGAGACATATCATTGTCGCCCTTTTCTGACCACACACGTCCTGGTGAAATTTGGATTTGCCAATAACTGTTAGTATCCTCCGGAATAATTATATCGCGCTCAATTGGTATCAAATGCCCATTGTTTGAAATGAACCCCAAGGAAACACTAGGGAAAAGTTGTGTTTTCTTTTCATTGATATCTATAGGTAGTATTCTTTCTGGATTGCTCATCATAGGGTGCTCAGGCACCTCAATGACACCTGAAAATAGATGTAATTCGCTGTTATATTCACCAAAAGGTAAAAAAAAGTTATTCGGGATGAACTCCTCAGCAAAATTTGAAGTAGAAGTTAACTCCTCGTATCTCAACTTTTGGCGATCATCTGAATAAGCACAAGTGGAAAACAGAATCATCAATGAGATTGTGAAGAGATGAATTAAGTTATCTTTTTTATTTAAAAACATCTTTATTAGGTGTGGCTATTTGGGGTTATGCTTTCGCTGCAGCTGCTATTGAATATGAGCTATTTATTATATTTTTTCTATAAAAATTCTTTTGAAAATTAATAAAACAATATAATGTACTAATGTTATATTTATATATCTTTAATAAATAACTGTAGCATAAAGATGTCTTTAACTCTATTTGAAAAAATTTGGCAATCACATCTTATCTTAAGTGGTAAATCTCAGCCTGATCTCCTTTATGTGGATCGAATTTTTTTGCATGAAAGAACAGGGAGTTTTGCTCTAAAAAGCCTAAAAGATAGGGGCTTAAGGGTTAAGAATCCCAAGCATGTGTTTGCAACGATGGATCACATTGTCGATACCTTTCCTGGAAGAGGAGATGAAACACTCATGCCAGGTGGAAAAAAATTCATTCAGACAATGAGGGAACTCGCTAACGAGTTCGGTATTACTTTATTTGATATCAATGATCCTAGGCATGGGATTTCGCATCTCATATCAGCAGAGCAAGGTATTGCCCTACCTGGAAATATTGTTATTTGCCCCGACAGCCACACTTGCACGCTCGGCGCCCTGGGTGCTATCGGATGGGGCGTGGGATCCAGTGATTGCGAGCATGCATTGGCGACCAGTTCATTGGCAGGAAACAAACCAAAACAAATGCAAATAATTTTTTCTGGAGAACTCAATGAGGGTGTAAATGCTAAGGATATGATGCTTCATTTGATGGAAAAATATTCTGTTTCAGGTGGAGCTGGCTATGCCATTGAATTTTCTGGTGACACCATCGACAATTTGCCACTGGAAAATCGATTCACTCTTTGCAACATGGCAGTTGAATTTTCTGCTTTCACAGGGATCATTGCTCCAGATCAAAAGGTGTTTGATTATCTTAAAGATCGCCCTTATTCCCCCAATAAAACATGGACAGAAACCATCGATTATTGGAAAAGCCTTCATAGTGATGAAAATGCTATTTTTGATAAGGTTATTGAAATTGATGCATCTCAAATCTATCCATCTGTATCTTGGGGTTTGAGTCCAGAACAATCGATACCCATTGATGGATCCATTCCAAATCTACACGAAATATCAAATCCAGATAAAAAAGAGGAGTTAGAAAGTTCACTCAAATACATGGGTTTAAAAAGTGGTCAATCATTAATGCATCTCCCCATTGATGCTGCCTTTATTGGCTCATGCACAAATGCACGATTAGATGATTTAAGATCAGCGGCGAAAATTCTTAAAGGCAATAAAGTCTCGGGCGATGTGCTTGCGATCTGCACACCTGCTTCGGCAACTGTAAAACGTAATGCTGAGAAAGAAGGGATTGATCAAATATTTAAAGATGCTGGTTTTGAATGGCGTGAGCCAGGTTGTTCCTTGTGTTTTTATGCAGGAGGAGAAGGTTTTTTACCTGAACAAAGAGTCATAACAAGCACCAACAGAAACTTCAGAGGCAGACAAGGACCAGGAGTTCGATCTCATCTTGCCAGTCCAGCAACAGTCGCTGCTTCCGCTATCGCTGGGAAAATAACTTCATCAAAAGAGGTTATGAAAAAATGAATTGGTCAGAATCATTCATTGCCATAGCTGCGCCATTACTGATGGACAATGTTGATACCGATCAAATTATTCCCTCAAGAGAGATGAAGACCATCTCAAAAAAAGGACTGAGAAAAGGTTTGTTTGCTAATTGGCAATACAACTATTTAGACGGGAAACAAATTGGAAAAAATGACGATTTTATTCTCAACAAAAAAGCATTTGAAGACACAAAAATACTTGTTAGTGGAAAAAATTTTGGTTGTGGTTCATCCAGAGAGCACGCTGTTTGGGCATTAAAAGATTTTGGAATCAATGTGGTAGTTGCCAAATCTTTCGGACGGATTTTTAAAAATAATTGTGCACGCAATCAGCTCCTGACAATTGAGCTTGCTGATGAGTATATTGATCACATTGGTGATTTGTTAGTTAGAGGTGAGATTCATAATAAAATAACCATTGACCTAAAAAAGCAGACGCTGACTACCCCTGAAAATAAAATCATTAACTATGAAGTTGATCCTTATTTACTGGGAATGTTATTAAAAAATCAAGATTTCATTGACCGCTCGCTGAGTTACGAAGAAAGTATTGATGAATTTGTTCGTAAGGACAAAAAAATCAGACCGTGGGCTTACCTATGATGAATCTGATGCAACAGAAGCATTATTTATAAATTCATTAATCTCTGTCTCTTCAAATCCTGCTTCAGCCAATATCTCATTGGTATGCTGACCTGATTTGGGGATATCCTTTCTAACTGTAAATTTTTTCT
>PBVS01000067.1 GCA_002728725.1 Woeseiaceae bacterium
GCCAGTGATTCGACTGGGAACAATTTTACCAGTCTCCGTTATAAAGCTTTTAAGTAATGATAAATCTTTATAGTCAATTTCTGTTATTCCTTCTGCTGTGAAGCGACAATATTTTTTTCTTCTTTTGTATTTATTTATCATGTTTTTTCCTCATTACTATCACTTTCACTTTCGGTGTTTTCTTCTGAGATTTCATCGGAAGTGCTCTCAGGAAGTTCTTGGTTGTCAATCTCTTCAGAAGTTTCTTCTGTTGTAATTTCTTCATCTTTTTGATCTGCAGTATCTGACGACTCGTCATTTTTAGCTGAGGAAGAAGATATAGCAGCAACTTTTTCATCACGCTTGCGTTTTACCTCTTCTTCTTTGATTTTTTCTGCTTCAACAGCTTCGAGCATTGGTGATCGCTCTGTTACTGCGACTTTTTTATTAAGAATCAGATATCTAAGCACTGCATCACTAAAAGTAAATACGTTCTTTAATTCATCAATTGACTCTTTTTCACACTCAACATTCATTAAAATGTAATGCGCTTTGTGAACTTTTTTTATTGGGTGAGCTAATTGACGTCTTCCCCAATCCTCGGTTCGATGAATGGTGCCGCCAGATGTACTGATAATATTCTGATATTTATCCAGCATTGCAGGTACCTGCTCACTTTGATCAGGATGCACTAGAAAAACTATTTCATAATGTCTCATATTGTTCCCTCTCGGTTAAAACCTTCCGTTTATTTCAGCGGTAAGGTAAGGGTTGCCGTATTTTAAGTTTTTGGTTTCAAACCAAAAAAGAATCCTACCCAAGCTCGACGTTATAAGCAAGTAAATATCAACTAAGATATTGAATTTTTTCTATTAATTTCAAACAAGCAAATACCGGTTGCAACAGAAAGATTTAAGCTTGAAAGATTACCTTTTATTGGTATTCTCAATAAATTATCGCAATTTTTCTGCGCCATCTTACTTAAACCTGAATGCTCTTCTCCCATGACAAGCAAAGTGTGTCCTTTCATATTAGTTTCAAATAAGTTTTCTGACGCGTTCTCGCTGGTACCAATACGATTGATTCCATATTCGCCCATCCATGTTAATACCTTTTTCAAACTTTTTACCTGGATTAATGGAACAATTTCAGCAGCACCACATGCTACTTTACTGACCGTTGAAGTTATTGACACTGAGTTTGAACGATTCACGATTATCGCATCAACGCCAGCAGCACATGCTGTTCGCATACATGCCCCAAGGTTATGTGGATCTTTAATATTCTCCAAAACCAGAAATAAAAGTGATGAAGAATCCACANTNTCTANATTACTCTCAATATAAGATCGAAGTTCTGCCTCAGATTGAATTAGATTTCTAGATACTTCTGCTATNACACCTTGGTGAGAGGATTCNCCNCTTATTTGACTCAATCTTGATCTATTTGCTGAAATGATTGGAATTAAATTTTNTTTTGCAAATTTNACTATTTCCAAAATTCTTTTGTTTTTTGGGTTATATTCAACAATCAACTTATTGATTTTAGTGGTCTTATTATCTATAAGTTGCTCGATTGATCTAAGCCCAATAACATATTTACTCTTTTTCATTGTTTTTTAGTTACATTTATTTTATTGGAGTGAAAGAAATTTTTTGAGCTGCCACATCAACATCACTAATAACAACTTCAATTTGAGCTCCAATTTTAAAAATTTTATTAGTTTTTTCTCCAATTAAAACCTTTCTTATCTTATCAAAGATAAAATAATCTTGTGTTAACGAGGTCACGTGAACCAACCCCTCAATTAAAAAATCATNTAACTGAACAAAAAATCCAAATCCATGCACACTGGTAATNAAGCCTTTATANTTGTGACCTACTTTGTNCTCTAAAAATTGGCATTTCAACATCATCTCAGCTTCTCTTGTTGCTTTTTCTGCTCTTCTTTCATTTTTAGAACACATTTCACCAAAATATTTCATTTTATTTTCCGAATAGACGGGATTTTTTTGTCTCGATTTATCAATGATGTGGCTGATTGCTCGATGAACTAATAAATCTGGATATCTTCTGATCGGTGAAGTGAAATGTGNATATAGAGATAGAGCAAGACCAAAATGACCGATATTATCTTGGCAATAATTAGCTTGACTGAAGGTTCTTAACATCATCATTGAGATTAAATCTTTCCTTGGGTTATTTTCTAATTGACTCAAAATTTTATTCAAAGCGGTTGGGCTTATTTCTTTTGANCNAGAAGTATTGANCCCCTGAGATCTNAGTAACCTANAAAGATCTTCAATGGATTCCTTATCAGGAACATCATGATTACGATATAAGGTAGGTATCCCTGATTTTTTTATGAATTNAGCTGCTTCAACATTTGCGGCAATCATGCATTCTTCAATAATTCCATGTGCAATGGACCTGGTTATATTTTTCACTCCACGCATTTCATTNTTATCATTCAGAATAATTCTCATNTGTGGNAGGTCTAAATTAATGGCTCCTCGTTTTTTTCTATAAGTTGTCTGCGCTTTANATAAATTNCTCAGATTTTCTATTAANTNTGATGTCGAGGAAGTGNNTGNACTNAAATCTCCNTCTGNTATTAAACTGGATACCTGAGAATAAGTAAGGCGTGCCTTTGATTCAATTACAGCTTTATAAAATTTTGAATTTTTTGNNCTTCCATCAAAATCGATATCCATTTCACANACTATTGCTAATCTCGGTTNATTTGGCCTTAATGAACAGAGATTATTNGANAGGACTTCTGGCAACATAGGCAGCACACGATCATAAAAATAAACAGAAGTTCCTCTTNGTAGCGCCTCATTATCAANAGCACTTCCGATAGANACAAAATGCTCTACATCTGCTATTGCGACAAATAATTTCCAGCCATTCTCTGAAGNATGNCAAAATACAGCATCATCAAAATCCTTAGCGTCAGNACCGTCAATAGTAATAAAATTTATATGTCTTAAATCTTTTCTGGATGTATATACTTCTTGGTCTTCATCCTCATAATTGTTGTATACACTTATCTCTTTCAATACATCTTCAGGCCATTCATGAGGTAATTCATATAACTTTATAGCTAAATCTGTGTGGATTCCTTTTTTTGATTTTTCTCCAATNGTGTGAATAACTTTTCCGTAGATCGAATCATCTAATTTCGAAGGGTATTTTGTNATNTCGACCTCTATGTAATTTCCAATCTCAGCATTTCCTATTGTTGCTTTATTTAGAATAAACTTCTTTTTCAAGTTTCTTTTTAAATATTTTAAATAATACTTCCCCTTTGAAAATATCAATTCTCCTCGAGCATATTTTGAGTGCCTCTCTATGATCTTTATCAATTCGCCAGTCTGTCTTCCATCTCTCTGCTGAATCACCTTAATTTGCACGGTATCGCCGTGCATGAGGGATCTCATTTCATGATTTGAAAGATATACATCGTCATCATTTTCTAAGATAACAAATCCAAATCCCTCTCGAGCTTCAGAAACGACACCTTGAACTGTCTTATGTCTCCTAGGTATTAGATATTCAGCTTTCTTATTCTTCTTGATTAACTTTTGTTTCGTCATCTTAAAAAGTGTTCGCTGAAAAGATCTCTTGAGCTTTTCTTCAGAGATAGAAAATAAATCACATAGCTCATCAAATTTTTTTGGAAAAATTAATTCATTCAGCTTTTTGATTATATCGTTTGGTGAGGGAACAGGATGTATATATTTATTTGTTTTTGTTTTTTTCAAAAAAGATTTACCTAAGCCTTTAAGCTGGAAGTTACTGTTAGATTAAGTTTAATTTAATATTCAAATGGTTGAGCAATCTCAAAAAAATTTGGTTAGTATACTATTTTACGCATAAGGTCATGTAATGGAAAATTTTGTTAATACCCTCAATGGTTATATTTGGAGTAATGCTCTAATTCTCCTTGCTCTTGGAGCTGGGTTATTCTTCTCATTCAAAACAAGATTTGTTCAAATTCGATTATTTAAAGAAATGGTTCGATTACTTTTCTCTGGAGCTAGCTCGAATAAGGGTATCTCTTCATTTCAAGCTTTATCGGTATCCTTGTCAGGAAGAGTTGGAACAGGAAATATAGCCGGGGTTGCTGCTGCAATTGGATTTGGTGGTCCTGGTGCTGTTTTTTGGATGTGGATCGTAGCTTTTCTCGGTGCCTCAACCGCATACATTGAATCTACTCTTGGCCAGATTTACAAAGAAGAGCAAGATGGTGAATATCGAGGTGGACCAGCTTACTACATTGAAAAGGCAATGGGAGCGAAGTGGTTTGCTTGGATTTTTGCGATTGCCATAATCGTTGCAAATGGAGTTCTGTTGTGTGGCGTTCAGGCTAATAGTATTGGTAATGCGGTTGAACTGGCACTTGGTGGTGGACAAACTGTAGATACATTTTTTGGTCCACTGAGCTCTATAAAAATCTCGACTGCGATCGTCGTTCTGATATTGTTGGCTTTTATTGTCTTTGGTGGGGTAAAACGAATAGCGAATGTCACTCAGGTAATCGTCCCTTTCATGGCTCTGGCATACATCATCATTGCGCTCACAATAATTGGTTTAAATATCAGTCAATTGCCAGATATTTTGGTCTTGATTGTTTCTGATGCCTTTACACCTATGGCAGGAGCTGGTGCTGCTATTGGATGGGGTGTAAGGAGAGGCATTTATTCAAATGAAGCCGGTCAAGGTTCAAGTGTTCATGCAGCTGCAGCAGCAGAAGTTGATCATCCAGCACAACAAGGCTTGGTTCAAGCTTTCTCTGTTTATATTGATACACTGTTTGTTTGCTCTGCTACTGCTTTCATGATTTTAATAACTGGAGCATACAATGTTCATGGGGAAGGCCCTCAATTTATTATTCAGAATATTGCGCCTACAATAGATGCAAATAGCCCGGCCTTTACTCAATATGCAATGGAAAATACAATTCCAGGGCTTGGAGCACCTTTTGTAGCTGTTGCATTATTTTTCTTTGCTTTTACAACAATACTTGCTTACTACTACCAAGCGGAGACAAATATTGCTTACCTCCGCCGAACATATAAATTTCCAGGTGATATGTTGATTCTCAAAATTGTAATGTTAGCGTCAGTATTTTATGGTTCAGTTAAAACAGCACAGGTTGCATGGGGCTTAGGTGATATTGGTATAGGTATACTGACGTGGCTGAATGTTATCAGTATTTTAGTTATCTTTTTTATGTCTAATCCTGCGGTGAAAGCACTTAAAGACTATGAAGAACAGAAAAGAAAAAAAGTAAATGTATTCAGATTTGATCCTGTATCTCTTGATATCAAAAATGCTTATTTTTGGGAAGATCGTAATAAACAAAACTAAAATGGCTTCATTAATCTAGGAAGATATTGATGCTCAATGATTTCATTGAAATCATCGGCTAACCTTTCACAGGAACTCACTACACTATTCCAAACTTTTACTCGCTGTTTATTTGTCATCAATGAAAAGTCATTTCTGTCCGGGACTTTTGAGCCTGGAAGATTATCAATGAATTTTTCGGAAGGACAAATCATGATAGTTCTTGCATGATTATGAGGGTTCACTCTTCTCCATGATAATGAACGATCAAACCAGCTAGGCTTAAGAAAATCAAAAAAGTGAGGATAAAGCACGTATCCTTCATGATTATCTACTGAGAAATCAAAGTGATAATCAGTTAACCCTCCATCTCTATAGGATCCATTGGGTGCTCCTTGAATGTTTTTTACTCCCACTAGAAATATTGGAATCGAGCTAGAAGCGATTACAACATCTTTTAAATTATCAACAGACAAGTCTATACGTTCAGTTGCAAAATGACGTTTCTCAAGAATTTTGATTGGGTTCCTATGGTCTTCAAATATCGCTCTTGAAAAAAAATGACCTAATGCATTTCTGCTAACAGCATTTGCAAG
>PBVS01000068.1 GCA_002728725.1 Woeseiaceae bacterium
AGTCTTCCAATTGACTTTCAAGGTATTCTTTTCTCTCTGTGTTGGATTCAAGTTCATCAATTGCTGCCAAATTAATTGGACCCAATCGATTAATTTTGTTTGATAATTTTTCAAGATTTTGGCTCATTTCTTCCAGGGATTCTGACTCGTCTAGATTGTCTATTAATTCCTCATACGTAAAATTTGTCTGACTGAGTTGCTCATCGATCCCCTCTTTTCTACCCTGAATTGCCAGAAGATCACCTTTAGTCTCAGCTAGTGATGTTTTTGCTTTATCTATCTTTCTCTCAACCTCCATCCTCGATTGGTCTTGAAGATTGATATTACTGTCAACTTCATCCAATAGTTTTCTTGCCTCATTAAGCTTTTCTTCAACATCGACTTTTACATGAAGCTGCTCCTCAAGAAGTTTTTTATTATCAATGAGTGGCTGTTTGTTTAATTCAATTTGTTCTAGAATTTCATTTTTTCTTGATTGAAATAATGTTTTTTGTGATTGCATCCTTTCTAAATTTTGTGAAGCCGATTCTTTTGAGGTTAATTTTCCCTCAAATTGAATCTGCATTTCTTGATAACGAGTTCGATCTTCCTCATATTGATTTCTGACCCTATTTAATTCATTTTCTATATCAGTTTTTTGCACATTAAGTTCATTTAATTGTTTATTGCTCTCAACTAACTCTTTTTCATAATCCTTGATCATTGTAGAAACTTCGCTTATTTTCTTCTCAAGTGAAGAGGTTTCAATACTTATTGCATCGATTGAATTTTTTCCTTCGATCGTATTTTTTTNCAATTGCTNTAGTTGCATAACTAGGTTTTCGTTTAAATTTTTTATATCGACATTTTCACTAAGCAATGATGGGAGCCTCTCTTGAAGCCTGTCTCTAGCTTTATTAGCAATTGATAAATCATNTTTTGCNCTGGATAAGCTTGATTCNTCTTTATCAATGTTTATTTTTAGGTTTTTTAACTTTGAATCTAATTCTTGTATTTGCTGCTCTCTGGATATGGCATTGTTCTTTTCAGCATCTAGGCCCTTTGAAATCCTGACCCAATCTTTGCTAATCCATATTCCATTTTTTGTGATTGCAGATTCACCAGCCTTCAAACTATCTGTCATNTTTATAGCATTATCTATTGAGTCTGATAAAAAAACATTGCCTAAAATAGAATATATTGCATCTGGTGCNTTTTTGACTTTTTCGGCAAGTGTGTTAGATNNATCTNAGTTCNTTTNATTATTTATGTCATTAAAAAAAGTAACTTGNCCAGATTTAAGGCTTGNGCTTACATCCATTGCACGCTGTATGCTGTCTATCTTAATTCCACCTAAATAGTCACCCAGTACTGTTTCTACTGCANTTTGCCATCCTTCTGATACAGAAATNTCATTTATGATGCGTTTATTTTTTTTAAAATTGTTCTTTTTTAACCATGAATTCAAATTGTCGCTATTGCTATATGACGAATCCTGCATAGCAATTAATCTAATATGTTCAGACTCAAACTCATTTAGATCCTTTTTTTTGCGATTAATTTCTATAGTTAAATTATTTTCTACTTCTCTTAATTCTCGTATTTCAATACTTCTCTCTTCGATTTCATTTTTTAGATCATCTAATAAGACATTACTCTCATTAAACTTTATGTTTGATGACTCTATTTCTTGCTCAAGAGCTTTCTTATCGGTTGAGAGTAGCTCTTCATCAATTTCTTTTTCATTTTCTTTTAAATTTTTAAGTCTATTNTGGAGATTTTCCAATTGATTTGATTCAATTGATATATCTTTTTGGAGCTCATTATTCTTGATGTTTTCGGCTTCCCAATTNGTTTGCCATTTTTTGAGTGAATTATCGGCTTCTTGATAAGATTGTTTAGAAGATACCTCACTTAATTTCACTCTTTCAATATCTGGCGTTAGCTCTTCAAGACTGGATTCGATATTTGTTATTTTTTCCTTATCTTGAGAAATAATAGATTGAATTTCCTCTTCATTAGAAATTGCATTTTCAAGATCTCTCTTCTGTCTCTCTTGAATTTCATTTGTATACTCTATTGATTGCTCCAATCTACTTATTTCTGAACCAATTTTGTAATACTGNGCTTGAATTTCACTGAATTTATCATTCTTATCTGACTGNTCNAGNCTAAGATTTTCAATTTCAGATTCTATTTTTCTTTGCTCAGATATCTCAGATTCTAAAATAAGCTCTTTTTCTGTATATTGCTTATTTAGTAGGTCTTTTTCACTCTCTAAATTTCTAATTCTCAAGGCAAGAATGTTTGCGGAAAGCTGGCGTTCATCATGNCGCATCTTTTTGTATCTTTCAGCTGTTTTTGCCTGTCTGTTTAGATGCTTGATTTGTTTATCCACTTCTTCGATCACATCGAGCAGGCGGTCTAAATTTTCTTTTGTTCTATTAATTCTTGAAGATGTTTCTTTTCGTCTTTCTTTATATTTTGATATTCCTGCTGCCTCCTCTATAAAGATTCTCATTTCTTCTGGCTTGGCTTCAATGACACGAGAAATCATTCCTTGCTCTATAATAGAATAACTTCTTGGACCTAAACCTGTCCCGAGAAATATGCCAGTAATNTCTTTTCGCCTNCATCTCACTCCATTTAGATAGTAATTAGATATACCATCTCTTGAGACTGCCCTTCTTATTGATATTTCATTGTATTTTGAATATTCACCCTTAATAGTTGATGATGAGTTATCAAAAAGAAGTTCAACTGAAGCCGCGCCTATCGGTTTTCTTGAGCTAGAACCCTTAAAGATGACATCAGTTATAGAGTCACCTCTCAATCTACTTGCTGAGCTCTCACCCATTACCCATCTAACTGCATCAATTACGTTTGATTTACCACAACCATTTGGACCAACAACGCCAACTAGATTCGATGGAAATGTTATTGATGTTGGGTCTACGAAGGACTTAAAACCAGAGAGTTTAATCTTGCTTAGTCTCATTTTATTAGCTGATCTGGTAGATTGTCATGATATCCAATTGTAATGTATTTAATGCAATAAAACGAATGTTCATTCATATTTGANTTAGCACATTCTTGACAAAAAAAAGCCTATAGAATGATAATTTTTCTTTCATGATTTTTTTAGATGAGTATAATGCTCAGNTTTCAAAAAATAAATCTAAAACACTTCTAAATAATTAAGACAATGACAAAAAAGAAAGTTTCAAAGAAAACCAAAAAAAAGATCGTCAAGAAAAAAGCGAAAGCTGTTAACACAAAGCCTAGCAAGGACATCTTTTCCAGCCCAATAAATGAGATTGGACCCTACAAAGCAAAAAGAGGTGAGGCTTATATGTCAGACTCGCAATTGAAATACTTTAAAATGCTTTTAACAAAATGGAAGAACGACCTCATTGATGAAGTTGATAGAACTGTTGTTCATATGAAAGATGAGGCTGCAAATTTTCCAGACCCAAATGATCGCGCAACACAAGAATCAGAATTTGGCCTCGAATTGAGGACGAGAGATAGAGAGAGAAAACTGTTAAGAAAAATAAATTCTGCACTAAATAGAATTGATGAGGGAGATTATGGGTATTGCGATGAAACAGGAGAAGAAATTGGCTTAAAAAGATTNCAAGCCAGGCCCGTGGCCACTCTTTCTCTTGAAGCGCAAGAAAGNCGAGAGAAAGCAGAAAGGCAATATAGAGATAGTGACGATAGGTACAGATAAGGAAGAAATAAAGAAAAAAAACTCTTTCAAAAATCAATATAAGGGTAGATTCGCACCTACACCATCCGGTCCTCTCCATATTGGATCACTCGTAACAGCAATTGCAAGCTATCTNGATGCTAAAAAAAATAAAGGTGAGTGGTATTTAAGATTTGATGATATTGATTCAGCTCGCGTAAAAAAAGGATCAATTGATTCAATATTACATTGCTTAGAAAAGCATGAATTTAGTTGGGGAAAAAAAGAAATATATCAATCTCTTCAAAAAGAAAAATATATATCGATAAAGAATTCTCTTCTAAAAAAAAATATTATCTATGGATGCAATTGCACTAGGAAAGAATTATCTAAGAATAAAGTTGGTTTAAATGGCCCCATATACAACGGCAAGTGCTTCAAAAAGGAAGTTTCAGGAAACCTAGCCTATCGCATAAAAATAGACTCAACAACAAGCACTTTTCAAGATCATATTAATGGCAAACAGTCGTGTTTGATTAAAGAGGATATTGGTGACTTTATATTATGGAGAAAAGATAATATCCCCTCTTATCATTTTGCAACAGTAGTTAGTGATAATTTATTAGGCATTAATAACATAGTTAGAGGAGAAGACCTTCTTAAACCGACTTTTTGTCAGATATTTATACAGAATAAACTAAACTATCAAATATCAAATTATTGCCATATCCCTCTGATACTGGACAGAAATAAAGAAAAGATAGGAAAAAGCACAGGAGCGAAAGAAATTGATAACAGGAACCCAAAAAATAACCTAATAGATGGCTTTCATCTGCTTAATTTAAAACCTCCAAAAGAACTATATGATTGCAATATATCTACCATATGGAACTGGGGAATTCAAAATTGGAATAGAAATAAATTATTGAAAACAATTATTTAGAGGATAAAATTAATATTTTATATTAAGAGTCAACTTCTTTCATGCTCAAACGAACTCTTCCTTGCCGGTCAACCTCTAATACTTTTACCTTAACATCATCACCTTCAGATAATTTATCGCTGACTTTCTCAACTCTCTCTTCTGATATTTGTGAAATATGAACCAAACCATCTTTACCCGGTAAAATTGTGACGAATGCACCAAACTCCATCAAACGAACAACCTTTCCTTCGTATATTTTTCCGACTTCTACTTCAGCAGTTATTAGTTTAATTCTTTTTACTGCCTCTCTTCCTGATGAGCCATCTACTGAGGCAACTTTAACTGTTCCATCTTGATCTATATCGATTGATGCGCCAGTTTCCTCTGTAATGCCCCTTATTACAGCTCCGCCTTTACCAATAACATCTCGTATTTTTTCAGGATCAATTTTAAATGATGTAATTGTTGGTGCCCACTCTGACATATCTGTTTTAGATGAGCTAATTACCTTATTCATCTCACCAAGTATATGAAGTCTTGCATCTTTTGCCTGGTTTAGTGCAATCTCCATTATCTCTTTGGTTATTCCTTGAATCTTAATATCCATCTGAAGAGCTGTTATACCGTCTTCAGTTCCCGCTACTTTAAAATCCATATCTCCAAGATGATCCTCATCGCCAAGGATATCAGTCAGTACCGTGTAATCTTCATCCTCTTTAACTAATCCCATTGCTACACCAGCAACAGGTGATTTTATTGGCACTCCTGCGTCCATTAGAGATAAGCTTGTACCGCATACAGAAGCCATTGAACTTGAACCATTGGACTCTGTTATTTCAGAAACAACGCGGATTACATAGGGAAATTCTTCTTGATTAGGAATAACAGCTTGGATACCACGTTTTGCAAGTTTACCATGTCCAATCTCTCTTCTCTTCGGAGAGCCAACAAATCCAGTTTCACCAACACAATACGGAGGGAAATTATAATGAAGCATAAATGTATCCTTATACTCACCCTCTAACGCATCAATGATTTGTGCATCCCTATCTGTTCCAAGTGTCGTTACTACTATCGCTTGTGTTTCACCTCTCGTGAATAATGCAGAACCATGCGTTCTCTCAAGAACGCCTATTTTTACATCAATTGGCCTAACTGTTGTGGAGTCTCGCCCATCAATTCTTATTTTTTCTTTTACAACATTGGATCTTACAATTCTTTTTTCCAAAGCTGAAAACGCTTTACCTAAAGCATCTGATGACCATTTATCTTGATGTTTATCAAGGAGCTCCTGAATTGACTGATCTTTTATTGATGACATTTTTTCACGACGTTCCTGCTTATTCTTAATAAGATAGGCAGCTTTTATTGATTCATTGCAAGAAAGCATCATTGCATCGGAAAGCTCATTGTCCTCCTCAGGAGGGCTCCATTCAATTTTAGGCTTGGAAGCTTCTTTTGCGAGATCATTGATAGCTGAAATAGCAAGTTGCATTTGCTCGTGCCCGAAAATAACTGCCTTTAGCATAATGTCTTCTGAGAGAATATTAGCTTCAGATTCAACCATCAAGACAGCCTCAGATGTTCCTGCAACCACGAGATCAAGATCGGATTCCAAAAGTTGGCTTTTGTCTGGATTTAACACAAAATCACCATCTATATAACCAATTTTAGCTGCTCCAATTGGTCCTGCAAATGGTAATCCTGAAAGTGTAAGGGCAGCTGAAGAGCCGATAAGTGATGGTATATCAGGATCAATTTCTGGATCAAGAGACATCACTGTTGCAATTACCTGTACCTCGTTGGTGTAACCCTTCGGAAATAGTGGTCTTACAGGCCTATCTATTAATCTGGATACAAGCGTTTCTTTTTCAGAAGGTCTGCCTTCGCGTTTAAAGAAACCACCGGGTATTTTTCCTGATGCATAAGCTTTTTCCTGATAATTAACNGTTAGTGGNAAAAAATCTCGCTCAGGATCNCCNTGCTTTTTTCCAACCGCNGTGACCAATACAGAGGTACCGCCAATAGATACNAGCACTGCGCTGTCTGCTTGTCTGGCTATTACTCCAGTTTCAATTTTTACTTCATTNTTACCATATTTGAATGATTTTATGATTGATTTCATTTTATTTGATTCGCTCTCAGTGATTTTTTCTTTTTTGTGGATTGGCTCTTTCTATTTTTGGAATCAAAAAAAATTAACGNCTCAANCCTAATTTTTTAATTAGTTTTGTGTATCTGTCTTGATNATTTGTTTTAAGATAATCCAACAATTTTCTTCTCTTGCTTACCATACGAAGAAGACCTTGTCTTGAGTGGTGATCTTTTTTATGCTTTTCGAAATGAGCAGTCAATTCAGAGATACGCTCAGTCAATAGTGCCACCTGAACTTCAGGTGAACCTGTGTCAGCCTCACCTCTAGCGTTGTCCTTAATGATTTTATTTTTTATTTCACCTGATAGTGACATTTTCTTAAACACTCCAATAGTACTTTTTCCAATTACGAGGCGCTATTCTAACGCTTAGATGTCTTAAGTAACAGCTTTTATATCAATTAATACAAAAAAAAATGTAAGCATAAAAATTAGCTCAAATGAAAAATTCTCTTCGGAGCTAGCGTGTTTTGATTTTTTTTATATGCGATCCCAACTAAATTATTATTGTGATCATAAACCTTAACATTATCATCAAAATGNCCATCAAATTCTAATTGCTGTCCATTTCGAAATTTACTTGATTGCANATCATTGAGACTTACAACTGAAAACTCTGTTAGAGCTTCATCTATTGTTATAAAACAATCAGAAATTGCCAGATTATTATTTTGTGCCAGATCTTCCAGGATTGAGAGATTAACCATTTTGCTCTCTAAGAAATTACCAACACTTTTTCTTCGTAATTGGGAAACATGGCCTAACATTCCTAATTTTTTTGCTATATCTTCAGCAAGAACTCTTATATAAGTTCCTTTTGAACATGTTACCTCAAAATTTATCGTATCTTTGGATAGATCAATCAGTTTTATAGAAAAGATTTGTATCTTTCTTGCAGCTCTATCAACAATCTCACCTTTTCTAGCNAATTCATACAGACGCTTACCTTTATACCTTAATGCTGAATACATAGGNGGTATCTGCTCTGATTCTCCCTTGAACTCATTTAGAAATTTTTTCCACTGATCTTCTGAATATTCTTTTATTTTGCTACTACCTGTAATTTCGCCATCTAGATCACCTGTAGAAGTTGATACGCCAAGTTTTACTTCTACTGAATACGTTTTTTCCTTATTTAACAAATAATGTGAAATTTTTGTCGCCTCACCAAAACACAAGGGCAACATTCCNGTAGCGAATGGATCAAGGCTTCCCGTATGGCCACCTTTTTTTGCTTTGATAAGAGATCTTACCCTCTGAAGTGCTTTATTCGAGGTTATACCAGATGGCTTATCGAGTAATAGTATACCGTTGATATTTTGCATANATTATTTTCAATTAACTTTTGATTTTCTAATTAACTCCGATATCTCATGTGCTTTTTCACTGCTTTGATCATGAAAGAATCTTAATTCTGGTACATGTCTAATNTTAATCTCAGATCCAAGTCTCTTTCTTATGAAACCCGCNGCTCTCTTCAACCCTTTCTTTGGANTATCAATATCCCCATTGAGNTCAAGTGAGCTAAAGTAAACTTTTGCAATACTGAGATCATGGCTTAAATCAATCGCAGTTAGCGTAATTTCGTGCAAAGATGGATCGTCTACATCGATACGGATGATTTTATTCAAAGTTCTCAATATTAAGGAACTCATTCTTTGATTTCTTGAGAATTCTCTTTGCATAAAGGCTTGTATTTTCTGCAAATTAGACTATGGTTCTCGCTATCTCTTGTCTCTCATAGCATTCGATTTGATCGCCAATTTTTACATCATTATAATTCTTAACACCAATACCGCATTCGGTGCCACTTTGAACCTCTTTGGCATCGTCTTTGAATCTTCTCAGTGACTCAAGCTCACCTTCGTATATAACCACATTATCTCTGAGCACTCGGATTGGATTAGAACGTCGTACGATNCCCTCTGTGACAATTGAACCAGCTATGTTACCCAGCTTTGGTGATACAAAAACTTCTTTTACTTCAGCAAGTCCAATAATATTTTCTCTTACTTCAGGAGACAGTAACCCGTTAATGGCTGCCCTGACATCATCAATTGCTTCGTAGATAATACTGTAATATCTTATCTCCGTTTCCGTTTCTTTGACTGCTGATCTCGCAGAAGCGTCAGCTCTTACATTAAAACCAATGATCATAGCATTTGATGCCGAAGCCAAAACAACATCAGATTCCGTTATTCCTCCCACACCAGAGCTAATAACNTTNACNGATACCTCTTCGTTATTGAGCTTATTAAGGGCATCACTTAAGGCTTCAGAGCTTCCATGCACGTCGGATTTAATCAATAAAGAAACGACCTTTTTCTCACCTTCACTTAGCTGAGAAAAGATATCATTGACATCTGAACTCTGCNGTTGATTTATTTTTGTTTCTCTTGTTTTTAATTTTCTATTTTCAGCGAGNTCTCTAGCTTGTCTCTCATTCTGAACAACATAGAAGTTTTCACCTGAAATTGGAGTCTTTGGCAACCCTAAAATTACAAGCGGTGATGATGGTCCAGCAGAGGTGATTTGTTTCTGAGTATCATCAATCATACTTCTTATTTTTCCAAACTCATCTCCTACTAAGACAATATCACCNTTTGAAAGAACGCCTGACTGAACAAGCAGTGTGGCCATTACACCCCTTCCCTTATCCAAGCTTGATTCTATTACAACACCTCTTGCTGGCCCTGACGATTGAGCTTTAAGATCCATTACTTCAGCTTGCAGAAGTATTTTATCTAAAAGATCATCTACACCCTCTCCTGTCTGGGCAGAGACTGAAGCAAAAAGATAATCTCCCCCCCATTCCTCAGAAATAATCTCATGGTTTGAAAGTTCAGTTTTAACTCTTTCTAAATCTATATCTTCTTTGTCAATTTTGTTAATGGCCACAATCAATGGTACTCCTGCAGCTTTGGTGTGCTCTATGGCCTCAATTGTTTGAGGTTTTACACCATCGTCAGCTGCTACTACCAGCACTACTATATCAGTAGCTTGGGCGCCCCTCGCACGCATGGCAGTAAATGCNGCATGGCCCGGAGTGTCCAAAAATGTAATATCGCCTTTTTGGGTATTTACATTATAGGCTCCTATATGTTGGGTTATCCCTCCGGCCTCNCCAGCTGCAACTTTTGATTTCTTAATAAAATCCAATAATGATGTTTTACCATGATCAACATGCCCCATTATAGTTACCACTGGCGCTCTTGGTTCCATTTCAGACTGAATATCATCATTGATTAAAATATCCAGTTCATCATTCTCTTCAGCAATTTTTGCCTTATGACCCAACTCTTCAATAACTAGAATGGCTGTATCCTGATCAATCATCTGATTTATATTCACGGCCGTACCCATTGAAAACAATGTTTTAACAACTTCATTCGCTTTTATAGCCATTTGCTGAGCTAACTCGGAAACCATAATATTCTCAGGTACAGTTACCTCTTTGATAACAGGTGCAGTGGGCTTCTCGAAGCCATGTTTTGAATCACCGTCTATTGAAGCTACCCTTCTCCTGAAGGATGGTTTCTTTTTTCTTCGACCGCTCATATCACCAGCAACATGAAGCTCTTCTCTGCCGTAACGAGTATCTGAAAACCCCTTTTTAAATCTCTTTTTTTCTTTTTTTCTTTTTTTTGGTTTCTCGGTATCTAGAGGCTTTTCTGTAATCTTTTTAAACTTGTCAGCATCAGGTTTAGGATTAATTGGCTCTTCATTTTTTTGAGTTTCCTCTTTTTTCTTCAGTTCTTCTGCTTCTAGTTGCTGTTGCTCTAGTTTTTGCTTCTCTAGTATTTCTTTTTGAATTTTTTCTTGTTCTTGTTTTTCTCTTAGCTCTTTTTCTTTCTTTTCTTGTTCGGCCTGATTTTCAAGGACATCTCTTTTTACATAAGTTCTCTTTTTTCTGACCTCTACATTGACGGTCCTGGATCTGCCTTGGGATCCTGAGAGCTTAAGCTCAATTTGTGATTTTCTTTTTAGGGTTATTTTTTTTGGCGCTGTCTTTCCTTTGTCGCTCTCATCAATTCCATGGCTCTCTCGAAGATGATTGAGTAGTTTCATTTTAGCATCATCGCTTATAATATCGTCGCCACCATCTACCGTAATCCCAGCATCAGCTAGCTGTGACAAAAGTTTTTCTAATGGAACTTTAAGTACATTAGCGAATTGTGAAACAGTTACATCTGCCATTTATTGACTCCATTCATTTTTATTTTTCATCCTCATCAAACCAGTGTGATCTCGCTTCCATAATTAGTGCATCTGCTTTTTCTTTCTCCATATCATGTATTTCAATTAGATCATCAGAAGCTAATTCAGCAAGATCTTCTCGAGTAATAACACCCTTACTAGCAAGCTTAGAAGCTAAGGTCTTTGTGACTCCTTTTAATTCCAGCAGATCCTCAGCTGGCTCAGCATTCTCGATAATCTCCTCAGCAACAATGGCTTGAGTGAGAAGCACATCTCTCGCTCGGTTTCTTAGCTCATCAACTATATCTTCGTCAAATTCCTCTATCTGCATTAATTCAGAAGCAGGCACATATGCGACTTCTTCGACAGAAGCAAATCCTTCTTGAACAAGTATCAATGCAACCTCCTCATCAACGTCAAGCTGTCCTGTAAACAATTCAATTAAACCACGTGTCTCTTGTTCGCTTTTCATGTCAGCGTCAACTTCTGTCATCACATTCAATTCCCATTCAGTTAATTCGCTTGCAAGTCGAATGTTTTGACCTCCTCTTCCAATTGCTTGAGAAAGTTTCTCCTCATCAACAGCGACATCCATACTGTGAGCGTCTTCATCAACTACAATTGATATGACTTCAGCTGGAGACATTGCATTAATTACGTATTGAGCTGGATTGTCATTCCACAAAATAATATCAACTCTCTCGCCAGCAAGTTCATTTGATACTGATTGCACACGTGATCCTCTGATACCAACACACGCTCCAACTGGATCGATTCTGGGCTCATTGCTCTTGACAGAAATCTTTGCTCTGAGACCAGGATCTCTTGCAGCGCCAAGGATCTCAATTAAACCTTGTCCAACTTCGGGAACCTCAATTTTAAAGAGCTCTATTAAGAACTGTGGAGATGTTCTTGTTAGGATAAGTTGTGGGCCTCTTGGCTCATCTTTGACCTCAGCGAGTAATGCTTTGACACGATCATGCATCCTTATGGCTTCTCGAGGTATTAGGTTTTCTCTGGGTATAAAACCTTCTGCATTCCCACCTAGATCAATATAAGCACCATTCCTATCTACACGTTTTACTAAACCCGAGAGTAGCTCACCCTCACGATCTTTGTATTCATCAGTAACTTGGTCTCTCTCAGCCTCACGAACTTTTTGCACAATTACTTGTTTGGCCATTTGGGCCGAGATTCTTCCAAATTCAACCGAATCTATTGGTACTTCAACATATTCACCTGGAGTAGCGTTTTCATCAATATCGACGGCGTCAATCATTCTGAGCTCTTGATCAGGAAATTCGAGTTCTGTAGATTCATCCTCGAAAACCATCCATCTTCTGAAGGTTTCATGCTCACCTGTTTTTCTGTCAATCTGAACTCTCGCGTCGATGTCCTCTTCGTGTTTTTTTGCTGCTGCCGAAGCAAGTGCTGCCTCAATGGCACCAAATATAACGTCTTTTTCAACGCCTTTTTCATTTGAAACTACTTCAACTACCGTTAGTATTTCTTTACTCATTTTAATTTATATCTCCAAAAACATTCTTTATAACTCAGGAACCAGCCTTGTGTTCTCAATCGAGCGCATTGCAATAGTATGCTTTTCATTATCTACTTCAACTACAATCTGATCTTTTGATGCTGATA
>PBVS01000069.1 GCA_002728725.1 Woeseiaceae bacterium
ACTGGAATCAAGCAAGATATGTCTTTGAAAAAATTCAAAATGATTATCCAGATTCCACAGTGGCCAAATTAGCCGAACAAAGAATTAAAGTTTTGAACGATAGAAATTTATAAAAAATAAATCAATTATTAATCGTTCTTATTGTATAATTTCCCACTCAAATAATTGTCTTGAGATTTGCAGGCAGTTCGGTATTATCCACGCAAAATACTAACTTTTAATAATTGCGATTTTCGAGAGTGGGGCGTTAGCTCAGAGGTAGAGCATTCGGCTTTTAACCGACTGGTCGTAGGTTCGACTCCTACACGCCCCACCACTTATTTTTTATTCTGATAATCATGTATAATCCGCTTTTCGTAAATAATTGTGGCGTTAGCGCCTCGAAGTAAAACATGAGCTCAAACAAAAGAAAAAACTGGAAAATATATAAATTTGGAGGTTCTAGCCTTGCTGATACAGCATGTTTTGTTAGAGTTTCGAAAATTATATTAGACTCATATTATGTCAACGAGAGCTTTAATCATGGCATTGTAGTTTCTGCTATGGGTGGATTCACTGATCTTTTGATAAAGATATCAGAAGATTGTACATCTGAATCTCTTTTTTCATCCAATGAATATAAATTAATCTCTGAGAGAATTTCAGTACTTTCAAATGATTTGCTTGAAGAAAATGAATCTAAAGAATATTTGGATAATGTCTTTAGTGACTTTGATGAAATTAAAAATATTTTAGAGCAACCGCTTAATTCAGCAGACTGCGGAGAAAAGGGTGAGATAATTGCTGGTTTTGGAGAGTTGTGGTCAGCCAGATTAATGAATATATATTTAAATAAACTGCTGGCAGAGAAAAAATCAGCTTTCTTGGATAGTAGAAAAGTTCTTTTTTTAGAAAAGAGTGATATTGATCACACTGTAGATTGGCTAAAGTCCAAAGAAAGTTTTTCTGAGTTAATTTCATCATCTCCGTCTAGCATATATGTAATCACTGGTTTTATCGCTTCTAAGTATAATGGTATTTCGACTAATCTTGGTAGGAATGGCAGTGACTACTCTGCTGCAATTTTTGCTTCTCTTTTTGATGCAGAGGAGCTGGTCATATGGACGGATGTTGATGGTGTATTAAGTGCTGATCCAAATCGTGTTAAAAGTGCCAGATTAATATCTAATTTATCTTACAATGAGGCAATGGAACTCGCTTATTTTGGTGCTAAAGTTATTCATCCAAAAACGTTTAGCCCGCTGATAAAGCAAGAAATTCCAATTTCTATAAGAAATACTTTTGACCCCGAAAAAAAGGGGACTAAAATTTCATCAAACATTGATGCCAACAGAGAAATAAAAGGCATTACAGTTATTGAATCAATGGCTTTAATCAATGTAGAGGGCACAGGAATGTTAGGTGTTCCAGGTACAGCTGATAAATTATTTGCCTCACTGAAAGAAAAAAATATCTCCGTGTCACTTATTTCTCAGGCGAGCTCAGAGCATTCAATCTGCATAGCGATTCCTCAATCACTAACTGAAATTGCATACAATCAAATAAATGATGCATTCTCTAAAGAGATAAAATCAGGTCTAATTTCAAATATAGATATTAAAAGAGATCTCTCCATCCTTGCTGTTGTTGGAGATAATATGGTTGGGCAATATGGAATAGCAGGAAAATTTTTTAATACTCTTGGTGAGGCAGGTATTAGTGTTAGAGCAATAGCTCAAGGTTCCTCTGAGAGAAATATATCTGCTGTAATTGATTCAAAAGATACCAATCAAGCACTCAATGAAACTCATAAAGGATTTTTTATGACTAAACCTACTCTGAATGTCGGAATTATAGGTATTGGTGTAGTTGGTGGTGAATTGTTAAATCAACTAAACCATAATACTGAAAAAATTTGTAATAAATTCAATATACAACTTGAAATAAAGGGGATTGCTAAATCCAATGCAATGATCCTAACTGAGGATTCATTGGATTGCTCTGATTGGAAAACGTTGATTGAATCTTCATCTGTTGATTTTGATATTGATAAATTTGTGAAACACGTGTCTGAAGATGGCGCAAATCAAAATACATTGATTATAGATTGTACATCTAATGAAGATATATCCAGTAAATACTCACAATGGTTAGAATCTGGATTGCACGTTATCACGCCCAATAAAAAGGCATTCAGCGGAAATCTTGATGCATATAAAAAAATAAAAGATCTTTCGAATAGTTCTGGGAGTTATTGTTTCTATGAGACCACAGTTGCTGCAGGCTTGCCAGTAATATCAACAGTTCAGAGTTTGATTGACACAGGTGACACCATTCATTCAATAGAAGGAATATTTTCAGGAACATTGGCATATTTATTCAATGTTTATGATGGTACAAAACCTTTTTCTCAAATTGTCTCTGAAGCAAAAAGCAGTGGATACACTGAACCCGACCCAAGAGATGATCTAACAGGCATGGATGTTGCCAGAAAGTTAGCGATAATAGGTAGAGAGGCTGGTAGGGCGCTAAAAATAGATACTTTTAATATCGAAAATCTTGTGCCAGAAGAATTAATGAATGTTGACTCAGATCAATTCCTGGATTTGTTTAAAAATTATGATAATGATATGCAGGAGAGGTTTTTAAATGCCAAGAAAAACTCTATGGTCCTGAGGTACACAGCTAAATTAAATAAAGACAATGAGGTCTTCATTGGATTATCTGAATACCCAGAAGATCACGCATTTAGTAATATTCAGTTAACAGACAATATTATTCAGATTCAATCCGATCGTTACTCAAAAAATCCAATGGTAATCCAAGGCCCTGGAGCCGGACCAGAGGTAACAGCTGCGGGAATATTCGCTGATATTGTAACTTTAATAAAATTGACTAACTGATATGACAGATAAATTTATAACAGCTTTTGCGCCAGCTTCGATTGGAAATGTTGGGGTGGGTTTTGATATGTTGGGATTAGCAATTGAGAATGTTGGAGATAGAGTATCAGCCAGAAAGACCGAGGAAAAAGGCGTTCGTATCAAAGAAATATACGATTTAAATGGTGATGCCCATTCTTCTTTATCTAAAAATACCAATGAGAATACAGCTTCAATATCTGCAAGCAGTTTGTGGGAGAGTCAGTCTCAATCATGTGGACTAGAACTAGTAATCCATAAAGGCATTCCATTGCAATCGGGCATGGGCAGTTCAGCTGCATCTGCTGTTGCAGGTGCTGTTGCAGCCAATGCATTGCTAGAAAATCCTTTAAGCAAAAAAGAAATACTCATGTATGCACTAGAGGGAGAAAAATTTGCCAGCGGTGGTCTTCATGCAGATAATGTTGCACCAAGTTTATTTGGCGGGCTTGTTTTTTGCCCTCAAAACAGCCTTCCAGTAACAAGTTCCATCAAAATGCCCAACACACTTTCAAGTATAGTCCTTCATCCTGAATTAAAGGTTAATACTGCTGAAAGTAGGTTGAAGCTTAAAAAGAATTATTCATTAGATATTCTGCTTGAACAACAGTCATATCTTGCTGGTTTTGTTCTTGGTGTAATTCAAAATGATATTACTCTTATAAGAGAAAATTTAAGAGATATTTTGATAGAACCGCAGAGGGCATCTGATGTGCCTTGTTTCAAAAAAATACAAGAAATCGCCCTCAATAATGGGGCGCTTGGATGTTCTATTTCTGGGAGTGGGCCAAGTATATTCGCTATATGCGAAAACAATAAATCTTCTCAATTAGAGGGGTTAATGAGAGAATCTTGTTTAAATCAAGGTTATGATTGTCAAACATGGATCAGCCAATCAAACTCTAAAGGATCTACAATAGAAGATTAAAAAATGAAGTACATTAGTACAAGAGGTAAAGACTTTGCTTCAAGCATTGATGATGTGCTTAAAAAGGGTATTGCTGATGATGGCGGGCTGTTTTTACCTGAGTCCCTTCCAATTTTTAAAGAAAAAGACTTTAATGATTCAAAATCTATCATTGAAACAGCAAAAATACTTCTATCCCCATTCTTTGAGCGCTCTGCATTAAAAAAAGACTTGGAAAACATAATCAAAGAATGTTTATCATTTAATATACCTTCGGTTAAATATGAAAAAAATAATCTTTGGTATTTAGAATTATTTCATGGACCTACAGCTGCATTTAAGGATGTTGGAGCTAGATTTTTGGCTTCGTGTTTGAGTAAATTAAATAAAGATAAAAATGATCCATTAGTTATTCTTGTTGCTACATCTGGCGATACAGGAGGAGCGGTAGCAGCTGCATTTCATGGGTTACCCAATGTTAAAGTGATAATTTTCTTTCCTGAAGGCAAAGTTTCAAAAAGACAAGAAAAACAATTAACATCCTGGGGTGATAATATACTGGCCCTCTCAGTTAAGGGCAGTTTTGATTCTTGTCAGGACTTAGTAAAAAAGGTGTTTGCAGATCATGACTTGATGGGACAATATAGATTCAGTTCTGCAAACAGTATAAATATGGGGCGATTGCTACCTCAGGCAATTTATTATGCTCATACCGGTATCTCCCACTATAACAAGACCAATAGAAAACCGAATTTTATTATACCTACGGGTAACTTGGGAAATGGACTCGCTTGCATATTAGCGAAACAAATGGGTTTTCCGATAGGGAGGATTGTCTTGGCGCTAAATGAGAACAAGATGATAAAAGATTTTATTGATGGAGATCAATGGGAAAAACGTGAAACTATACAAACGCTTGCAAATGCAATGGATGTAGGTAACGCAAGTAATATGGAAAGGTTGACCAGTCTATTTAGTCATGAGGATATTCAAAGAAACATTAGTGCCACATCAATTTCTGACGATGAGATAAAGAACGAGATAATCCGTTCATTTCATGAGCAAAATATTATTTTATGCCCACATTCATCCACGGCCAGTTGTGCATATCAGAGTCTTGATAAGGATATTAAGACAGAAGATTGGGTTATAGTGGCGACAGCGCATCCAGCTAAATTCGAAACCATTGTTGAGCCCTTAATAGAGAGAAAAGTAAATATACCAGACGAGTTAAAATCAATCTTGAACAAACCCAATCACTTTTATAGGATTAAACCTTCATTGAAAGAATTTAGAGAATTAAGTAATAAATATTTATAGTTAATTATATAATATAAGTTATTGATATTTAATATAATTCGAAAAGATTACACGCATTTTTATACGAAGCATCTGCGATTTCTTTTTTTGAATATGGAGTTAGCATTTCTAGGGTATCCAAAATTTCAATTAAGTATTTTGGTTCATTTCTGTTATTTTTTGGTCTATTTTTAAGAGTTCTTGGAATAAGATAAGGGCAATCAGTCTCTATTAACAACCTCTCTAGTGGGATATCTTTGACAAAACTCTGAAGATTTTTGCCGCGTCTTTCGTCGCATATCCAGCCAGTAATACCAATATAAAGATCCATATCTAGATACTCATACAACATTTGTTTAGTTCCAGTAAAACAATGCACGACACCTTTTTGGAGAATTTTTGAGTTGGACCTCAACAGTGCAATAAAGTCATCATGAGCATCTCGTTGATGCATAAACAAAGGGAGTTTTTGTTCATGTGCTATTTCTATTTGACCCTGAAACGCATTTAATTGATTCGTCTTTGTTGAGAAATTTCTATAGTAATCTAATCCGCACTCACCGATTGCTACTACATTTGATTCAGCAGACAGCTCTATAATGATTTTTTCTTCCTCATGACAATAATCATTGGCGTAATGTGGGTGAACACCTGCAGTACTGTAAAGTATTTTTGGATAGTTTTTGATTAAGTTTGCGGCCTTAAAGCTCTCTTGTCCTGTTGTGCCTGTGACAATTATTTTGCTTATATTATTATTTAGGGCTTCTTCAATTACACTATCCAAGTCAGCAGAAAAATCTTTATGAGTCAGATTTGCGCCTATGTCCACTAACTCTATATTTTCCATGAAAATTATTTTTGATTGACGATCTGTCTTAAGACATATTGCAATATTCCGCCATGCTCGAAATATTCTCGTTCTTTTGGTGTATCTATTCTTATTTGTGTTTCAAAAGAAATTTTTTCAGAATCAGCTGTTTTTGCTGTAACAATTGCATATTTATTTTCTGGGTCAACGTGACCTGTAATTGTGAACTCTTCATTGCCATCTATACCAAGAGACTCTGCGCACTCACCATCTTTAAATTGTAAGGGCAGGACTCCCATTCCAATAAGATTAGACCTATGAATTCTTTCATAACTCTTTGCTATAACTGCTTTTACGCCAAGTAGAAGCGTGCCTTTTGCTGCCCAGTCACGTGATGATCCAGTTCCATATTCACTACCAGCTATTATCACGAGGGGAGTAGCATCTTTTTTGTATTTTTGTGCGGCATCATAAATTGTCATTATTTCGTTACTGGGGTGATGTGTCGTCCATCCTCCCTCAGTTCCTGGCGCCATTTTGTTGCGTAACCTGATATTAGCAAATGTACCCCTCATCATGACTTCATGATTTCCTCTTCTGGACCCATATGAGTTGAAATTATTTTCATCAACTCCCTGATCAATTAGGTATTTTGAAGCAGGACTGCCTTTTGCGATTGCGCCAGCGGGCGATATATGATCTGTTGTTACAGAATCACCAAGCAGAGCTAATAACCTTGCATTTTTTATATCCATTACACCAGCAGGTTCTTGTTTCATATTTTCGAAGTATGGTGGATGTTTTATATAAGTGGAATTAATGTCCCATGCAAATTTCTCTCCTGTAGCTATATCAAGAGAATTCCAATTATCATCACCATCAAAGACAGATTTATAGCTGGCGGCAAACATTTCTGAGTTGATAGAAGATGAAAGCGCGGAAGAGACTTCACTTTGGCTTGGCCAAATATCTTTTAAATAAACATCATTGTCGTTATTATCTTTCCCGATAGGATCATTAGCTAAATTAATGTTCATGGTTCCTACTAATGAATAAGCAACAACCAGCGGAGGTGACGCAAGAAAATTCATTTGAACTAGTGGGTGGATTCTGCCTTCAAAATTTCTATTTCCTGATAGAACGCTGCAACCGATTATATTTCCTTCAATGACTGCTTCTGATATGTCTTGATTGAGCGGTCCAGAATTACCTATGCATGTAGTGCAACCATAGCCAACAGTTTGAAATCCAAGCTTATCGAGATGCTTATCAAGACCTGCTTTTTTCAGATAGTCAGTCACGACTCTCGAGCCAGGAGCTAGGCTGGTCTTTACCCAGCTTTTGGTGCTTAATCCAAGCTCATTTGCTTTTTTAGCAAGAATTCCTGCTGCGATCATTACAGCTGGATTGGATGTATTTGTGCAACTAGTAATAGCAGCTATTAATATAGAGCCATCATTTAAAATACTTTTTTTTGCGTTCCCAGCATCTAATTTTTGTGAATTTTTATTGTTTTTAATTTTATCAATATGTGCGCTAATTGTTTTCTTGGCTTCATGCAAAAGTATTCTGTCCTGTGGTCTCTTTGGTCCAGCGATACTTGGTTCAACTGCGCTCATGTCAAGCTCAATAAGATCAGAGTATCTGGCATCATCTTGTTCAGTGCTTCGCCAAAAACCCTGTGCTCTAGCGTAGCTCTCAACTACGCGAATCTGATCTTCATCTCTTCCAGATAAGCTCAGATATCTAAGTGTTTCTTGATCTATAGGAAATATGGCACAGGTGCTGCCAAATTCTGGCGACATATTTCCTAAAGTAGCTCTATCTGCCAATGGAAGATCATCTAAACCATCTCCAAAGAACTCAACAAATTTACCAACTACACCTTTGTTCCTAAGAATTTCCGTTACTGCTAAAACTAAATCTGTTGCAGTCGTTCCCTCACGTAACTTTCCAGTTAACTTAAAACCAACAACTTGAGGGATTAGCATGGTGATTGGTTGCCCTAACATGGCCGCTTCAGCTTCTATTCCGCCCACACCCCAACCTAATATGCCAAGACCATTGATCATTGTCGTATGACTGTCGGTTCCTACTACTGTGTCTGGATAAAGCGTATTTGAATCAGAGGAGTTGTGATTAAAAACAACTCGGCTAAGGTATTCCAAATTAACTTGATGAACAATTCCTGTATTTGGAGGTACAACTTTAAAATTCTTGAATTCTTTTTGACCCCACTTCAAAAATGAATATCTTTCCTTATTCCTCTTGAATTCTATTATATTGTTTAAATCTAGTGCATTGGATTTGGCGTAGTTATCTACTTGCACAGAATGATCAATTACGAGCTCAACAGGAGATAACGGATTTATTTTGTTTGCATCTGCACCTAGATTTACTATAGCGTCTCTCATTGCCGCTAAATCAACCACAGCGGGAACACCGGTAAAATCTTGTAAAATCACACGAGACGGTGTGAATGAAATTTCTTTTTCTGGTTTTTGGTTTGGATCCCAGTTTGCAATTGCCAGTATATCTTCTCTGGTCACGTTAATACCATCTTCATGTCTTAGAAGATTTTCAAGAAGTATTTTTAATGAATAGGGAAGGGTTCTTACAAGTTCATTATCTATTGAGTTAAGATCAAAATACTCAAATTTTCTATTATTGATGGTTAATTCTTTCTTTGCAGATGATTGATATTGCATTCTGAGTTCCTAGCTTATAGTGGTTTTCTCTGTCTCTCTTGGCGCAGAATTATATCCGAACATGACTTAAATTTGTTATTTTTTAGCTCTAATTTTTCTTATTTGATGATTTCGTCAATTATGCCTCCGCCCAAACATTCCTCACCCACATAGAAAACAGCCGATTGCCCCAAGGCAACGGATCTTTGTGGCTCATTGAATATTACCGTAATTTTTTCATCCTCAGTAAGATATAATTTGCATCCTTGATCGGCTTGTCTGTATCTGACTTTTACACTGCATTCTATATGGTTATTGGGACTGTTTTTTGTCACCGGTGAAGATTCAATCCACGATTCATCAATTATTACTATTCCCTTTGAATAAAGAGAAGGGTGGTCACCTTGAACTACTGTTAATGTATTATTTTTTATATCTTTCTCTGAAACATACCAAGGCTCACCACTTCCATTCTTNANGCCNCCGATNTTTAATCCTTGTCTTTGCCCAATCGTATGAAACATGAGCCCATCGTGTTCACCAACNATGGTCCCGTCTTTGTCTATTATATTTCCGGGTTTAGATGGAATATATGACCCAAGGAACTCCTTAAATGGTCGTTTGCCTATAAAACAGATTCCAGTGCTGTCTCTTTTTTTGTAATTTATCAAGCCATTAGCTTGTGCTATCGCTCTTACTTCTTCCTTAGAGATATCCGCAAGTGGGAATATGGTGTTTTTGAAATTTTTTGGTGTAACCGCATAGAGGAAGTAAGTTTGATCTTTATTTTTGTCTTTGGATTTAAAAAGTTTCAATGACCCATTTTCGCTTTTTATCTTAGCGTAATGACCTGTGGCGATAAATTCTGCGCCTAATCTTTCGGCATGTTTCTTAAATACCCCAAACTTAATTTCTCTGTTGCAGAGAATATCTGGATTTGGTGTTCTTCCTTTTTTGTATTCATCAAGGAAGCTTTCAAATACATTTTCTCTATATTCTTTTGTGAAATTAATGTGATGCAATGGAACAGATAATTGTTTGCATAGTTTTTTTGCATCTTGAAGATCTTCTGCTGCACTACAATATTGGTCATCGTCATGCCAATTTGTCATATGCAATGCCTCAACAATTGCACCTTTTTCTCTCAGCAGCAACATTGATACAGCAGAATCAACCCCACCGGATAGTCCGATTATTACCTTTTTATTATTGACATCAATCACGGTTATTTTTAACTATTTGGTCTATTGATTCTCTAATAGAAGCTGATCTTCTTGTATACCTATATTTTTTTTGCGAGTATCGACGCGGCACCAATATAACTAGATGGACTGATAGAAATTAATTCTTTTTTTGCGGTATCTGGAATTTCAAGAGATTCAATGAATTCGATTAGAATTTCATTATTAATTTTTTGACCTCTGGTCAGCTCTTTTAATTTTTCATAGGGTTCAGGAATATTGAATCTTCTCATTACAGTTTGAATGGCTTCACTGATTACCTCCCAAGAATTTAGCAGGTCATCATTAATTTTATCCTCATCCAGCTCAAGTTTTTTTAGGCCTTTTAGTAACGATTTCATTGAAATAATTGTATATCCAATCGCAACACCAAAGTTTCTCTGAACTGTAGAATCAGTCAGATCTCTTTGAAAGCGAGAGATTGGCAGTTTTTCTGAAAAGTGACTCAGCATAGAATTTGCGACCCCCAAGTTACCCTCTGCATTCTCAAAGTCAATTGGATTGACTTTATGGGGCATTGTTGAAGATCCAACCTCATTTTTATTCAACTTTTGTTTAAAATAACCAATTGAAATATATCCCCATATGTCTTTGCATAAATCAAGTAGGATTACGTTGTATCTTATCAAGCAATGACAAAACTTAGCAGTCCAATCGTGAGGTTCTATTTGTGTGGTAAGCTCATTTGGCGTTAATCCAATTGATTTTATGAAGTTATTACTTATTTCAATCCAATCTAATTCTGGGTAGGCTGAATAGTGCGCATTGAAATTTCCAACCGCACCATTAAATTTTCCAAGAATAATAATTTCATTAAGATCTGTAACCGCAGCATTCAATCTGTGAATGATGTTAGCCATTTCCTTTCCTACAGTGGTTGGACTGGCGGTCTGCCCATGAGTTCTTGAAATCATGGGTGTGTCAGAATATTTATCTGTGATATCAGTTAACGCTGTTTTGATATCCTTCATCATTGGTAAAAGTATATTTTCTCGCGCTTCACGAAACATAAGAGCGTAAGACAAATTATTTATATCTTCTGAAGTGCATCCAAAGTGAATAAACCCCTCAATGCCGTCATAATCCTTCAGTGAATCTCTTAGGTAATATTCAATCGCTTTCACGTCATGATTTGTGACATTTTCAATTTTTTTTATTTCGTTTGCTTGATCAATGCTAAAGGAATTTAAAATTGAATTTAATTTTTTGTCGAGATCGGAGTTAAATTTTGGTAATTCTTTCAAATCATTTATTGACGATAAATGTTGCAGCCATTTGATTTCAATAAACACTCTGTACTTTATTAAGCCGTATTCACTGAATATATCTCTTAATTCTGAGACTTTCTCAGAATAACGACCATCAAGAGGTGATATTGATTTGAGGTTACTGTAAGGCATTACTTGTTTGCATATGATATTAAAATAGAATCATACACTAATAGAGCTAAAATTTAATTATTTGCTGTGTCATAATTAAATAATATTACAAAAAAAATATATTATGAAAAAAGATAAATTCAGGATTGAAACAGATAGCATGGGCGATCTTAAAGTGCCGATGGATGCTAAGTGGGGCGCCCAAACTCAAAGGGCACTTGATAATTTTTGTATAAGCGACCTAACCATGCCATTTGAATTTATATCTGCATTGGGTCTTATTAAGTGGTCAGCAGCACTCACGAACGAACAACTGGGCTTAATAAGTAAGAAAAAATCAAAATCTATACAAAAAGCCGCTCAAAATCTTATAGATGGTGATGTTAATGAGGAATTTTTAATTGACGTGTTTCAGACAGGATCTGGGACAAGTTCGAATATGAATGCCAATGAAGTAATTGCTAGCATAGCTTCTTTGTTAACAGATGAGAAAGTTCATCCTAATGATGATGTTAACATGAGCCAAAGCAGTAATGATGTTGTTCCCACTGCTATAAGCNTAGCTGCAATGATCCGGCTCAAAGAGAGTTTATTACCAGCGCTCAACAACANCATCTNCTCATTGGGTCACAAGAGTGATAGCTTGNAAGACGTCGTTAAGACGGGACGAACACATCTCATGGACGCCATGCCTATCACNTTGGCTCAAGAAGTTGATGGTTGGAAACATCAACTTCAAAAAGTACGTGACAGAATCGAAGAAAGTCAGGGTCGATTATCTTGTCTCGCTCAAGGAGGTACAGCTGTTGGAACAGGAATTAATGCTCATCCGGATTTTGCAGAGAANTTTGTAAAAAATNTCTCTAAAAAAACAAGTATNGATTTTANGGTTTCCCCCTCATATTTTGAGGCCNTGTCCTCACAAGATAGCTCNCTNGANCTATCTNGTCATCTGAGATCATTAGCTACATGTCTAATTAAAATTTCAAATGATCTNAGGTGGATGAACTCTGGACCACTCGCNGGTATCAGTGAGATAAAATTACCCGAACTNCAACCNGGTTCAAGCATTATGCCAGGTAAAGTAAATCCAGTTATTCCTGAGGCTGTAATNATGGCTTGTGCNCAAGTAATTGGAAATGACGCGACAATAGCTTACTCAGCTCAGTCTGGCAATTTCCAATTAAATGTCATGTTACCGGTTATNGCNTATAACTTAATACAAAGTATTAATATAATGGCAAATGCCATTTCTTCTATCGATGAAAAGGCAATTTCTGGGTTTGAGGTCAATCGGGAAGTTATCGATAAAAACCTCAAACGTAACCCAATATTAGTCACTGCATTAAACTCAAAGATTGGTTATGAGTTAGGTGCAAAAATTGCAAAAAAAGCATATCAACAGAACAGATCAGTTAAAGATGTAGCAATGGAAATGACAGATCTGTCGGAAGATGAGATTGATCAGGCATTGGATCCATTGGATCTTACTGAAGGTGGTTTAAAATAATTTCAATTAAGTAGGGCTTAATATATTTTTATGCTTATTGACCATGAATTGAGATGCTTTGAAAACCTCANTCAAAAGGAACCACTCTTATTTTCAATTAATTCAATAGACAAAAGATTTTCAAAAAAAAAGATCGCATCATTGTTGAGTGAGCAGGATCAAAAAAATTTTATTCATTCCTCAGTATTGGTCCCAATAATAAAAAAGGACAATNCACTTAATTTATTGTTCACTGTTCGTTCAAAAAAATTGAAATCACATTCTGGTGAGATATGTTTTCCTGGTGGGCGATGGTCAAAAAAAGACAAGAGCCTAGTCAATACTGCACTGAGGGAGACTAGAGAAGAAATTGGTATACCTGATCAAAAAATAAAAATTCTTGGATTTCTAGACTCTGTTCCAACTCTTACTGGGTTTTTGATTCATCCTATAGTTGGAATAATAGAAAATGAAATTTCTATTAAGATTGATGATTCTGAAGTCGAAGATTATTTTTACGTACCGTTTGATTTTTTTATCAATAAAAAAAATAAAATAACAAGAAAAATTAAAATCAAGAATACTGATATTCCTGTCTTTGAATACCATTATGAAGATTATAGGATTTGGGGGGCGACAGCAGCTATAATCTCATCATTATTTTCATTGTTAAGGTTAAAATGATTCTAGTTTAGACGTTAANATTATAATCAAATGTCAAAATTAACACCTTGNGCAAGTGGCAACTCTTTACCCCAGTTAATTGTATTAGTCTGTCTTCGCATATAGGCTTTCCAGGCGTCTGAACCAGCTTCTCTTCCNCCACCAGTTTCTTTCTCACCTCCAAATGCACCCCCAATTTCAGCTCCAGATGTACCAATATTGACATTAGCGATTCCACAATCTGATCCCAAGTTAGACAGGAAAAACTCAGCATTTTGCAAATTATCGGTAAAAATTGCCGAAGAAAGACCTTGTTTCACGTTATTTTGCATATTTATGGCATCATCNAGTGTATCAAAAGGTATTAAATAAAGTATTGGGCCAAAAGTCTCTTTTTGAACGATATCCCAATCGTTTTCTGCTAGGGCAATTGTAGGCTCAAAGAAAAAACCTTCTTCTTTTGTACGTTTTCCTCCTATCAAGATTTCTCCTCCTGCTTTTTTTATTTGATCGATTGCCTCTTCAAGATTTTGAAGTGATGGCTCATCAATAATTGGTCCCATCAGGGTGTTTGGATTAAGTGGGTCACCTATTGGTATTTGCTTGTATGCATTAATGAGCTTTTCCTGTAATTCTGCCATGCGCGATTGATGGACAAAGACACGTCTAGTTGTTGTGCATCTCTGTCCAGCTGTTCCTACTGAGCCAAACACAATACCGGGAACAGTAATATCAAAGTTTGCAGATTTATCTACTATAATTGCATTATTTCCACCCAATTCAAGAAGGTACTTTCCCATCCTTGATGCTACTTGTTGTCCAACTTTTCTTCCTACATGACTGGATCCAGTAAATGACAATAAGTCAATTCTTTCNTCATCAATCAATTTTTGTGACAGAACATTTGATTCATCATTCATAAGATGAAAAACATCAGGAAAGCCCTGATCCTTCAAAGCCTGATTGCATATTTTTTGCACAGCAACTGAACAAAGAGGAGTCTTAGGGGAGGGCTTCCATATATTTATGTTGCCACATATGGCTGCAATAAAGGCATTCCATGACCATACAGCTACTGGAAAATTAAAAGCCGTTATAATTCCAACTAATCCTAAAGGATGCCATTGTTCATACATTCTGTGCATTGGTCTTTCAGATTGAGTGGTAACTCCATAGAGCATTCTCGATTGACCCACAGCAAGGTCTGCCATGTCTATCATCTCCTGAACTTCACCGTCACCTTCAGCTTTAATTTTTCCCATTTCAAGGCTAACAAGNCTTCCGAGTGCATCCTTATGCTCTCTGAGTGATTCACCAATTCTTCTGACAGCATCCCCACGGACAGGAGCTGGTATNTTTTTCCATTCTTTTGCAGCCTCTTGTGCATTCTTAATGATTTGCTCATATTCATCATTATTTGTATTGATAACAGAAGCTATAACTTCCTTTGTAGATGGATTAATCGATTCGATTAATTTTTCCTTATCTGTTTGCATGGATTGAGCGCCTGACCAACTTCCAGGATTGACGGCGCTTAGATTAAGTTTTTCTAGAATTTGTTTCAAAATGGACTCCCTTTGAAAAATGAAGTAATTGCAATATCAGTAATAGATCATATTTTGCCAATCCTTTTAAATTCTTTCCAGTAGTGTTTTAGATTTCATTTGTTTTCCTCAATTACATATATAATTAGAAATTAGAGAAAAAATTTACATAATGTTTGTAAGCTTATGATTGCATTAAGATGTTTACACGTGCACAATTCTTCTCTGGAATTTTAAATTAGGCAATTTTGATACATTGAGTGATAACAAAAAAAATTGGTNGCCAGACTCTTGGCAAAAAATGAATGCTTCTCAACAAGCGACTTACCCTGATGCGAATCAATTAAACCGGGCTGTTTCAGATTTAAGTCAATTACCGCCGATTGTTACTTCATGGGAAGTGGATAAATTGCGTGAGCATATAGCGTCAGCACAAAGAGGAGATGTTTTNATTCTTCAAGGCGGAGATTGTGCAGAAAGCTTTTCAGACTGCAATTCAGATAGCATTGTCGCTAAATTAAAAATTCTGCTTCAGATGAGCACGGTAATGCAGTATGGTCTCAAAAAACCGGTAGTGAGAGTTGGTAGAATGGCGGGACAGTATGCCAAGCCAAGATCAGCAGATATAGAATCAAAGAATGGGCAGGAGCTTCCTAGTTATCGTGGCGATATAATTAACAGAAGTGCTTTTACAAGCGATGATCGAGTTCCTGATCCATCATTGATATTAAGAGGCTACGAAAGAGCAGCTCTAACTATGAATTTTGTGAGATCCCTAATCGATGGAGGTTTCGTCGATCTTCATCACCCAGAATACTGGGATCTTGATTGGTTAGGTCATTCAGAGATGGGCGATAGGTACAAAAAAATAATTCAAAGCATAACCGAATCGATTGACTTCATAGAGAGTACTTCAGGAAGACCATTATTCCTTTCGCAAAAAGCAGAAATATATGCTGCCCATGAAGGTCTTCACTTGCATTATGAGCAAGCTCAAACTCGATATATTGAAAGAACGAAGAATTATTATAATCTGACAACGCATTTTCCATGGATTGGCATGAGAACTGCTGAATTGGATGGTGCACACGTTGAGTACTTTCGCGGTGTAGCAAATCCTATGGGCATCAAAATTGGACCAGGCATGACTAAAGATTGGTTGCAAAATCTCTTGAAGTCACTAAATCCTGAGAATATTCCTGGAAGAATCACTCTAATTCATAGATTTGGCGCAGATAAAATCGAAGATACGTTACCTCACCTGATTAAGACAGTTCAAGAATCAGCTTCACCCGTTCTTTGGGTATGCGATCCAATGCACGGAAACACAGAATCAACAAACAGCGGAGTCAAGACCAGAAGATTCGATAATATCACCTCTGAGCTAGAGTCAGCCTTTAAGATTCATAAAAATATGGGCTCATACTTGGGGGGCGTTCACCTTGAATTAACAGGTGAAAATGTTACCGAATGCACTGGAGGTGCAAGAGGGTTGAATGATGAAGATCTGGCAATTGCCTATAAGTCTCCTGTAGATCCAAGGTTAAATTACGAGCAGGCTATGGAGATAGCGCTGGGCATATCTGGGTTATCAGCCTAGGATGATCATCTTATTTCAGGTTTGACCAGGCCTCTTTATTTCTATAGGTTATCAATTCACCAGGCGCTAACTTTTCAAGTTTCCATGGACCTATTCTATGACGAATGAGCCTCAGCGTGGGAAAACCAATATGCGCGGTCATTCTTCTGATTTGATGATTTCTCCCTTCAGAAATAACGATATTTACCCATGAGGTATTTATATGTTTCCTATATCTGATGGGTTTAGATCTTCGCCATAATGATTTTGGCTCATCAATTATTTTCGCAGATAAAGCTCTCGCGTTTCCATCTCTGAGCTTGACACCTTTTTTGAGTATATCTATATGCTCCTCTTTCAATTCACCTTCTAGCTGAACCCAGTAATATTTTTCAAGTTTCATTTTTGGTTCTGTTATTCGCGATTGAAGCCGTCCATCATCGGTTAGGATTAAAAGACCTTCGCTTCTCTTATCGAGTCTGCCTGCTGCGTATACATCTTTTGTATGAATGTGATCCGATAGATTCGGACTGGGCCCTGAGAATTGGCATTGAACATTATATGGTTTATTGAATAGTATAAATGGCATTATGGTTCTAAAATCATCTTTTGATTTATAATTGAATTACTCCCATTGATAAGTTTATAAGAAAATTCTCATCCAGTAAGTAAAATGCTAATAGAAATAAAAGATCATCCCACGAG
>PBVS01000070.1 GCA_002728725.1 Woeseiaceae bacterium
GTTGTTGCAACAGTTAATAATTTATTTGAATTTTTTATTGGGTACTCTAAATGCCATAAATTTCCTTCTTCTTCTGCGGATAGAACCTCGAGATCAGACAGGGCGGTGTGAAGAACTGGATCCCAATTAACAAGTCTCTTACCTCTGTAAATTAAACCCTCTTCATATAATGTTATAAAAACTGTTTGAACGGCCTCACTTAACTTTTCGTCCATTGTGAAGCAGTCCCTATCCCAATCAAGTGAAGCTCCAATTCTTCTTAATTGCTTTGATATTTTTCCCCCAGATTCTTCCTTCCACTCCCAAACTCTTTTAATAAAATCTTCTCGGTTCAAATCTAGTCTCGATAGACCCTCTGCATTGAGAATTCTCTCGACAACCATTTGGGTGGCAATACCAGCATGATCTGTTCCAGGTTGCCATAAAGTGTTAAAACCCATCATTCTGTGGTACCTGGTCAGACTATCCATAATCGTGTCTTGGAAAGCATGGCCCATATGAAGCGTTCCCGTCACATTTGGAGGCGGTATTACAATGCAGTATGGGTCGCCTTTCCCTTGAGGTTTGAAATAACCATTCTCTTCCCAGCATTTGTAATGCTTTTCTTCGAATTTATGGGGTTGATATTTCTTATCCATAATTTATGGTTACTTTATATTATGTGATCTAACATCATAATTAGATTCTTTGTATTCTTTATATTTTATCCTGGCTTGTTTTTTCAGTTCTTCATTATTCGGAATGATCTCAATTAACCTGTTTGCTCTCATGTAATTATCAAGATCCTGATCTGAAAGATTAATTAATACATCCGAATCGTTCAACAAATCACCATTATGTGTGATGGATATACTATTACTTAATTCCTTTTCTTTGGATATTTTGATTGTATTTGGCAAAAAACTCTCTTTTTTGAAGCTCCATAGAAGTTCACTGAGCTTTTCAGAAAAACTATGATTTGGCGTTAGAATATTGATTGATTTTTTCATCTTGTATGCTTTTTCAGAGAGTTTGCACACAAAAACCATCGTACTCTCCACATCATCTTTTGAGAGGATATAAAAATCAACTTCCTTCATTTTTATGAATTCTTTTTGCTCTGATTGATAATGAATTCTGATAGCATTGGAACTGGTCTTCCTGTGCTTCCTTTTTGTGCGCCCGATTTCCATGCTGTTCCAGCGATATCGAGGTGAGCCCATTTCATATTTTTTGTAAACCTTCCTAAAAAACAAGCAGCTGTAATGGAGCCGCCATAGCCGCTCCCAATATTTGCCATATCTGCAAAATTACTCTTTAGCTGATTATCATATTCACTGCCCATTGGCATTTTCCACGCTTTGTCAGAAGCTTTGTCTGCAGCATCCATTAAATTGTTACTGAGATCTTCATTGTTGCTCATGATCGCTGTTCTAATGTGACCAAGAGCAACAACACATGCACCTGTTAGAGTGGCAACATCAACAATGTATTTGGGATTGAAACGCTCAGAATAAGTTAAAGCATCACATAAAATTAAGCGTCCTTCCGCATCTGTGTTTAAAATTTCTATTGTTTGCCCAGACATACTCTTTACGATATCGCCTGGGAGAGTAGCTGAGCTACTCGGACGATTTTCACATGCTGGAACAACAACATTAAGGTTGATCGGGAGCTTCATTTCAGCAACGGCACATATTGCGCCAATCACTGTTGCCGCTCCGCACATATCGTATTTCATCTCATCCATCTTAGCACTTGGTTTGATTGAGATACCTCCTGTATCAAAGGTCACTCCTTTTCCAACTAAAACATAAGGTCTCTGCTTTTGAGCTCCTTTATATTCCATCACTATCATTTTAGCCGGTTCTTTTGATCCAGCTGTTACAGACAGAAAAGAATTCATTTTGAGTTTTTTCAATGTCCCTTCATTGAGTATTTTGACGGACATTTTTTTGTATCTTTTCGCAAATTTTTTTGATTGATTGGCCAGGTATGTTGGGGTACAGATATTGGCTGGAAGATTTCCTAGATCTTTCGCAATATTAACTCCAACAGAGATCGATCTACCATGCTCACACCCTAATTTTATTTTTTCGGAGTCTCCAGAATTTGATATTCCCATTATTATTTTTGCCGGTGTAGATATTTTATTTTTCTTTTCAGTTTTTAATTGATCAAATTGATAAATTGAGGAAAAGTAAGCCTCAACAAAATATCTTGATTTGTAGTAGTTACTGGTGCTCTTTACCTTTTCAATGATTAGGTAATTTGCAAAATTGTTTAATTTAATGCCTGAAATTGAATTCATTGCGGATTCACAAGCCTTTTTAAATTCATCGGCACCAAATGACTCTTGACTTCCTAGGCCAACTATAAGAACTCTCTTGGCTTTTACCCCTTCCATATTATTTATAATTTTTGTGCTACCAAGCCCTGTTTTTATATCGCCACTGGCGATTAATTTAGAAATGGACTTTTTGGAATTTTTATCAATATATTTTGCTGTTTCTCCAATCATTTTTCCCATAAAGATGCCTAATATCAGGCATTCAGTATTTATCATATCGGCAGCTGTTTTCGTAGTTACAAAGTTCATGATTTAACCTTTTCTAATTATTTTGTATTTTAGGAAAGAGAGCGTATAGATTGTGTTTGACACCCAATCAAAAAACATTAGTCTTACCATGATGCAAAGTATAAGTTAAGTTAATAGATAATTTAATAAAAAGTACGTATTTATGTTTCGAATTATAGATAAATATATTTTGAAAGAAGTCCTAAGTACTTGGTTAGTTGTTATGCTAACTCTGCTTGGCGTATTATTAACAAATCAATTTGCAAGAATTTTGGGTGATGTTGCAAAAGACAAGCTTCCCAGAGATGCTGTATTAGATCTAATTTTTTTCTCAGGTATTCAATATTTAATCATTCTTATACCAATAGGATTGTTTTTATCTATTTTGGTAACCCTGGGTAGGCTTTATTCAAATAGTGAAATGTCAGCGATGATGGCATGCAGAGTCAGTGCCATGGGGATCTATCGTCCAATATTTTTAATTAGTATTCCTTTGATAGTTTTATCAGCATGGGTCTCTATTGATATTGGCCCTAAATCCCTAATTCAAATGGAAAAAATAAATAATGAGGCCAAACGAAAAATTGATCTAAGCAGTATAGAGCCAGGAAGATTTGTAGTTGATCAGGCTTTAGGAACTGCAATTTACGCTGAAGGAATTGGTGAANCTGGAGAATTAAGAAATGTTTTTTTGCAGTACACCTCAATTGANGGTGAGNTTGAGGTGGTTACAGCAAAACGAGGAAATCAAATAGAAACGGAAGATGAAAATGAGAGATATTTTGTGCTATCCGATGGAAAACGCTACACGGGNANACCTGGCACGACTAATTATGTGATTATGGAATTTGAGGAGCANGGGATTCCTTATNAGCTTCCTGATNTGACAGATGTTATGCTTGAAATTGAATCGCTTCCATTTCAAGANCTAGTTNGATCAACTGATCCNGAAAAAGTTGCCGANCTCCATTGGAGGATTGCTATACCCATCTCAACTGCTATCTTGGCCCTTCTTGCTGTACCTATGAGCAAGAGTGAACCCAGACAAGGTCAATTCAGCAAAATTTTCTTTGGTATATTCACTTTTGTGATTTATTACAATCTTCTCTCGGCAGGAAGAGCTTGGATAGAACAGGGCGTCATAAACAAGAAATTGGGTTTGTGGTGGGTTCATATATCAATATTAGTGATTTTAGGCTTAGTGATAATGAGCCAAAATGGGTATTTTAGAAGAATCAAAAGAAAAATTATTTTTAAATGAATACGATACTCACAAGATATCTTATAAAGTCAGTGATGATGAATGTTCTTTCTGTAATGTTTGTTTTGCTCTCAATCACAATGCTATATGAATTTATAAGTCAGCTTGATAATATTACTGGCAATTATAATGCTCTTGATGCATTTCTATTCGCACTCTTAAGGCTGCCGCAGCTGGTTTTTGAGATGCTTCCAATCTCAATGCTTATTGGATCTCTTCTCTGTCTTGGTAATCATGCAAATAATAGTGAATTGGTCATAATGCACTCAGCCGGAATATCTATTAGAGATCTGGCAAAAATTCTGTCCATGGGTGGCTTGGTTGGAATAGTGATATCAATATTAGTAGGTGAATTTATGGGTCCCCCACTTGATTATTATGCAAGAAATATGAGGGATGAGGCCAGATACGGAAGCAGTGAGGCAGATTTTGGGAATGCTGTGTGGGTAAAAGATGGAAATACCATTATTCATTTAGAGAGAGTAAATACGGATTATGATTTCGGAAGTATTTACATGTTCAAATTGAATGAAGACAAGTCCCTGAAGGCTATTGCTGTTGCTGAAAACTCTGGGATCGACAATAGTGAAGATTGGGTACTAGAAAATTTTAGAGAAACAAGATTTGAAGATAATAAAGTCACGATAAGTTCTGCGAGAAAGATCAATGAATCGTTTGAATTAAATAGTGACTTGCTGGGTGTAACGCTAGTAAAGCCAATCAGTTTATCAGTAAGAGAGCTATCTGGTTACGTTGGTTATTTAAAGAAAAATGGCCTATCAGCCAATAGATATGAAGTAGAGCTTTGGTCTAGGGTTTCCTCATTATTGACATTGGTTACGATGCCATTATTGGCCTTAACTTTTGTTTACTCTTCACTGAGAAATACTGGCGGCGGGACAAGAATTACTGTCGGATTAATTATCGGGTTAGTATATTTTTTAATAAGAGAATTAATATTTAATTATGGCCAAGTCTATGGAGTCAATTCAATTTTAACTGCTTGGTTACCACCGATTTTATTACTATCTATAGCAATGTATAGATTGCGATTGGTTAGGTATAGATAATTATTTTTTTTCTAAATTTAGTTTTGTTTTTGACAGACGGTCGTGCCAAGAAAGATTATCNTTATCGAGCAATTGCCACCAATAGCCCATTCCAAGGGGTATCCAAGAGAATATCGCTGCAATAAACCTTACGCTGCATTGCGTCAAATTAGGTTTTTTTCCATCAAATGAGATAAGTCTAATCTTCCAGGATTGCATACCAAGCGTCCTGCCAGAAAGATACCAGAAGCTAACAAAAAAGAAATAGGATATTAGGAATAAGGTAAATTTATAACTCGTTGAACTGCTTTCTACTGCCTCTCCAGAACGTAATGCAATAAAAGGTATGGTACCTATAAATATAAGAGATAATATCAAAAATGAATCATATAACATTGAGACAAAGCGTCTTTTTAGACTTACTGCAGACATTATTTAATTTAATTCACAAAACTTTTCAAAATTAATCTTTCTTTTTTCGTATGCTACCTGCTCATTTCTAGATAATCTGCAATTCAGGCTCCAGCGACAGTCTTCATCTTTTTTTATTTCATCNTCAAGAAGNGAGCAATTAGTGGTTATGCTTAAAACTGGATCTATAATATTATTCTGAATAGAGTTACTTGTATCTTTTGGCAAGAATTTCATAATAAAGTCTCTTCCAACCCATAGAGATGCAATAATAATGAATATCAGTAATATAATTCTTTTTGTATTATGAGGCAGTCTATTTAGCATGCTAATATCCCCTGAAATAATTATTATAGACTAGTATATCTTAAATCTAANAAAACAATTCAAACAGCGGTCTAGTTTTATCAGAAATAGTATAAATAAAAAATTGACGGATTCGTCTACCTCGCAATGAAAGTAAAAAAGCTAAAAACTTCATTATTAAATTTTAATGAAAAGCTCATTTCCAAAAATGCTCTTAAAGTTATAAAAACACTGAAAAAAAATGGTTTTCAGGCGTTTTTAGTTGGAGGGTGTGTGAGAGATTTATTAATATCTACCACACCAAAAGATTTTGACGTAGCAACAAACGCTACTCCAAAACACATAAAGAGGATCTTTAAAAATTGTAAATTAATTGGCAGGCGTTTTCGTTTGGCTCANATAAGATATGGTAGAGAGATTATTGAAGTATCAACATTTAGATCTGCTTCATTGCCATCTAATAGAAATGTAATGATGGATCATACGGGGAGAATTATCAGGGATAACGAATTTGGCTCTGTTGAAGATGATGCGATAAGAAGAGATTTTAGGTGTAATGCACTTTATTACGATCCTGCCAAAAAGAAAATTTGGGACTTCATGGGTGGATTGGATGATATCCAACAAAAAAAGCTTGTTGTGATAGGTGANCCTGATAATAGAATTCAAGAAGATCCAGTCAGAATGATAAGAGCATTNAGATTTTCTGCAAAATTAAATTTTTCTATAGATAAAAATTTAAAAAAATCAATTAAGAAAAATTCAGATCTATTGTGCAATATTCCATCCGCAAGGATATTCGAAGAGTTTAAAAAGCTATTTCTTTNTGGAAACGCAGAAAAAGNCTTTTTAATGATGCAGGAGTATAATATCTTTAATAAGATTTTTTTTGATACTCACGAAGAAATCAAACAGGATAAATTATTTAATAATTTCATCATTTATGCTCTTCAAGATTCAGATAGAAGGGTGCTCCTAGGGCAACCTGTAAGCCCAATGTTTCTCTTGGGAATTTTCTTTTGGGCCTCAATAAAGAAGGAGTCGTTAAGAATAAAAAAAAGAAAAAAATGCTCTGATGCCCGCTCTATTATAATCGCTGCTATTAATGTTATTGAAGCGCACAAAAGAAGAATTGCGATCCCGAAAAGATTCTCTAGTCTTATGATTGATATGCTTTCAATGCAACCCAAACTTGAAGTAACAACAAAAAAAAATGCTAAATATCTAATTTCTCAACGCGCATTCAGGGCAGCATACGATTTCATGTTAATCAGGACAAAAGTAAATGAATTCGATGAAAAGATCGCATCCTTTTGGATATCTACTCAATCAGAATGAAGAATAATAAAATACACTGGAAAATTTCATATGTTGGTTTGGGAAGTAATCAAGATGATCCAATTAAACAGATTGAAAATGCTCTTGTAAATATAGGTAAAATTGAAAGAACTCACCTCATAAAAAAATCCAGTTTCTATGAGACTGAACCAGTTGGATCTATTGAGCAACCAAATTTTATAAATGCAGTTGTGGCTCTACTGACACTGCTCGATCCCTATGAATTACTTATTAAGTTACAACAAATTGAAAAAATACAAAAAAGAGAAAGAGGGTCTATAAGATGGGGCCCTAGAACAATAGATTTAGATATTCTATTCTNCAGCAATATGGTAACGAACGACGATAAACTGGTATTGCCNCATCCCGAAATTCAGAATAGGGATTTTGTTTTATTTCCATTATCAGAAATTGCACCTGAACTGATGGTATCTGAGTATTTAAATGTTGTAGACTTATTAGAAATGGAAAAACCACAAAATCTCTCAGTAAAGAAAATAAAGAACGATGACTAAGCTTCATGATGTGAAAACAGAATCCAGTCAATTCATTGTAGTTGAAGGTCCAATTGGTGTAGGAAAAACGAGCCTAGCAAAAAAGCTATCAGAGAGTCTTTCAGGAACATTAATATTAGAGGATATTGACAATAATCCCTTTTTGGATCGGTTTTATAAAGGGGGGCGAGGTGCCTTACCGGCTCAACTGCATTGCCTATTTCAACGTGCCAAACAACTAGAAATATTACGTCAATCCGATCTTTTTTCATCAATTTATGTAGCTGATTTCCATCTAGAAAAAGATAAATTGTTCGCATCAGTCAATCTTGATTCCAGTGAGATGGAGCTGTATGAAAAAGTTTATGAGAATATGGATATTGAAAATGTAGTGCCAGATCTTGTAATTTACCTTCAAGCAAATCCCAGTATTTTGCTTGAGAGGATTGCTCGTCGAAATGTCCCCAGTGAGAAATTCATTGATANGAATTATCTAGANAATATAACCGAGTCTTTTGCAAGACACTATCATTCCTATGATGATGGGCCGCTCCTAATCGTTAATACTGCTTCTATNGATCCGTTAAANAATGAAATTGAATATAAACAGCTATTAGAGCAGATTAAAACAACNAANGGCGGCAGGCATTTCTTTAATCCACTATCCGTAGTTGGATTTTCATAAGGAAGAAAACACGAATGTATACACAATTAAAAAACAGAGGTATGGCCGAACCGCCCATTAATGTTGCCACTCTAAAAAAAATGAAATCCAATAAGGAAGCAATTGCATGTATNACAGCTTACGATGCAAGTTTTTCTTTGTTAGTCGATAAGGCGGGTATCGATGTTGTGCTTGTTGGAGATTCTCTGGGTATGGTTATTCAAGGTCATGATACGACTGTGCCTGTGACAGTAGATGACGTGGTCTATCATAGTAATAATGTGGCAAAAGGCCTAAGCAGAGCTTTTTTAATCGCTGATATGCCTTTTATGAGTTATTCAGATCCTAATCAAGCATTAGAAAATTCTGTTCGTCTAATGCAAGAAGGAGGGGCGATGATGATTAAGCTTGAAGGAGGAGAAGATCAAATATCTATTGTTGAGCATCTTGCAAGACATGATATTGCTGTCTGTGCCCATCTTGGTTTAAAACCACAATCGGTCCATAAAATTGGTGGTTTCAAGGTTCAAGGAAGAGATAAAGGTGAATCAGATAAAATGCTCAAGAATGCGATATCCCTCCAAAATGCTGGAGCTGATTTGATTCTCCTTGAGTGTGTTCCAAATGAATTGGGTAAGTTAATAAGAGATAAATTGGATATTCCAGTAATTGGAATTGGGGCGGGACCCAATGTCGATGGTCAGATATTGGTACTCTATGATGTTCTTGGAATCACTCAAGGAACAATGCCAAAATTCGTTAAAAATTTCATGCTCGGTCATGATTCGCCTCTCGATGCCATAGAATCTTATGTTAAGGCAGTAAAGGAAGGAGATTATCCATCTCCTGAGCATTGTTTTTCATAGCGTAAAATAGCGAGACGTCATTGGAAGTAATAAGTGAAAAACAGAATTTGCGTTCACAAATACGCTCACAGAAATTGCTTCGAAAAAAAATTGCCCTAGTTCCCACAATGGGAAACCTTCATGAAGGCCATTTGAGCCTAATTAATAGAGCAAAAAAAATTGCTGATTTTGTTGTTGTCTCAATATTTGTTAATCCGACTCAATTCCTAGAAGGTGAGGACTTTGAGAGATATCCCAGAACAATGGAGGATGATTTATCTAAATTAAAAAAAATGGGAATTGATATTGTCTATACACCTGAATTGGAGGATATCTATCCTCACTATCCAGATGAGATGGTTGGTGTAACTTTGTCAGGTATTTCCAATGATTTATGTGGAAGCATAAGACCGGGACACTTTGATGGCGTTGCCTCTGTTGTTCTGAGACTTTTCATTCTTGTGGAGCCAAATTTTTCTGTTTTTGGTAATAAGGATTATCAGCAAAAAATTGTTCTTGAAAATATGGTAGATGATTTATCGATGCCTATAAAAATAATAGATGGAGAGATCATACG
>PBVS01000071.1 GCA_002728725.1 Woeseiaceae bacterium
ACAGTAACATCATTGCTTTCTTCACGTGAAAGCTGTTCCGCTGCTGATGAACCAACTTGACCGGCCCCTAAAATCAATATCTTCATGTTCACTTTGTATGTCTCTCAAATTTGATCATAGAATGATATTTCTTATCTTTATATAAGATCAAGGTTTGCAAAACTGAGTACGAGCCATTTTAGGCCAGCATGATCAAAATTGACCTGTACACGTGCTTGTGTATTTTCACCTTCATAGGCCATGATTGTTCCTTCTCCAAATTTTTTATGCACCACTCTCTGACCAAGTTTAATAGGGGCTTCGGAAGCCACGCTATCTCTGACACTGAATTCATTTGATAGCTTGAATTCTCTTTTATTATATGTGCTTCTTATCTCATCTTTGAGTTCATTCGGTATTTCTTCTAAAAATCTTGATGAAGGAGAAAAGTTATCTAGCCCATGTAATCTGCGCTGCTGCGCATAGGTTAGATAGAGTATTTTCTTTGCTCTTGTTATTCCTACATAACAAAGCCTTCTTTCCTCTTCCAAGTTATTGTTATTTGCAATGGATCTCTGATGAGGAAATAGACCATCTTCCATACCGCACATAAACACAACAGGATATTCAAGCCCCTTTGCTGAATGCATGGTCATTAATTGAACACAATCTTCCCATTCACTTGCTTGCTCGTCTCCTGACTCTAAAGCAGCATGAGACAAGAAAGAATCAATTTCTGACATATCATCATCTGGCTCAAAACTTTTTGCTGCACTTACAAGTTCACTCAAATTTTCGATTCTAGTAATTCCTTTTTCTCCTTTCTCCTTGTTGTAATGCTCAATTAGCCCACTCAAATTTATAACATGATCAATTTGATTATGAAGCTCTAGAGAATCTACTTCTCTTCGCATTTTGTTAATGATTGTAAGAAAGCTACTAAGTTTTTGATATTTTCTTCCTGATGCTTCATTTTCAACAAGAAAGACTGAAGCTTTCATGAGTGAAATGTTCTTTTCTTTGGCGCAATTTCTTATTGTATCTAAAGTTTTAGTGCCAATCCCTCTGGTTGGTTTATTGATGACTCTTTCAAGTGATGTATTGTCATTTTCATAATGAACAATTCTTAAATAAGCTAATGCGTCTTTTATTTCTGCTCTCTCAAAAAATCTGAGGCCTCCATATATTCTATATGGTATTGATCTACTAATGAGAGACTCCTCTAATACTCTTGATTGTGCATTTGATCGATATATTAGGGCAATTTCAGATCTTTTATTTCCATTGTTAACCCAGTCCTCTATTCTGCCAGTTATAAATGATGCTTCCTCTCTCTCATTAAAAGCCGCAAAAACTCTGATCAAATCTCCTGAGTCACCATTAGTCCATAATTCTTTTGGCATTCTTATTTCATTATTATTTATGACAGAATTGGCTGCTTTAAGGATGTTTGCAGATGAGCGATAGTTTTGCTCTAGTGTTACAACCTCTGTTTTTGGATAATCTTTTTGATATTGAGCAATGTGTTCCATTTTTGCTCCGCGCCACCGATAGATGGATTGATCATCATCACCCACCACAAATGGCAAATTATCTTTTCCAATTAACAACCTTAAAAAAGCATATTGAATGACATTGGTATCTTGAAATTCATCAACAAGTATATTTTTGAATTTACTCCTATATAGATTTAAAAGGTCGGGGTTCTGATGCAAAAGTTCATAGCTTCTCAGCAATAATTCNGCAAAGTCCACTAAATTATCNTGATCGCATATTTCTTGGTAATANTNGTANAAAGTGATTTTTTTTTCNANNTCAGGATCATTTTTAANTGATATCTGATCGTGCCTNAGGCCNTCATCTTTTTTCTGGTTAATAAAATATTGNAGCTCCTTNGGTGGATAAATATCTGGATTTATATTNANNCTTTTAATGAGNCTCTTAATGATTCTAAGCTGATCGTCAGAATCAATAATTTGGAAGTTTTTTTTGAGCTTGATACTTTCGGCATGCCTTCTTAACAATCGATGAGCAAGGCCATGNAATGTTCCGATCCAAAGATTATTAACGGGTATCCCAAGAAGAGTTTCAATTCTATCTCTCATCTCTTTTGCTGCTTTATTTGTAAAAGTAACTGCCATCAGATTATGTGGCGATAGATTTTCAATTTTTATAAGCCATGCAATTCTATGCGTAAGAACACGTGTTTTTCCACTGCCAGCACCAGCAATGACGAGCAAAGGTTTTTTTTCAGCCGTAACAGCTTTTCGCTGTTGCTCATTGAGTGGTTCTAATATGGGTGTAACATCCATTTTCGGATTAGATCAAATCGCTAATTCTGAAAAGTAAATAATGATCAACTAGAAGGGCGGCAAAAAGAACCATCAGGTAATGAATCGAAAATTGAAAAACACGCATTGATAATTCAATATTTTCCTCAGTTTTTAGTTTATTTGCGTACCATAAAAAAACAATTCCTGAGAAAATGGCAGTTATGAGATATATTAATCCACTCATGCCAGTTTGGTATGGAAGGATGGTGACACCAACGAGAAGTATGGTGTAATTGAATATAAACAATCTTGTGAATGCGCTGCCGTGTGTTACCGGTAACATGGGTATATTGGCCTTTTGATAATCATCTTTTCTTGCTATCGCCAGAGCCCAAAAATGAGGTGGCGTCCACAGAAATATAATTAAAAATAGAATTAATGCATTTGCATGAATTTCACCTGTTACGGCAGTCCAGCCAAGAACAGGAGGAGCCGCNCCCGCCGCTCCACCAATTACAATATTTTGNGGTGTAGCTCGTTTAAGAAAAACAGTGTAGATAANTGCATAACCTATAAGCGATAAGAATGTAAGAATTGCAGTGATAGTATTGATGAAGGCGAATAAAATGAGCATAGAAATCAGACACAAGATTAATGAAAATAAGAGTGCCTTTGATTGAGATAGTCTACCTTGGGGCAGGGGTCTAGATTTTGTTCTGCTCATTTTCTGATCAATTTGAATGTCTAGAACATGATTTATAACTGCAGCGGAGGAAGCGCTGAGACCTATACCTAACGCTCCAAATATAAGGGTGCTTATTTGAGGTAATGTNGGTGTTGAGAGCAACATTCCGACAATTCCACAGAATACTATCAGCGCCACTACATTAGGTTTAGTAAGTTCATAGTAGTCAGCCCAAGTTGCTTGGTTATTTTGAGTAAGTTGTGGCAAATTGATACACCGAGAATAAATAAATTTAACTAAATTATATCACTAAAAAAGCATCAACAAGATATTGTNTAGTCGTATCCTAAAAAAAATATTTTCTTATTCTGTAGATCAGAAACAATACCGAGCAAAAACACATAAGAAACCACTGCACTGCATAACCATAATTTGTCGCNGGTCCTGAAATTTTTGGATCCCAATTCCTTTGGAAACCATTTTTTTCTTTTTGATCTAAAAGCAAGATAAATGGAAANACAGGCTCTCCTAATTTGTCNTCAATCTCTTTGAATGTAGGATAGCTTNCGATTAATGGCCAGTCAGCATTCTCTTCAAAGGCCTCTTTATCCCTTATTGTCACTTTAGGAAGGATTCCAGATAACCCTCGAATCTCAATAATGNTCTGATCTAATTCATTAATATCTGGAAATGAGCCCAATTTCTTTTTAATCCATCCTCTATTAACCAGTATAATTTTAGAAGATTTTGAGATTCTAAAAGGAGTTATAATCANCTGTCCGATCCCATCCTCTCTGATTATGTTGTCAATAATAANCTGCCTGGAATCATCNTATTGTCCAGCGGCTTTTATTTTTTTGTAGATTTCGAAGCTAGAATTTTCANCAATTAATTCATATCCTTCTGATGAATTGAAAGTCGTTAATGCTTCTTTTTTTTCTTTTGCTCTGTCAAGTTGCCACATTCCCAGTGAAGAGAAGGTATAAATCAAGATTACCAACAGCACATATGGGATGANTTCTTTTAAATTATTTTTATATGTGTAAAAAGCCATTTCTATGAATTTATTTTTCTTATCATGATATTGGATGCATCTATAACATGTTCATTCTGAGAGGGTGATAGCTCTCTACCCCATGCGTGTCCATATATTATCTCCATTTCAATATCTAATTTATCATTAGTATTGCAAGGAAATAATTTTTTCCTAAATTGTTCATATTTTTTTCTTCCAGTAAGAGAGCCCTCTCTTGCTGTCAGTGCATTCCTGGCACCTGTACAAGTCAAGTCACGCTCAATTGAAGATATGTTGTCATATTTAATGATCATTCGCTCAGAATCAAGCACTGGATCAAGCAATCCNACATTCATAAGTTGATCTCCAATAATATGCATGTCTATGTAATTGTTGATGTGAGAAAAGTTATCTATTTCTGCCCATGCTTTTTTTANAGCAAGAAGAGAATCAGGCCCAAGAGTGGAGAAGATGAACAACCCATCTTTTTTNGTGACGCGNCTGATCTCTCTGAAAAAAAAAGGCAGATCATTTAACCAGGGCATACAAAGATTACTAAATATTAGATCAATAGAATTGTCATTGAACGGCAATACACTTGCTTCAGCTTGAACATGTTTAATCTTTTTGTTCTTTTTCAAGAGTGATTGTTTCAACATACCGAAGGATAAATCAATGTTAAAGACTTGTGAATCCTTATAGTTTTTTGAGAGTAAATTGGATCCAGAACCAGTAGCGCTTCCAATATTTAGAATTATCTTCGGGTTTATTTTTATAGGTGCTAACCTCTCAAATAAGTTTTTNCGACAATATTCATGAAAAAAATCATGATCATTGAAGAGTTCANCACATTTATCAAATCTCATGCGCACATGATTTTGTTGAATGTAATCAGTCTTTATCATAAGAAGCTTTTATTTCGGAAGATAATAATTTAGCAATATTCCTATAAACATCACCATACCTATGTAATGATTGTTATAAAACGCTCTAAAACAAGCTTCTCTTTGTCTTTTTTTGGTTATTATTTGGTGATGCATCATTATGCAGGATGAAATAAAAATTGATAGATACACCCATATTGTTGCATTCATGATTTTTGCTAATAAAATCAGCAAGAAAACCATAATTATCTGGCATATTCCAATTATAAGTAAATCGTATTTACCAAATAATATTGCTGTAGATTTTACTGGTAGATTTATATCATCATCTCGATCAACCATTGCATAATATGTGTCATAGATAATTGCCCAAATTATTGCAGTTACAAAAATCAGCCATCCTACTGTGTTTACGTATCCTAAATTTGCGGAAAATGTCATTGGGACAGCCCAACCAAATGCCACTCCTAAAAATAGCTGTGGAGCTGAAATAATTCTTTTTAGGAATGGATAGACAGTTGTTATGAGTGCCCCGACAAGGGCGAGAAGTTTCGTTGAAGTATTTAAAAAAAACAAAAGGCTAAATGCAATTGCCATGAGTAATATAAATAGTTTTTTACCCTCACGCACAGAGACTTTTCCTGATGCTATTGGACGATCTTTAGTTCTTTTTACAAAAGGATCAATATTTTTATCTGCAATATCATTTAGCACGCATCCAGCTGAGCGCATAATAATGACACCAATTAAAAAGACAATTAATAGAGTTTCATTCACTTGACCATCAGTAGATACCCACATTGACCAGAGCATCGGCCACATCAGTAACCAAATTCCTATTGGTTTATCAAGCCTCATTAGTAAAAAATAATTTTTTAAATTTTTTTTGTTAGACATAATTATCTACACCTTACCTAGAACGCTTGCTGGGCCTAACCATCGACTAATAATTTTATTTGTATTTTCTGGAAATTTTTTCATCATTATTTCTGCCGATTTCTGAATTTTTGGCATTAAATGTGCATCTCTTGATAAATCAGCGATTCGGTAATTAGGAAGACCAGTTTGTTTTTTCCCAAGAATCTCTCCGGGCCCTCTTAATTCGAGATCTTTTTGCGCAATATGAAATCCATCATTAGAATCTCTGAGGACAGTGAGACGTTCCTTAGCAAAAGAATTAAGTGGTGATTGATATAGCAGGATACAATGACTTTCCACCTTACCTCTTCCAACTCTTCCTCTTAATTGATGGAGTTGTGACAAGCCCATTCTTTCGGAATTTTCAATAATCATCATGTTTGCATTTGGGACATCTACACCTACCTCAATAACAGTTGTCGCCACTAATAGATCAATTTTGCCTTGCTTAAAAAGCTGCATTGTTTTCTCTTTCTCTAAATTTTTTTGACGACCGTGAATTAAACCAATTTTAATCGATTTAATTTTATTTAATAAATCTTCATATCTTTTTGTCGCAGAGTCCGCTTCGATAATTTCTGAATCATCGATTAAAGGACAAACCCAATATGCTTGTTGCCCGTTCTCACAGGCAATTTTTATTCTTTCTATTACAGAATCTCTTTTATTATTTGAAATTATGAGAGTTGAAATTGGTTTTCTGCCCGATGGTAATTCATCGATTATGGATGTATCAAGATCAGCATAGGCGGCCATTGCAAGAGTTCTGGGAATTGGCGTAGCAGACATTATCAATTGATGAGCATGCTTATTTCCCGATCCTCCTTTCTCTCTTAAAGCCACTCTTTGTTTTACTCCAAAACGATGTTGCTCATCGATTACAATTAATTCAAGGTTATTAAAGGTTACACCTTCCTGAAACAGCGCGTGTGTACCAATAATTAAATTTGTCTCTCCTGTGAAAATTGAGTGTTCAATTTCCTCTCTTATTTGCCTCTTAATACTTCCCGTGAGAATAGATATTTTAATATCATGATTTTTAAAGAGCTTTGACAAAGATTCATAATGTTGAGTTGCAAGTAATTCTGTTGGAGCCATCAATGCAGCCTGTTTTTTATTTAGAATAGTTTTTAGACAAGCAANGGCTGCAACTATGGTTTTTCCTGAGCCAACATCACCCTGAAGCATCCGCATCATTGGCTGTGATTTAGACAAATCGTCTGTTATGTCATTTATAACTCTGATTTGAGCGGCAGTNAGGGTAAATTCTAATGACTCAATAAAATTCTCCACTCCTTGCTGGCCTTTACTTAAATTAGATGCAGATGTATCCTCAGCCAGTTTTTTTAGTTTTCTTAAGCTCATGTAATAGGCAAGTAATTCTTCGAATGAGAGTCTCTCTTTGTATGGAGCTAATTCATTTTCAATATTTTTAATGCTGGTCGTTTTTGGCGGGCAGTGAAGATGAATAAGGCTGTTAGAAAGATTTGGAAGATTAATTTCTTTGAGGACCTGCTTTGGTATTAATTCCGATGGCTCTGAATTCTTTAAAACATTTGTTGCTTGCNTAACTAAATTTCTAAATCTTCCTNTCGTGACATCATTGATTGATTGATATATNGGNGTAAGTGATTTTTCNGTTCTATATGTTTCTTCCTCTTTTAAGATTTTATATTCTGGATGAATCATTTCTAAATTTTTTCCATTTTTCTTAAGNANCCCAAAACAAACAACTGTTTTCCCATATGTAAATTGCTTGTATTGATTATTTGAAAAATAAAAAAATCTAAGTTTTAGCNTCTCTGTCCCATCATCTAGAATTACCTGTAACACTCTTCTCCCAAAGAATAAAATCTTGCTGTCAATAACTTTTCCTTGAGTTAAGTTTTTTTGATCAATTATTGCATCACTGATTTTGATTAATTTAGTCTTATCCTCATATCGGATGGGAAGAAAAAAGAGGAGATCTTCAATTTTCCTTATATTTTGACTGCTCAGCTTTTCAGACAGAGAGGGACCGACTCCTCTGAGCGCATCTACCTCATCATTAATATCTAGCATTAAATAAAAAACATGAGTTTTTTAGCTAATGACTAGAATAGCTTCAGCCTCAATATCTACTCCTTTAGGTAGAGCTGAAACTTCCAGAGCTGCACGTGCAGGATAGGGGCTTTCGAAATACTCTTCCATGACTTCATTAACAGCAGAAAAATCATTTAAATCTGTGAGAAAGATCGTCAGCTTACATATATCATTTAAGCTGCCGCCTGCTTCTTCAGCGATAGCTTGAATATTCATAAAAACTCTTCTTGCTCTGTCTTTAAAACCTCCATTTACTATTTCCATTGACGCTGGATCAAGAGGAATCTGTCCTGATATGAATGTTAAGTTTTCGGTTGATCTGGCTTGTGAATATGTTCCAATTGCTGCGGGCGCATTCTCTGTATGTATTACTTTGCTCATAATCTTCTCCTAAAAATATATCTTATCTACCTTCGCGAGAAATACGATGTACGCTTCTCATTTTTCTTATATTTCTCATAATATTTGCTAAATGAACTCTATCCTTAACACTTAATGTAAAAATAAGGTCTGAATGATCTTCATGACCTGATACAGCAACAGATTCAATATTTGAATTTGAATCTGCAATTGTACTTGCTACTTCAGCGAGCACACCTGTTTTATTATCGGTTTCTACGTGTATCTGAGATGAGAACTCCCTGTCAATGTTCTCTTTCCATCTAACCGAAAGCCATTTGGTTGGATGTTTTCTGAAGGTTTTTAAATTTCTACAATTGTCTCTGTGAACAACAACACCACGTCCAGAGCTCATATACCCCATTACGTTATCACCAGGAATAGGGTTGCAACAATTTCCATAGGTCATCACCATACCCTCTGTTCCTTGAATAACCAAACTACTTTGCTCAGAACTTTTATTTTCCTTGTGATCCTGAGCAAGATGTCTTGCTGTTAATGGTGCTAATCTGTCTCCAAACCCGATTTGTTCATAGAGCGATCTGAGATTTTTAACACCCAATTGCGAGAAAACTTCATTTTGTCTTTTTTTGCCAATCTTTCGCAAAGAGGTGCCAATTTCCTTAAGAGCACTATTCAACAAATTTCTTCCTAGATCATAAGCATCACTTTTCCTAATATTCTTTAAATAACTCTGAAGATTGGATCTTGCTTTTGCGGTTACTGCAAAGTTGATCCAATCTGGATTTGGCTGCGCCCCCTTCTTTGTTTTAATTTTGACTGTCTGTCCGTTCTGTAACTCAGTTTTAAGTGGTGATAACTCTCTATCTATTTCAGCTGCAACACACTCATTTCCAATGTCTGTATGTACTGCGTAGGCAAAATCAATTACTGTTGAACCTCTTCTCAAAGGGATAATGTCTCCACCTGGCGTGAACACATAAATTTTATCAGGAAATAAATCTATTTTTACATTTTCTAAAAATTCAGCAGAAGTCATGTTTTTTTGAAATTCACCTACTTTAGTTAGCCAATCACTTGCTTGTGAAAGTGAAGGAGACATGTCTTTATCTTTTGTTTTGTACTTCCAATGAGCAGCAACACCGGATTCTGCAAGCCTATCCATTTCTTTAGTTCTGATCTGAATTTCTATCGGAAGCCCCTTTGGACCAAATAATGTTGTATGTAGAGATTGATAGCCATTTACCCTCGG
>PBVS01000072.1 GCA_002728725.1 Woeseiaceae bacterium
CATTTAGAAGTACAGCTGAGAATTTTGGAGTTCCGCCAAGTTCTCTTGTTTTTTCACTCATCATGAAAGATATCTCTTGCGGGCTCATACCCAGTTCAATATTTCGGTATACATATCTATAAGCATTCATAGTGATATTGTTTGCAATTTGCATAAGACTTATTTCTGCTTCAGATTTGTACATTCTGCAGCCTCTTGTGATGTCGCTCCCCGATATCAATTCATACTTATTTGAAGCTTTTTCGATGCCATTAACAATGAAATGTCGAGTTGTTTCTTCAATAGCCAATTTTCCATTATTTATAGATTTATCCTTGAGGATATCTGCAACCATTTTGAAAGGGTTTTCATGTTCATGCCAGGTTCTGACTTCCGCATCAAAAGCCATGCTCTCCCTGATTGTAGGCTCTTCAAAATAGGGAGTGACGAATACCAAATCACCCTCTCTTGGAATAACAACCCCAGTGAATCTCTCAGATCTTCTCCATTTAACCCCAGTAAAATATATCAGCGCTGAGCCGGCTTCCATAAGCAATGCATCAATATTATTTTGTTTCATTATGTTTTGAGCCTTATTGACTCTTTTCCTTCTTTCTTCAGACCCAATGGGAATTGCATTTACTGTCATATCATCCGCCTTCAAGTTATCTTTATTTTGCTCTTCAGAAAAGAGTTTTTGTATTGGAAAAATAGAATTGGCGGTCAGTGCCATTGAAAATTTTATCAAGTTTCTCTTATTCATAACCTTAAAAACTTATTTAATAACTGTCCTATTCCATTCATATCCATTCCTTTTAATTTCGTATGTTGGCCAATATCTGTTGTTTAGTTTCATTGTAATAACATTCTTACTGCCATTCCAAGAAAGGGTGCCTAGTTTGATCGTATCATTAATTTTCTTGGAACGAATGCTCTCTTTAAAATCATCGAGATCTGAAATAGGAGTATCATCCACTTCAACGACACTCAGCCCCGCATTTAATCCATATCGTGTAGCAGGTGAGCCATAATTATTGAAAGCCACATATACCCCCTTTGATTCAATTCCTCTTTGATTAAGCGCTCTATGAGGTTTATGTATGTGTGCGCCAGCCCAGAATATGGCTTCATCGATACTATTTCCATTAAGCTCTGAAGTTGACGCTAAGACTTCGATCTTCTCTTTATCACGCCATACTTCAAGTCTTGGATGTTTTTCCTGAATCGCCACTTCGAAATCCCTGTATGATTCAACTAAGCCTCCATTGATAGATAGGATCATATCTCCTGATTTGATTTCATTGGACATAGGTGAACCAGCGATAACATTTTTTACAACCAGTATTCTTTGTTTGGTTTCTTTTTGTGATTCAAACTTGGAGATCCAATCATCACTCAGACCTAATTTTCGAGCTGCAAACAGTGGAATATAATTTAACTCCAGCTCTAATGAGTAAAGAGGTTTTTCTTCGACAAAAAAATCAATGAAATCAGAAATCAATTCAGCACTGATACCTCTATTCATTTGATAAGACTCCCCTCTTGATCGGTAAGAGAANCTTGTCCACATTGCCCTTATACGACCATTTTCATCGGATAAAACACCAACGATTTCATCTGGTGCATTTGTTAAATTAATTACCTCAATATTTGTATCGCGAAAACTAAACGATGGAGGAAGCANTAAAGGATCTATTGAGGAAACATTCGTTTTCTGCGTATAAAGCTGATGATCACTTTTTAAGCCAAATAACCATATTTCATCTCCTTCATCAATCTTCTCAACATTAAATTCTGCGCTCTGAACGGGTGTATTTCCAATTAAATCGACGTCNTAACTCAAAAGCACGATATTATGAATAGGATGAATATACTCAACCCTTCCNGGTATTTGGAGAGAACCAGCAAAAGTTAATTNAACATCGCCCATTGAAATAGGTACGGTATTCCTATCAACGATAACAAGGCCTTTTTCACTGTCAACAACTATTCCTGTTCCATAATAATGCTTCTCCATTATGCCTGCTAAGGGATAGGGCAAATCAAAATTCACATGAACTAACGATGCNCTAATCTTATTCTTTCTGGTCTCAAGATAGTCAATTAATTTTGTAGATTGTTTTTTTGTATTCTCGGAAACTTTAATTTCTTCAATTATTTTGCAAGGCCAGAAGCCATCTTCTTTATTTAATGAGCAACGCTCAGTCATGAACCATTTATGATCAATTTCAATNGATCTTAAAACCTCATTTATGGGATCAGAATAACGAACATAGCGAACATTTATTTCTTTNCCACTAGGTAAGGATGATATTAAAAGCTCTAGATCGTCTAGATTCCTTATCGCAATTCCATCAGCTTCGAGTATAACTGCACCTGCGGGTATTCCTGATCTTGAGAATATATANCCCGGATCGGCGACATATACTCCCTCTAATTTACGATTGTAGTGTCTAGCTTGTTGATANGANAGATTATTTATAACGGCCCCACCAAGAGTAAGATAAGATTCAGGTGTNACATTAAACAAGTCAGTTACTAAAACTGAAAAGCTAATTTTCTTACCACTTCTCTCTAATTCAATGGANATTTCTTCGTCCACATTGCNATCTAAATGATTGGCCAANTCAATATAGTCAGAGATGGGATTACCATTGATTCTGGTTAAAATATCTCCTGATTTAATGTGGTTATAANCAGGAGAATCTTTGATAATTCTCTTTGCAACCAACAANCCATTATCTTTATTCTCTAGTAATAATGATTCAGTTGATCGTGACATGCCAAGCCTCTTTAGCTGATCAATTGGTAAAAATTCAAACTCTGTAAGAATAGTACCCCTTGTTATNGGCTTTTTTTCTGAAAATAATTCAAGNGCTCTAATAACTCGATTAAGAGGCAAAAAGTAGCTGCTGGCTGCTGAATTGTTTCCGCCAGCATTAAGAGCAATAACCTCTCCCTTGATATTAATTACNGGTGAACCCGATGAACCACCNGAGGTACCTGAGGCAGCTTGCATATAAAATGTATTAAAATCATTATAATTTCCTCTTCCGTAGTTTGGTGCAGAACGATCTAACCTGGCAATGATTCCAGTAAGGATAGATAACTTTTCTCCTGCATCATTTCCTATAACTCTAATTTCTTGTCCTACTTCGGCACCGGANGAAATCAGTGNAAGAGCTGATGGATTTATGTGCTTTAATTTTTCAGGATCATAGCTGAAGAAACCAAAATCATGAACCGGGTCNCGATAAAGCGGCAGCAGTTCCACTTCTTCATTATTTAAAAACAATGCTTCTGCATGCACCGGCCCAGGATTAACAACATGACGATTTGTCAGTATNATTCCTTTCTCTGAATCTACAATGAATCCTGTCGCTTGCGAAGTTGATTTCCATTCAGTATCGAACGCTTTCGGACTGTCTATCTTGATGCTTACAATGGAAGAAGATACGCTTTCAATTGTTTTTGACCAAGCTTCATCATCAGCCCTTAAATTACTTAGACATAAGAGAGAGAAGAGAATTATCAATAACTTTGANAAATGCATTTTTTATCCTAGAAACGAAGTTCTGATCTATCAATATACATCTGCATCTTATTCTCCTGATACATCGGTACATAAAATGAATCTGGGTCACAAGTATAAGGAAAAATTTCAGTAGCTTTGTTTCTCACCCATTGTCTTCTCCTTATTGGAGCTTTTTTATAATTTTCTTCATCGTGCACAATTATTATTGCATTCAGTNTTTGACCGTCCTCACTCAAGGAATATCTTTCTTCGATTGTGGCATTCTCTGAGATCAGTTCTCCTCGAAAATCCCTTATGGTCTTTTCTAGCATATTGGTTTTTATTACGAGTGTGGAACCCTCCCATTTTCCTTTAGAAAAACCCATTCGAGAAGGAGGCATGTATTCGCTTGGCTTGTCTTTTTTCATCCAAATTCGCCTAACTTTGGATTGATATTCATACAACATGGTATAGCGTTCTTCGCTCTCTATTATCTCAAANGGAAAAGAATAAGTTATTAAAGCTGGAAGACCAATGGANGCACATCNNACATCNGGCTGATCGTAATATGGCANATAGGATTCGAGCCAATTTTTCCCTTNCTCTGTCAGTGACATCGTATACTTTCTAAAATCCAATTGTTGTGTTGCTGCCCAAGTACCAGAAATATCAAAAGGATTTGATTGTTCACTCTGTTTGACCGAATTGCTTTTTCGAACCGCCGTCCATGGTCCTGGTTCTTCTTTTTGTGCAACTGCTCCTTCTTGTTGATACGTGCCAGACATATCATTTTCATCAAAAGTTCCAATCATACGCCTATCAAAGATAAAGCCTCTTACGTCTCTGCTATCAGCTATGATCTCGATATTATTGTCGCCAAAAACTCTAATATCTACTGGGCCTCCCTCTAAATAGCCTGTCCATCCAGATACTTCTTTTTCTATTTCCAAATCGCCTATTAGAGTTCTGGCTCCATCCTGTAATGAGATTCTCCATATTCCATTGATATCTGTTTCTGATGAAAATGAGATTGCTGGAATTAATATTGAAAATAAAATGAGCTTGATCTTAGAACGTAGGATTTTTTTCATTTATTTTGGCGCCTTGTCAATGAGAATTGTTCCATCCGAAAGTTTCACCTCAATTATCGAAAGCATTTTTTTGCCGTCATGGCCTGGATACCCAGAAACANTGATCTCATCTCCCTTTTTTATTCTATCTTTTGTCCATCCTTTTCTCGCCAACCACACCACTGGTGACCCTCTGAGATCCCAAATTTCAATGTTATTTTTTTTATCTTTAACTTGAAGCAAGTAACGAACGTGTGGATTCTTAAACCACACTTCTTCTATCTNTCCTNTTATCTCAATTACCCTTTCAGCAGTAAATTCTGCAGTAAACGAGTGATGCGCCATTAACTCAAATGAAGAAAATTGAATGACAATAAAAAAAATGCAAATTAGTTTTTTCATAGATACGGTAATGTTCTGAATGTGATCACGCATAATATTACATGTTGAGCGCAATTTTAATTGCTTTATTTTTAAGCAANGTAGCCTCATTGAAAAATCTCATACCAAACTTTCTGGCCCCAATNAAACTTTCGTAATTTACTGAGAATAACCGATTTATAAAATCCACAAAATTTAACATTAAACTGTTCGCTGCTCTTCGTTTTCTTTCATAAGGTCTCAATGAGGAGCTGTCACCAAGGTACTGTCCTTTTTTATAAGATTCTTCTATCACTTTATACAGATCATAAGCATCAGCGATTCCCAGATTTACACCCTGTCCAGCAAGCGGATGAATTGAATGTGCTGCATCGCCTATTAGTGCGAATTGTTTGGCAATATAGTTCTTAGCGTGTTGATATCTGAGAGGAAAAACAGCACTCTCACTTATAATTTTAAGATTACCAAGGGTAAAATCACTCTTTTCAGTTAATAAGTGACTGAGTTCATCGTCTTTCAATTTTAGTGCTTCAGAGGCAATTGTGGGTGTTGTTGACCAAACAATTGAAACTTTTTTCTCTCCAAGAGGTAAAAGCGCGATCGGTCCTTCTTTCAAAAATCTCTGATAAGCAATCTCCCCATGAACTTTTTCTGACTGAACATGAGTGACCAAAGCTGATTGATGGTATGAGTATTCTTTCATTTTAATTTTTTTGAGTGACCTTACTTTTGAATTTATTCCATCAGCCCCAATCAATAGATCAGTTTCAATAGTCTCATTATTACTAAGAGATATTACTGTTTTATTTTTAGCAGAGTCACGATTGAGGTATTCAATTGTGCAATTCTGATAAAAAATAATATTCAATTTTTTTGCCGCTTCAAATAATTTAGATTGGATTTGAGAGTTCTCCATTATAAATCCGAGTTCACGAGCACCATACTCATCCGCACAAAAGTTAATTGTTGAGTGACTGTTCATGGGTTCACTGCCATCCCACACTTTCATATTTTCGAATCTAAAAAGCCTGTCCTCATCAAACTTGCTCCATATATTTATCTTTTTAAGGATATCAATCGAACCTGATGAAATTGCAGAAACTCTAATATCTATCTCTTTTTTATCAATAGCAAAATCCATATCGCTTTTTTCAATAATGATAATTTGAGTCTCATTAGGAATTTTTGATTTTCGCAGAAGAATTGCAGCAAGCATGCCAACAATACCCGCACCAACTATTACGATTGTATTTTGCTTTTTCATTTATATGGTATTCCCCTGGACAATCTTGGGAGCTTTCCAGCGAGACCCATGGTGTGCCTGACAAACAATTTCCTGAAACCTGGTATTAAATCAAATCCAACCATACCAGTGCGTCTTAAGACACTCATTGAGCGGCTTTTACTATCAAATAGTCTCACTAAACCGTCGGTAAAATAGGTTAGTTTTTTATGGTCTGGATTTCTCCAAGCTGAATATTTATTTAGTATTTTTCCAATGTTGGTCTCAAATTCTTCATTGATTATTTCCTCATATATACAATCACTCAGAGTGGCAACATCACGAAGACCAAGATTGAAGCCCTGAGCAGCAATCGGGTGCAAGCCATTAGCTGCATTTCCAACCAGCACTGATCTCTTTGTGTGGAGCCTCAGTGCTCGTGTCAAGTTCAGAGAATATTTAACACGGTTACCTAGATCACTCATTTTCCCAAGCCTCAAACCAAATTCTTTTTGAAGCATTTCAAGAAACTCATTATTCGAGGCATTCATCATTATTTCAGACTTGTGGTTGGGCAGAATCCATATAAAAGCCGATCTGTTGTTTGCGAGCGGGAGAAAGGCAATAGATCCTTCAGAATAAAATCTCTCGAAAGCTCTGTTTGCAATTGGAATAGCAGTCATAACATTTCCTATGATTGCATCTTGATGATAATTGACGACATTTGAATTGATACCTAGCAATTTATGAAGACCTGAATCAGCTCCACTTGCAGCTATCAGTAGTTGTGAGGTGAGCTCTATTTTACTCTTTTTCTTATCATTTGGTTTTAGACTAATATTGCAATCAGTTTGCTGTTCGGAAAAAGAATCAATTTCATATGGACAAAACATCTTTATATTTTCTTTATTCTCTAATTCGCTCAACATGACCTCTCCAAGGACACGATTAATAACTACATATCCTAGGGCCTCTATTTGTTGTTCTTTAGAGCAAATATGGGAAAAACCAAATTGCC
>PBVS01000073.1 GCA_002728725.1 Woeseiaceae bacterium
AAATGATATATTAGAGATAATTGCACCATTTCTTGGTGTTTCTTCTGAGATTGACATAAATATAAAGTCCTTATCTCTAAATAATAAAAACATCAATCAACTTGAGGGACAAATACTATTAAATAATTTAGTAATGAAGGGAATATCCAATAGAGTTTTGGGGAGTTATAAGATTGACTTATTTGAACGTAATGGCGAAATATACGGAAGTATAGATGATGTTTTCGGCGAAGTTGATATTGCGGCAACAATGTCATTAACATTATCTGGCAAATATATTATTGATGGGGCTGTCTCGGAAAAACAGAATACGAGCAATCAAGTAAGAACTATTTTAAGTTTTTTGGGTGCTGAAAATGAAAATGGTCAGAGATCATTCAGATTTGAGGGGGAAATCTAAGCTGACTATTTCAATTCAATCAACTGCTTTAGGTTGGGATAATAAAGGGCTAATTTAGGCACCTGGCCAGAATAGACCTTATACATATACTCATATTTTTCAAGTTGCGGCTTGTATCTAATAATCTCATTTTCAATAAATCCTTCAGTATCACTACCATCATGTGAACCAGTTTTATAGTCTATTACCCAATGATTTCCATTTTCATCAATATTCACCCTGTCGATGATTATTGATTCAACTCTGCCCTGATAGATTCCTGTCAATGGTATTTCTGAGTATCCATCACCAAGGAAAATCCAATGATTTTTTTTATCTTGGATTACATTTGAGAGCGTGGAATCAATCCTCTTTATAACATCAGGAATTTGTTCTTTGTCAATAAAATAGCTCTTTATCAGTTTATTGTTAATTGACTTATAGTGTTTAATTTTTGCTATTGGGATTATTCTCTTTTCCAAGGAAAATACATGAAGCCACCGATGAATAATTGAACCAGAATGCTTAGCGTTTTCTGTCGCCCATGAAAATTCAATATCATTTTCACTTATAGGGAGATCCTGTTTGGAAAAAAGATTTTCGTCACACCAAGGATATTGTTCTTTAATACAATAATCAGATTTAATCCTTTTTAGAACAGGTTTTATGTATTGTTCTTCTTTCTTTTGATTTTGTATGGGTTTATTTAAATTTTTATTACGCTCAAAACTTTCATTGAATGCTGGCCAAAGCTTATAGAGGAATGACTGTTTTGATGGTACTTTAATTACTCTATTGTCATTGTCTTCTATTAATTTTACATTCCCAATAATGTCTAATGATTTACATGCCCGTGTAAATCCTACGTAAATAAGCCTTAAGGTTTCGTTTTCGGTAGCGTCTTTAATATAATCATTTATATAGTTGTATAAGAGATCTTCACCATCTGTCGCAATTGGACTAATGATGAGATCATTTTTATCTGTTTTATAATCAATCCAGTTGATGAGTGTCTTATCATTGTGTTGGGGTTTTCTTGCTAAAAAAGGAATAATTACATGATCGAATTCGAGTCCTTTTGCTTTNTGAATGGTCATTACCTTCACCCTTGTATCATTGTCACTCATATTTGAAACACGGTAATAATCAAGAATATCCTCNATTCTTGATACGTCTTTCATATTACTATCACTTTCAATTTCTTCAATAATATCAAGATAATACCTAATATTTTTTAATTGATTTGAGGATTTAATGAGTGCCAATCCGCCCATTTGGAACCATATTTCTTCGACTCGGTCTCTTAAAGATCTGCTATTACTTGTTTGAAAACTCTCTCTAATAATTTCTCGAAATTTAATTATGATCTTTCTTCTTGTTATTGATAGGTTCATGAGATTGTTACTGTCATTTATGATGCTCCATATATCATCATTCGTATTTTTTATTAGCGCTAAAATGTCATTCCAAGTTAACCCAATCATAGGTGATCTTAGGAGTCCAATCCAAGCAGCTCGGTCAAATTTGTTGCTTAATGCCCTTGTGATTGCTATTGGCTCAATCATTTCAGGAAGATCTATGAGGCGATCAATCTCAATTGCAGAAACTTTTATATCTGCTGACTTTAATTCTTTTAATATTGGGAACAGATGAGTTCTTGACCTGACAAGAATTACAATTTCATTGTCTGTACATTCTAGTTTTTTTTGTATTAGTTCTTTTANATAGACAGACTCATTTTTTTCATCTTGATCAAATAATGTATGAAGCTCAAATTTACCTTCATTGTCATTCATTTTGGTTGCAGTGGATTTCGAGTAATTAACAGCACCTGATAGGAGATGTGTTTTTTTTGGAAATACCTTAGTAAAGACTTCATTAAATTTTTCAACAAGTAATTTTTCAGACCTGTAATTCTCTGATAATTTGAGTTTTTTTGGTCTAAGATTACCAATACCATCTTTGACTACTGATAAAAATAATGAAACACGAGCATTTCGNAATCGATAGATAGATTGCATTGGATCACCCACAAGAAACAAAGTNCTTCCATCGCTTTCGTCCCANCCTTCAACTAGTTTTTCGATCAAGTTAAATTGCCTCCGAGATGTATCCTGAGCTTCATCTAGAAGAATATGTTTAATTTGATAATCCATCATTAAAGATAAATCAGTTGGTCCGTCGTCATTAGATAATGAAAAGAGAGCAGAATCAGCTATTTCTATGTAATCAGAAATATTTCTGGAATTAAATAGTGTCTTTAATTCAGCAACAGCAATTGGAAGTAATCGCATAAGAGAAAGCAATACTTCCCATTGATTTTCATCGTATTTAGATTCTGGTAATTTTTTTACTGAGTGCAATAAATCCCTAAGTTGATGATTTTTTTCTAAACATGACAGTGCCTTAATGACCGTTTTTTTTATAGTTGTTTGAGAGGCAGGTATCCCCTCTTTAATAGATATCCTCTTTCTCCATTTGCCATTATTCGTGGTGAGCAAGTTGGCGGTNGCTTTCCACATATTCTGATTGAAAGTGTCTCTTTTAATCGGTGAGATTTTTTGATCATTGGNGANTAAAGATTCCTGATTATTTATCAAAAAATCAAATGCTTTTTCAAGACTCCTAAATTCCTTATCTGGGAAAATCTCAGAGAGTGCATTGAGATGATTATTNANTACATTGCNAATATTTTCTTCTAATATGGNTTTTAGATGATTCAAATCTTTTTGATTGACCTTGACACCCGAGCCGATTATTTCAATCCATTGATCTCTCAATTCCAACATGTGCGACATTAGACTAATGTATTTCTCAATATCTCCATCCAAATGGGAGAGCACTCTAATTGAATCGNCCCGATATTTATCCAGATCTGAAAGCGTATTTATTGCAGAAATNGAAGCTTGTCGATAGACATTATTTAACTCAAAATCATCAACTATTCTTCTTCTGTAGCNACCCGCTAANGGAGATTTGTTTGNTATCTCTGAACAAAGCCCATCTATCGTTAAAATACGTATTCTTTGATTAGAAATTATTAGATTCCANTTTAGTTGTTCACTGCGTTTTAATACTTTTATTGCGAACCCTATAGTTGTTATTTTATATTCCTCAGATGGCCTTACGCCTTCTTTGGCATCTTTTAGAATACTTATAATTCTCTGCTTTATTTCATTGGCGGCTTTATTAGTAAATGTAATAGCAATAATCTCCTCTGGTTGACTTGCAACACTGAGAAGCTTTAAATATCTTTGTATCAATAATTCGGTTTTACCTGAACCAGCAGGTGCTTGCATGATGAATGAATTCGATATATCGAGCGCGCATTTTCTTGCTTTGATATCTGAATTTACTTCATCAGTATGCTTGATCATTTATTAAGTCCCTTATTCTTGAAACTATGTGTAAATGTCGAAGACCTGTATCGCTTTTGATATGTGTCTTTAAATTAATATCTATATTTCCCTTAATAACTTCATCAAGAATCGAATATATATATTGGACTCCATTCTTAATGGCATCATCAGCTGGGTCGACTTTTTCTGTATCCGANTTTGAAGCAAGCGCTTCATTAGTAATATTGTCTTTTTTTAAATACAAATATGAAATTAAATCTACAGGCTCATCAAATGCAGCCGCATAAACAAATAGTTGCAGTTCTTTGAATTGCTTATTTCTATCAAGNATTTTNTTTACTTTACCGGTCTTAAAATCAANTATGCATAACTGTTTATTTGCATATTCTTCAATTCTGTCNATCTTAAGATTAAGAATAATNTTTGAATATTTTAACTGANCNCTTTTCTCAACTGATTTNAGCTTAAAATCATCTTTGTTAAGATCAAAATCAATTAGTTTTTCTAGTATTTTTTTAGTTCTATTTTTTTCAATATCAAAAAAAATCTGCTCAAATGCATTTTCATTAGACGTTACATAGGGACGAAAAGCATCAGAAATGGCTTTATTCAGCTTATTTTGAATTTTCTCTGTGCTCCANGATTTCATATCTTCTTGACTGGGTAAGTCGTAATAAAAAATGGCAATGGCATTGTGAACAATAGTACCTCGATTTAGAGGATCAATTCCAAATGTAGGTTTTCGTTTTTCACCAATTTTCAATCTACCTAATGCAAATCCTGAAAAAGGGTCTTCCTTGTACCGCTGTACTGTTGATGCCCCACCTTTTAATCTTTCAGTATTTTTGATGGTTGGTAAATCTTCTTTAAGAAATACAATGTTTTCCTTATCAAAATTAGACTCAGAAAAATCTCCTGGGTCCTTATGGATATCACTTTCTTCCGAATCTATTGTTATTAGATCGGTAAAAGAGAGTTGCATCTCATCTCTTGAACGGGCATAACTCAAAACAACATTTTTTGATGAGCNNATTAAGGTGTTCAGTATTTTTTTCTCATGCTCCGCACTCTTATTGGGGGTAGATTGAGGAAAATTATATTGATTCTGTAATTCACGTGAAAAAAAACTATAGTGTTTATGCTTATTTGGCCATACATGATTATCAAGACCTGATAACCATAGATAATCAAACTCCATATCAATAGCATCATTGTATTCTAATATTTTTACTTGTTGATTCGATGGATGTACTTGTATGTATGTATTCTCAGCCGTGCTTTCTATTAACTTTATAAAATTTCGATATGAAATAGATTCGTGAGATATCAATGATTGCTCGCAATCTTTTAGAAGTTGAATCCATTTTTTAAAAATAAAATTATCACTATTAGACTCATTATCTAATGTCAGCCATTCAACTTTTTTAAGTATGTCATTTATGAAGCTTAACCATTCTTTCGGCCTCTTATGGTGATCTGTCTCATGTTTAGTGGATTGCAANAAATCAAGAGCTTCAATAATTAAAACTTCGTCTTGGTCACAATTTAATTTAAATGCTTCGATGAATTCATTAATGGTCCATTTTTTTTGGTATTTTAGTCTTAATTTATCATCAAGTTTATTACTCCCAGAATGACTCATATCTTGAAAGTATCTCGACATTAATAAGCAGCATATATCGATAGAATCAGTTGGTTCATCAAGCCACTTTAGAAGCATTAAAGTGTTTTTAATAAATGGAAAATAACCTAAACATGAGCTTTCTTTGAATCTACACAACGATGAATTCATATCGGTACCCAACTGCCAGCCAGGTGTAAAGCCATCATTAATAATTCGTTCTGTTTTTAAATTAACATCATTTTTATGAATGATAATCCCAATTTTTTTATTTTTTTCGTGCTCCAATATTTTTCTTGCCCAAGCGCCCGCTGCTCTGAATTCAGAATCACTGCTTTCATAGGAAACTTTGNCGTAATTGGAAATTAGAGGTTGTCGTTTTACTACAAAAGTATCAATAACCTTGGATATTTCCTGAATAAATAGCCCCTCAATAGGAAAAGGATCATCAAAACCAACAAAAGTAATCTTCGTATTATCGTCGTNATTACTTAAATAAAGCTTAATATTCTCCAATGCATAGTTATAGAAGGATGGTGTATCAAGCCATGACATATCATTTAGATGATTTTGATAATTGATTATTACTTTGCTAAACAATTTCTCGTCATCAGTTGACGCGGTTTTTTGTATTTCAGAATGAGGTATACAAAGATTAGACATCAAGTTTAAATTTTCATAAAAATTCGAGGCCAATAAAGATGATTTAATAAGCGGATTATCAATGGCATCATCTATGAAGTTCTGAAGAATATTGATNGACAAACCCTGGTTCAAGAGTGCAAAGTTCACATTTCTATGTGAATCAAAATGAAGCGCTTTTAACCAATTTCGCCATGAATATACTTTTGGCGTATCCCAAACAGAAATATTTGAAGACAGTTTGTGTAAAGTATGTTGCTGAATAATGTCTTCAGCCAATTGCGATGAAGAAGTTAATACAATACTTGTCTTATTTATATGTTCAATAAACTGATGATATGGAAAGAATGGACAGCTCATATAACTTTTTTGTTTTCAAGCTCAATAATTTCATCTTCAGTATAACCTAGAAAATTTCTTAAAATATCGTATTTGTGTTCGCCATGATTGGGTGATGCTTGATGGTAGTTAATCTCATGTTTTGAAAACTTAACTGGATTTTTTACTGTAGGAACACGCTTATCTGTGGAATTCTCACCATAACAAACAAAGCCCATCTCATTTGCATATTCTGACTTAAATACGTCAGAAATATTATTTATTGGTCCACATGGTATATTCTTATCTTTTAACTCATCCAGCCAATATGATGTTGTTTTCTTTATAATTAATTTTGAAATAATGACATCTAATTCATTAATATTTTCAACGCGTTGCTCATTATATTTAAAGTTATCTATTATTTTTTGATCAGAACAACCAATGCATCTCATAAACTTAAGAAATTGATCATCGCTGCCGACTGCAACCATAATATCACCATCACTTGTACTAAATGTTTGATAAGGGGCAATATTTGGATGNGCATTTCCATTTTTTAATGGAACTTCATTTGACATCAGAAAATTCATGTTTTGATTTGCTAGCCAAGCAACTTGAGAATCATATAATGGCACATTGATATCTTGAACGGTGCCTGTTTTAGACCTTTGATACAATGANGCCAGTATCGCTGTTGCTGCATACATACCGGTCATAATATCTGCTATAGCTACACCTACTTTTTGTGGTTTTCCATCTCTTTCACCGGTTACACTCATAAGTCCNGCCGATGCTTGAATCATAGCATCATAACCTACTTCATTTTTCAGGCTTGAATTTTTTGCATATGCAGATATTGAGCAATAGATAAGATTAGGATTTAACTCGCGAAGCTCTCCGACTGATAATCCATATTTATCCATTGTTCCATATTTAAAGTTTTCCACGACCACATCACAATGTTTTGCAAGATCTTTTATGATTGATTGACCTTCAGAAGTTTTTAAATCACAAGTTAATGAAAGTTTTCCTCGATTAGTAGAGTAAAAATAAGATGCGTTTCTTTGGTCATCATTTTTGTTCCATGGTGGTCCCCATTTTCTCGTACTATCTCCATTAACTGGATGCTCAATTTTAATTATTTCTGCACCATAGTCAGCTAATAGTTGTGTTGCCCAGGGTCCAGCAAGCACTCGACTTAGGTCCATAATCCTTATTTGCTTTAAAATTTTATCACCCATTAGCTATTGGCCGATTNTTATCAGAAATCCATTCACTCCAGGAGCCAGGATATANTTTTGGTGATGCTAGACCAGCTAACTCTGCAGAAATAGACAAATGGCATGCGGTTACACCAGANCCACACATCACGGCCCATTCAGCATTGTCATTGATTTGGTATTTTTTCCATATTGCTCGAATCTCAATAAGATTTTTCCACACCCCATTTTCTTCGAGAAATAAAGTGAAGGGAATATTAATAGCACCTGGTATATGACCAGCTATTCTATCAATAGGCTCTTCAATACCTCTATAACGATTCTCATCACGGGCATCTATGAGTAAAAATTTTTTTGACTGTTTTATCCATTTATTTATCAGCTCAGCTGTCCATGTCTTATCTTCATTTAATACAGGTACAAAGTTACCTNGCTCGTAGTTTGATATTGAATTATCAATGGGAAAATTACTTTTTTCCCATTCTAGGAAGCCACCATCAAGAACTGATACTTTTTCATGACCGAGCCATTTAAGAAGCCACCATAACCTTGATGCAATTGATCCATTATTGTGGTCATATACAATTACATGCGTTAATTTATTTATACCCCATTCCCTTAACTTCCCAGATATTGTATTTACGTTTGGTAGTGGGTGCCTGCCTGAAGATTCAGTAATATTTCCTGCTAAATCCTCATCTAGATCAGCGTAGATAGCTCCAGTAATATGACTTTTATCAAAGAGTGCTTTTCCTTCATTTTTGTTAAATAACGAAAAGCGCGTATCAATAATTCTAATATTGATATCATTAATTTTTTGATATAAATCAGATACTGAGATAATGGGACTTTTTGGTTGCATATTCAAAAAAAATACGATAAATAATGTCTAAATTTAACTACCAAAGTATACTCTCATAATCGACAGAATTTAAATAAATATAAGAGGTTTCAGAGTGAAAAAGATTATTGTAGGTCTCAAAAGGGTAATCGACTATAACGTCCGCGTAAGGGTTAAAAGTGATCAATCGGGCGTAGAAAAAGATGGCGTAAAAATGAGTATAAATCCATTTGATGAAATTGCACTTGAAGAGGCACTAAGAATAAAAGAAAAAGGTTTAGTAGACGAAATAGTCGTTGTGTCCATAGGTAACGATGACTGTCAACANCAATTGAGAACAGGTTTAGCAATGGGTGCTGATAGAGCGATATTAGTAGAAGNACCTCAAGACCTCTACCCTCTAACGTTAAGCAAAGTGTTGCATGAAATTGTAAAAGATGAGCAACCTATGATTGTTTTACTAGGAAAACAAGCCATCGATAATGATAACAATCAAGTTGGTCAAATGTTGGCCGCACTCTGGGATCGACCACAAGCTACATTCGCGTCAGAAATAAATATCAATGAAAATACAGCAACAGTTACAAGAGAAGTAGACTCTGGTCTTGANACAATTGAANTAGATTTACCTGCAGTAATAACTGCAGATTTGAGGCTNAATGAACCTCGATACGTAAAATTGCCTGACATTATGAAAGCTAAGAAAAAACCACTTGATAAAGTCAGTTATGATGAAATAGTCAATTCAAATACATCAGATTTAACACCATCGCTAACCGAATCTCCTCCTCAGAGAGAAAAAGGCATAATGGTAGAGAGTGTGCCAGAGTTNGTAAATGAGCTTAAAAATAAAGGATTATTATAATGAACAAAATTTTAATTATTGCAGAACATGATGGCAATGAAATTAACAGCAGTACATTGAAGTGTGTTTCATGCGCTAAAGATATAGAAAGCGCCAATATTGATATAGTAATTTGTGCGCATGACGGCGCTAATATTGCTGAAGCAGCATCAAAAATTGATCATATCAATTCGGTAATATTGATTGATAACGAAGCTAATNAAAACATGATTGCAGCAGTTATTGCCCCTCAGATCATATCTATGAGTGANGNGTATACNCATATATTTGGACCCTCAACTACATTNGGTAAAGACTTAATGCCAAGNATTGCGGCTCTNTTAAACGTAAATCAAATCAGCGATATNATGGAAGTAATAAATGCTTATGAATTTAAACGTCCTATTTATGCTGGTAACGCAATAGTTTCTATTAAAGCATCAGCTGATAAGAAAGTAGTTGGAACTATCAGAACAGCGTCATTTCAAGATGCACAAACAGACAATAGTGTTGAAATTCATAATCATGAAATTTCTGTCGATCTTCCCACACATACCAGATTTAAATCACTGCAAACTGGTGAATCAGATAGACCTGACCTACAAACGGCTAAAAAAGTTGTTTCAGGCGGAAGAGCACTTGGTAGCGAAGAAAATTTCGAAATTATATATCAACTTGCTGATACCATGAATGCTGGGGCTGGTGCATCTCGTGCAGCAGTGGATGCTGGATATGTTCCAAATGAAATGCAGGTTGGTCAGACAGGTAAAATCATCGCGCCAGACTTATATTTAGCTATTGGAATATCAGGTGCTATTCAGCATTTAACGGGTATTAAAGATGCGGGTACAATTGTTGCTATAAATNAAGATGAAGAAGCGCCGATATTCGAGATCGCAGATATCGGCCTTGTAGGTGACTTATTTGATGTTATCCCTGAGTTAGAAGCAGAATTAAAAAATCAAAATTAGAGAGTGGATAGTATAGATTCTGCCGTACTGATTTCAATTTTACCAGGCTCGTCAATAAGCAGTTGTGTTATTTTAGAATCCTTTGCAACTAGTGCGTATCTCCTGCTTCTAATACCCATCCCAAAAGCCGTGCTATCCGCTTCAAGACCAATNTTTTTAGTATAATCGCAATTTCCATCACTAATCATCAAGATCTCATCTGCAATATTGTGACTTTTTGCCCACGCACTCATCACATAAATATCATTAACAGCTAAGCATGCAATTTGATCTATACCTTTTGAATATATCTCATTCTGATTGGAAATAAATCCCGGTAGATGTTTCATCGAGCAGCCTGGTGTGAATGCTCCTGGTACAGCAAACAGTAATACATTCTTATTACTAAATAATTCCTCTGAATCTATTTTTGAAGGCTGATCATTTTTCATTATATTGAATGTGCCTTCAGGCATCGTATCTCCAATTTTAATAGTCATCTTTTTTTCTCTTGTTATGTTTAGTATTCGTTTTCAGCAATATGAACAATAAGACCATCCAAATCATCGTTAACTTCAATCTGGCATGTCAATCTACTGTTATCCTTTCTTTCATAGGCTGCATCAAGCATACTGTCTTCCATATCATCCATTTCCGGTATTTTGTC
>PBVS01000074.1 GCA_002728725.1 Woeseiaceae bacterium
CCAATGGACATAGAATAGAGGTAATAACAGGATTCAAATGTTTCATAATTATCAGAACAATCCAGTCCTGAAGCCATATCCAGAATATTTCTGACCCTAATTCCAGCATAGCTTGTGCCTTTTAATGCATCTATATAGAAATCTATTGGTTTGTTCACATCTAATTGTTTTCGTTCTTCATATATTCTTAGAAGAGTTGCTGGGAGTACTTTTGAAACCGACCAATAAATCGGCTTCTCATGCGCTTGCATTCTGGGATAGCTCTCAAAAATTATTTTACCTTTATGAGCAATCACAACGCCCATTACGGTAGATTCATCGTGATGAATGAAGGTTTCAAAATTCATGAGACCGACTGGTGTATTTACCTCAGTGTCATTGATATTACTTACCAAGTTATAATCGAGAGCGCTAACTGGACCAGACCTGTATACATTTACAGTGGTGAGAATCTGGTGAAGATTTTTATTATTCCAGGCCATGTCCGTCCCATTGACGGTCCACCAAATATTATCTTTTGGGAGTTTTTTTAATTGCTCCCTTGTTTCCTTGACACTGGAGGATGAAACAAATGCGCTATTATTAATTTGAGGATCACTTTTCAGGGGCACCCAGAATAATAAGCTCACAAGGATTGTGAAAATTTTTTTACTTGAAACCATGAAGTAAATCCCCCATTTTTTTGTATACCCAGATTATATTTGAAAGTAAAATTAGTTTTAAATATAGCACTACAATATGACCTAAAAAAGAAATCAATGACTGATACTCAAAAGAAAGTAAAAATCGTTTTTACCCCCTCAGGGAAAAGGGGCTCTTTTGAGATTGGAACAAAAGTGTTGGATGCCGCCAGACAACTTGGAGTTGATATTGATTCTGTTTGTGGTGGAAGAGCAATCTGTGGTCGCTGTCAGATCAATGTTCTCGTGGGCGATTTTGCAAAACATAATATTCATTCTGATTTCACTTCAGTTACAGAGATTTCAGAAGCAGAAAAGAAATATGCTGAAAGAAGAGGGCTGAATGAAGATCGAAGATTAAGCTGCCAATCTTTATTAAAATCAGATGCGGTAATTGATGTCCCAGCATCATCTCAGGTTCACCAACAAGTGGTGAGGAAAGAAAACGAGTCACACGATATTGATATCAATCCAATAATAAAACCATATTATGTGAATGTCGCAAAACAAAAAGAAAAGCCACTAGAACAAAAATCAAATTCCTCCTTGCATGAGATTAAAACTTTCAAAATTTCTGTTGAAGAACCGGATATGCACAAAGGGACAGGAGATTTATCAAGGTTGAAAGTAGCCTTAAGTGAGGAATGGGGCTTAGATAATTTAACTTGCTCATTAGACGTGCTGCAATCCCTGCAACCAGTGTTGAGAGAGGGTGAATGGAAGGTAACAGTCGCGGTTCGCAATAACGAAGAAATAATCGCTGTATTTCCTGGTTTTAAGGATGAGCTGTTCGGGATCGCTGTGGATGTTGGATCAACCACTATAGCTGCTCATCTTTGCGACCTATCTACTGGAGAAGTTTCAGGAAGTGCGGGTTTAATGAATCCACAAATACGTTTTGGTGAAGATCTGATGAGCCGAGTTTCATACATAATGATGAATGAAGGTGGAGAAAAAGATCTGACTCGCGTTGTGAGAGAAGCAATCAATGAGATAATAACAACAATCATTAGCGAAAATAATATCGATGCAGAGGACATACTAGAAATGACCTTGGTCGGTAACCCAATCATGCATCATCTGGTTTTGGGAATCGATCCAACAGAACTTGGAGCTGCACCCTTTGCATTGGCAACAGATTTAAGCGCTGATATCAAAGCCAAAGAATTGAACTTGAACATTAATTCAGGTGCTTATGTTTATGTTCTTCCATGTGTTGCAGGTCATGTAGGAGCAGACGCAGCAGCTGTATTGCTTGCAGAAGAGCCCTTCAATAAAGATGAGATTTCATTAATTGTTGATGTTGGCACAAATGCAGAAATAATTTTAGGTAATAATCAGAGATTATTAGCGGCTTCAAGTCCTACTGGACCAGCGTTTGAAGGTGCGCAAATCAGCTCGGGTCAGAGAGCGGCGCCAGGTGCCATCGAGAGGGCGAGGATTGATCCAGAAACACTGGAACCACGATTTAAAGTTATCGGATGTGACCTCTGGTCTGATGATGAAGACTTTGAAGTGAACATTCCAGTTGGGGGTATCACCGGTATTTGTGGATCTGGGATTATTGAAATTGTTGCAGAAATGTTTCTCAATAAAATTATCAATCAAGATGGGAAAATCAACAAAGCGCTCTCAGAAACTTCTTCTCGAATCATCGAAGATGGAAGAACCTACTCATATGTCTTGCATGATGGGGAGCAAGTAATAAAGATAACTCAAAATGATATTCGTGCAATCCAGTTGGCAAAAGCAGCGTTGTATGCCGGGGTAAAATTATTGATGCATAAACTAAGTATCGAAAAAGTTGATCGTATTCGATTGGCTGGTGCTTTCGGATCTCATATTGATGTTAAATATGCCATGGCATTGGGCTTGATTCCAGATTGCCTAGTTGATGAAGTATCATCAGCTGGGAATGCAGCTGGTACAGGAGCTCGAGTGACGCTCCTCGATAAAGAAAGTAGGAATAAACTGGAGGGGGAGGTTCGAAAAATAGAAAAAATAGAGACCGCAGTGGAACCGTCTTTTCAAGAAGAGTTCGTCTCTGCTATGGCAATACCACATAAATCAGATGATTTTTCTAATCTTGCTAAGGTCTTTAATCTCCCGAAACCTGAGCAACAAGGTGCAGTTGAACAAAAGAGAAAAAGAAGAAGAAAACGGGTAAGATAATTTACTCGCGGTGATGTCTTGTTTGCTTCGCTCAATGAGAACTGTTGAACAATTTTTAAAGGATGAATATGGAAATAAGGTTTGATGAACAAGTTGCGATCGTAACTGGTGCAGGAAGGGGGCTTGGCAGAGCTCATGCTATTGCTATGGCTTCAAAGGGTGCAAAGGTGGTAGTTAATGATTTTAGTGGAAGCCAGGAAATATCAGAAAATGCCAATTCAGTTGTAGAAGAAATTATTTCTGCTGGAGGTGAAGCTATTGCCAATGGTGCGAATGTCGCAAACTTTGATCAAGTTCAATGCATGGTCAATGAAACCATAGATAAATGGGGTCGAGTAGATATTTTGGTCAATAATGCCGGTATTCTCAGGGATAAAACTTTTTTAAAAATGTCGGTTGAGGATATGCGTGAAGTGATAGATGTTCATCTTATGGGCTCATTAAATTGTTCAAAGGCAGTGTGGGAGACAATGCGTGAACAAAGCTACGGAAGAATCGTTCTCACCTCGTCAAGCTCAGGGCTTTACGGCAATTTTGGACAGACTAATTATGGTGCCGCCAAGATGGCAATGGTAGGCATCATGAATACCCTCCATCTTGAAGGTATGAAGTACAACATCAAAGTGAACTGCCTTGCTCCGACGGCAGGAACAGCAATGACAGACGGGTTATTTCCAGAACCTGTTTTTAAACTAATGCCTCCAGAATCGGTAAGTCCTGGGGTGGTATTTTTGTGCTCCAAGGACGCACCAAGCAGAAAAGTTTTGGCGGCAGGCGGAGGCAGTTTTGCTATTTTCAAAGGTTTTGAAACTGAAGGAGTAAATTTATTACCCGATGAGCTATCCGCTGAGAGTGTTGCAAAGTATTGGGATAAAATTGACGGTGAAAACAATATGCAAGAACCTCAAAGCGGTTCAGCACAATCTCAAAAATTTGCAATGCAAGCTGCAGAGAAATTAGGATTGGATTTAAGTTAGTATTAATTTTTTATAATTACAAAAAAGAGGACCAAATCATGCGTGAAGCGGCAATTGTATCAACTGCCAGAACTCCAATTGGACGAGCTTACAGAGGAGTATTCAATAATACCGATGCGCCAACTATGGGAGGGCATGTAATAAGCCATGCTGTCTCTCGTTCTGGTCTTGATCCAAATCAGGTTGAGGACGTGATCATGGGCTGCGCCATGGGGCAGGGAACACAAAGTCCAAACATTGCAAGATTGTGTGCGTTATCCGGAGATCTTCCGGTCACAACAGCTGGCATGACGTTAGACAGACAATGTTCATCGGGAATGATGGCGATTGCTACTGCTTCAAAATCTATCATGGCGGGTGAGCATGATGTCATGGTGGCAGGTGGAATTGAATCGATCAGTTTGGTGCAAAATGAATACGCAAATACATACAGAACAGTTGATAAGAATCTTGTCTCAAAGCATGAGCACATTTATATGTTGATGTTGGATACCGCTGAGGTTGTTGCTGATCGATATGGGATTTCCAGAGAAGATCAGGACCAGTATGCGCTTCAAAGTCAGCAAAGAACCGCAAAAGCCCAAGAAGCGATGAAATATCAGGATGAGATCGTGCCGCTCGAATCCAGCATGGGTGTTATGGACAAGGAAACCAAAGAAATCAGTTTTAGGAAAGTAGAATTAGACAAAGATGAAGGGAATCGTCCATCAACCTCATTGGAAGGTCTTTCCCAATTAAAAGCGGTAAGAGAAAATGGCACCATCACTGCTGGAAATGCAAGTCAGCTGTCTGATGGGGCATCAGCGAGTGTTGTTATGGATGCATCCCTGGCTGAAAAACACAATATAAAACCTCTCGGTTACTATCGTGCAACAGCAGTCGTAGGATGCAATCCAGATGAAATGGGCATTGGGCCAGTTTTTGCGGTTCCAGAACTGCTTAAAAAAACTGGACTTAAGATGGAAGATATCGATTTATGGGAGCTCAACGAAGCTTTTGCTGTCCAGGTAATATATTGCAGAGATCGATTGGGGATTCCTAATGAGAAACTTAATGTTAATGGAGGTGCTATCTCCATTGGCCATCCATATGGAATGTCGGGAGCTCGGATGGTGGGTCATGCATTGATAGAAGGCAAACGAAGAGGGGCAAAGTTTGTTGTTTGCACTATGTGCATTGGGGGTGGTCAAGGCGCCGCCTCATTATTTGAAGTTGCCTCATGATTTCTTGCCATAGGAATATTTTTTAGATGAGAGCCCTTGTATGCAAAGAATATGGGCCACCCAGTCAACTCATTCTTGATGATCTAGATGATCCTAAGCCTTCAAAAGGGCAGATATTAATCAAAGTTAAAGCCGCGGGAATAAATTTTCCGGACGTATTGTCCATTGAGGGGAAATACCAAGTTAAGACTGAACCGCCATTTATTCCTGGTAATGAGGCATCTGGAATTATTGAAGCAGTTGGTGAAGGAGTAGAGAGATTCAAACCGGGTGACCAGGTTATAACGATGAGCAAAGGCGGTGCTTTTGCAGAAAAATGCGTTTCTGATGAGAACACAACCATTCCATTATTCCCCGCTTTGAATTTTTCTCAAGGTGCTGGATTCATGGTGACCTATGGCACCAGTTATCATGCACTTAAACAATCTGCAAAGCTCAAAGAGGGAGAAACAATTTTAGTTCTGGGCGCAGCGGGCGGTGTTGGTGTCACTGCCATCGAAATTGCAAAAGCCATGGGTGCCAAAGTTATTGCTGCTGCCAGTAGCAATGAAAAATTAGAATTTGCAAAAGGTATTGGTGCAGATGAGCTCATAAATTACTCAGAAACTCCTTTAAAAGAAAAAGTGAAGGAAATCACAGAAGGAAAAGGTGCTGATGTTGTTTATGATCCAGTTGGTGGCGAATTATCAGATGCTGCGCTTAGAGCGACAGCATGGCATGGGCGTTACCTTGTCATTGGATTTGCATCTGGTGACATCCCAAAATTTGCAGCAAATATACTCTTATTAAAAGAAGCAAGCGCAATTGGGGTGTGGTGGGGAACTTGGGCAGCCAAAAATCCTCATAAACACATACAAAATATCAAAGAACTTGGAGTCATGATTGCTTCTGGGGATATAACACCAAGAGTTACCGAAGAGTTTGCTATGGATCAGTATAAAGAAGCTTTTGAAGTGATTACTGAGAGACGAGCAAAAGGCAAAGTAATCCTCACAATGAATTAAATTTTCTAAAAAAGGAAAAACCAATGAAGCTAGTTCCAAGAGAAAAACTAAATGACTACATAGGCAAAGAGATTGGTTGTTCTGATTGGTTTTTGGTGGATCAAGAACAAATAAACAAATTTGCCGATGTCACAAAAGACCATCAGTTTATTCATGTCAATGAAGAACAAGCCGAAAAAACACCATTTGGCTCAACCATTGCACATGGTTTTCTGACGTTATCTATGCTGACATACCTAACTGAAAATTGTCGCTTGATTCCTGAGGGAACAGTCATGGGCATCAATTATGGATTTGATAAGGTGCGCTTTGTGATGCCAGTTAAAGTGAACAGTAGAATTCGTGCACGATCAAAACCGCTGTCCTGCACAGAGAAAAACCCAGGGCAATGGCTGATAAAATCAGAGGTCACAGTTGAAATCGAAGGCGGAGAAAAGCCAGCTATAGTCTCGGAATGGCTTTCTATGGTAATTACTAAATAGGAATCAGAATGCTTAAAAAATCTCTCTTATTCATAATTTTATCATTTTTAATATCTAAGTTGAGCGCTCAGACGGCTGATTTTGTTGCCTATAACGGCAATATCTGGACTGTTGATAAGGCGAATCCAACTGCTGAAGCGATAGCTTCTTATCAAGGTAAATTTATTTATGTTGGAAAAGATTCAGGTGTTCAAGAGTATATTGGTGAAGGTACCGAAGTTTTGGATTTGAATGGAGCGTTTGTGGTTCCTGGTTTCTATGACAATCATGTGCATTTTGAGAGTACGGGTCGCCTTTTGTATGGTTTAAATTTATTGGATGTTTCTAATGAAAATCTTTTTATTGATCGCATTCGGGATGTACATGAGCGTTATACCCAGGGCACTTGGATAATCGGTGGTGACTGGTCTGCCTATGAAACGTGGGCAGAGGGTGACGTAGCCACTCAAGGAAAAATTGTCAATCAAGACGATTTATATGGCAATTATTTTCTTCCGAATAAGGATATGATTGACAATTTCACTCAAGATCGTCCTGTTCTTGTAAGACGTTTTGATAGAAAAGTTTATCTTGCTAACAGTTTTGCCTTGGAACTAGCTGGCATCTCATCATCATCAGGTGACCCAGAGGGAATTTTGGTTCAAAGGGATGAGAATGGTGAACCAACAGGTGCTTTATTTAACCCTGTATCTGGTTCAGTGGAATCAACCGTTTTAATTCAAGACAATATTAGAAAATTATTCAATGAAATTATTCCAGATCCATCTATTGAACAACGTAAAGCAGAGACTCTAGAGGCATGGAAAAAGATGTCGAGTGTGGGTGTTACCAGTTACTGTGATATTACTTCAGATCCCGTATATATCGATATTTATCAGCAACTGAGAGATGCTGGTGAAATGACTGCCCGAGTTCGCTATCGGCCGCCACTGGATAAATGGCAATCGATGAATGATCTCGGAATTAAAATTGGATTTGGCGACGAGTGGATTCGTTTTGGTGCTACAAAAGCTTGGATCGATGGCATCATGGGGAACAGTTCTGCAAGATTCTATGCACCATATACACACAATCCATCAAGCAGGGGGATTTGGCGAGATATAATGTTTCCGTTTGAGAGAAGTCCTGATAATCCAGAAGATATGCAAAGCCGATTGGAGCGTCTTGCGCTTCAGGCTGATGCCAATGATATTCAATTGACAGTTCATGCAATTGGCGATGAGGCAAATGGTTACTTAATGGATATGCTCGAGCGCATTATCAAAAAAAATGGAGAAAAAGATAGACGTTTTAGATTAGTTCACGCTCAAGTTATGACTGACAGAGATATCCAGCGAGCTGGAGAGATGGATATTGTGGCTGAAGTTCAACCCTTTCATACTTCTGATGATATGCGCTGGATGGAGGANCGAATTGGTAATGAAAGATCACGAGGTGCTTATGCATTCAGACGATTGTGGGACTCNGGTGCAGTTGTAAGTTTTGGTTCTGATTCACCTGGCACCAATGCCTCAAGATATTACTTAAATCCATTGCTTGGAATATACGCAGCTGTTACGAGAAAAACACTCTCTGGTATGCCAGAGGGAGGATGGTTTCCCGAGGAAAAGCTTACTGTCGAAGAGGCTATTCAAGCTTATACCTTAAATACTGCTTATGCTGGCTTTGAAGAAGATATTAAGGGTTCAATTGAGATTGGAAAACTGGCTGATCTCGCAGTTCTCTCAGATGATTTAATAAAAATATCACCGGACGAAATCAAAGATGTAACGGTTAGCTTGACTATTGTGGGCGGCAAAGTAGTATTTAAGAGAAATAACAACTGATCTATATCTTGGGGGAACTGAGCCTGAGTATTATAAAAAATCTTTTTGGGAATAAATCTGGAACAGAATCTGAGGATACCAGTGAGCCTGATATTGAGGTTAAGTTTGGTAATGAACCCGATCTGACCGATGAAGATTATAAATATGTTCATACATTTATATTTTTTGGTCTCAATGAAGAGAGTTTTAATACAATTGCCAAAGAAGTTCAAAATCATGATGAGGCACATCTTCTTAGTTTGAAAAAAACACAATCAGACGTACTTATGGTAGATTTCACGAATGTTCCTGGCGGTACAAATCTTGACGATGTAAATTGGGGCTCAATGTTTGATGAGTGGATAGAAAAACTCCCTAACGAAGGAGTTGGTGAAAAAGTCAAAGAAACTTTATTGAAAAATAGAGAGGAATTAGTAAATGAACTCTTACCGGATAATCTATATCCCTGGGAGTTATCCGAAAATTATAAGAATAAAGAAACTTTGATTCCAGCTATGATAGTCGGATTTAAATCATCAAAAGCGATGGATGTCGAGGATGAACTTTCCGAGAATCAAGATGGTATGAATATAGTGCTTACTTCTTCTGGTGGTTTTTTGAGAACACTTGCTTACTCATTAACAGATGATATCACCAAGATAAATCAATGGTCTTATACTTTATGCGCTATGATGTATTATGATCAAAATGGTGATGGATGGCATATTTCTCAGGTGGACAAGTCAGTTTCACTTGAGCATCGTCCAAGCGATAGGATAGTAAAACACTGAAGCCATCATTTCTGTTACTTGGATAGTTTTTCAAATTCTGGTTAGGTTGTAAGATTAGTGAGAAACTTTGTAAGTATGCTCATTAACAGCCTCATGCAATTGATACATCCGGCAAGAGAATATCCCGACCTAGACGAGAAGGGTAATTTAAACTATTAAAGATTGAGGATAAGCTTATGATTAGTCAAATATTAGATGGATATAAGTAATACTGGATACTTTCACATAAAGCCCATAGTTTATTATGAATTTTAGTGATCACAGTATGTATCAGTATCCCAGTGCAACAATAAGACTGATTTTGGCTTAATATCTTCAACTATCCACATATCGCCATTCTGATCCCAATAATCAGTCAACGATACCAAATCTTTTTCTTGATCCAGACGTAATTTATCCTCTAAGGCATAAGAACATGTTTTTAGGAAACCACCACTAGATGTTAATACTAAATTCATACCATCTTGATTCTCGGACATCTCATCCTTAAGATCCATTTTTTTTGATGATTTAAAAGATACAACCATAGCAGGAATGTAGGTTTCTTTATTCTTAAAGTGATCATTATCCATCCAATATTCCATTGTGTAATCTTGAATATTTGTACATATCCGTTCTTTATTTTTTCTTAGAAGGGTAATTAAATCTTCACCTAGCTCTATGTTTCCATACTCTTCCTTTAAGAATTGATCAGGAATTTGTTCCATCCAATTATCAAACTTTTGCTCCCAGTTGATACCATCGATTTCAGGATACTCTTTGCTATCCCCTGGAATACCTGGAAAATCAAACATAAGGACACCAGACTGATTCCTCAAAAGACTAAGAAGATGTGCTCCGTCATGATCTTCAACTTCTTTGGCAATTGTATTAAAACTCTCTTCATTGAGACAATAAAAGACGAAGCAGTGGGTATACTTATAGTCTTCATCTTTTAAATCTTGTTCAGAATCAAAAGATACTTCCATCTCTATATCATTTTCCTCCATAACATCATGAAGCTTTTCAACTGGATTTTTCTTTTTACCAAATAACTTTTTAAAAATACTCATTTAGCTTGCTCCGCTATTAATTACCAATATGGATTTTTTCACTGTCAATATACTATTTTTTTTGTTTTAAATTCAAATTTGTAATTTGAATGTTTGCAATTAAATATAGCTTAAAATTACAATAGAGTTAAATCATTCATTTATAATTTTTTTTAACACTTTATGTATCTTAAATTAACTTTTATGTTATCTACCATCACGACTGTATAACTAACGAATAAGAAATTTTTCAATATGGCAGAAACTATAACAGACAAAACAGAAGCTTTAGCTGCAGTTAAGGATAATGGCTGGGCACTCAGAGATATCTCTGAAGAACTTAAGGCAGACAAGGAAGTGGTCATGGCGGCAATGCAGGAAAATGGGTTAGTAATTGAGTGTATCTCTGAAGAACTTAAGGCAGACAAGGAAGTGGTCATGGCGGCGGTTAAAACTTTTGGCATGGCACTCGAGCATGCCTCTGAAGAACTAAAGGCAGATAAGGAAGTGGTTATGGTAGCAGTTAATGATACAAAATTTGCACTCGAGCATGCCTCTGAAGAACTAAAGGCAGATAAGGAAGTGGTTATGGTAGCAGTTAAGAATGATGGGCTTGCACTTGAATATGCCTCTGATGAACTTAAAGCAGACAAGGAAGTAGTTATGGCAGCGGCGCAAGAAAATACATCTGCAGTTTGGCATGCCTCTGATGAGCTCAAAACCGATCCGGAGATACTAGATATTGAGGATGATAGGGACTGGTCAATCTTTTAATACCAAAAGAAGTTATTAATATGACAGAAACTCTAGCTTTGTGACTGCCTTTCTCAAGAATTTAAATAATTGTTCAAAATTAATTATATAATCGATAAAAAAGTTGCATCTATATATGTAGAAGAGGATAAGTTTTCTTTATTTTGTATTATTAGAAAATATCTTGGATAGTTTTTTTGCTCTAAGAGTATAAAGCTCTAATTCGACACCTTCTTTATCACCATCCTCTGAATTATCATCAAGCCCTGCTTTCCAGTTGAGCAGAAACCCTTGTTTTACCTTCTTGAAACTTTCTGAAGAGTTTTTCGGGCACGATAAAAGGTAATTCTTTATTTGCAACCTATGAGTATCACTTAAATTGGGCACCGCTTTGGTTTCAATAATAATGGGATCATTGAGTTGCCACCTTCTGTTTTCTTGAGCCGGAATAAGAAAATCTAATCGAAATAAGGCAAGTGATTCACCTTCATAAAATACCTCGATATTGGATTCCTTGTAATATCTAATCTTTTTTTTGCGAAAATGGATCGCTAAAGCCTTTTGATAGATATCTTCTTTGTACCCTGAGCCAAGCTCATAGTATACATTCTCTGCTAATGCCAGTATTTCCTTAGTGCATTTTAATAAATGTTTTTTATCGTTCATTTGTAATCTTCTTCAATGGTTTTCAGTAAATTTTTTTCTAGTAATTCAGTCAGTTTATTCTCATCCTCAACAACCTTAGCATAAGATTTACCCGTTTCTATCATTCGGTGTTTACGATTGTGTGTATGTTGGATGGTTTCTATAGTTACGAGGCGATATTCAAGATCGTTTATTTTTTCTTTTAGTTCTTCAAGTTCATTCATGGGATAAAATATATGATTATTTATATATAAATTTTTATAATGATAAAAAAAAGATAGAGTCACTTTCAACTATTATAAAAATAACCATTTAAAATCAATAATTTATTCAATATTTTATGACCAATAAAAAAGAAGACAAGGAAACAAAAGAAGAAAAAAAGATTAGAGATAGTATGGTTAAATTATTTTTAGAGGACGATGATTTTGATATCTATATTAAAGAAAGAATAAGAGAAAACAGACGTTCGAAAAATAAAAATAAAAAAAAATAAGATATATC
>PBVS01000075.1 GCA_002728725.1 Woeseiaceae bacterium
TATGGCACCACCGCAAGCCCTTTTATTCGCCTGCCGTGGGGGCGGGCCACCAAGAAGGAATACCCCAATGCGACAGAGCTCTATTTGCATGTATTTGACTGGCCTGAGGACGGCTTGCTCAAGGTGGACGGTTTGCGCAGCGAGGTAAGCGGCGCGTACTTTTTAGCGGACTTCCAGCAACAGATTCAAGTCAATAAAACACAGGAAGGTGTGGTACTAGAGCTCCCGGACAAGCCACTTGATGAGATTGACACGGTAATCGTATTGAAAATCACTGGAAAACTCGACGTGGAGAGGATATTGCCAAAACAAGACGAGGAAGGTGTTCTAGAGCTGGCAATGGATGATGCCCATATCTATAACCCCGGGTATGGGGGCAGACTGGAATTGAGGCAGGACGAAATTTCTAATTTTTACTTAGACGGGTGGACAGATTTCCAAAGCCGCGTGGACTGGCTGGTAAGGATCGATAAGCCTGGTGTATTCGATATTTACGCAGAGGTCGCCGCGGAGGAGTCTGCCAGTTTCCTTTTGATGGCGAACGACGGGCAAAAACCTCTCACCATAAAATCCACTGGCGGACAGCAGACTTTTCAAACCCAGCACATCGGCCAATTGATTTTATCAGAAGGGGAATCCACGATCGGGATGCATCCGCAAATGTCACTCTGGAACCCGATCATGCTTCGCTCGGTGACCTTGAAGCCGGCAGCGCCCACAAAGGATGTTGAGTAAGAGACCGCACTTATTAACTTGACAGAAAATTAAGTTAACGGTTCAAAGAATCACGTAAAAACATGTAGTAAAAATGTAGTACAAACTGTAGTATTTTTTCAAACGTTAAGAAGGTCAGAGGGTAAAACATGTACGATTTTTATAGTGATACAAAGTCAATTCCAACGAAAGCAATGCTGGAATCGATTATATCGACTCCTCTTGGTGATGAACAAAAGGGTGAGGATCCTACAACCGCCAAACTTGAGAAAAGAGTTGCCAAACTCTTAGGAAAAGAAGCGGCAATATTTATGATATCTGGAACCATGTGTAATGAGGTTGCGGTTAAGGTCCACTGCGAACCAGGTAATGAAATCATTTGTGATGAAACTTCGCATCTTTTAAATTATGAATGTGGCTCACCAGCCGCACTCAGTGGTGTTATATTGAGAACTCTAAATGGGGTTAATGGAATTTTTAGTGCCGAGGATGTTAGAAGAGCCATTAGACCTTATTCACGCTATATGCCGATCAGTAAGATGTTACTCGTTGAACAAACAGCAAATCTTGGTGGCGGAGCAATTTGGCCGCTTGATGAAATTGATAGTGTAACTAAAGTGGCAAGAGATCACGGACTTATTACACATATGGATGGCGCAAGACTTCTTAATGCGGTTGCTAAAACAAACATCAAAGCAAGTCGATATGCACGTGACTTTGATTCAGTTTGGATAGATTTTTCAAAAGGATTGGGAGCTCCATGTGGAGCGATTTTAGCTGGGACGTCCGAGTTTTGTGATAAAGCTTGGCGTCAGAAGCAAGCGCTTGGAGGTGCGATGCGACAATCAGGAGTGCTTGCAGCAACCTGTCTTTATGCTCTTGATAATCATATTGAGCAACAAGCTAAAGATAATAATTTAGCTGCTTCAATCGGAGAGCGAATAGCAAAAATTCCTAAAGTGATCAAAATGTTACCAGTCGAAACAAATATCATAATATTTGATTTAGAGCATGATGCACCTACAGCAAAGGAAATTGTAGAGAAACTTCAAAAAAAAGGTATATTGGTTGGGGCTTTTGGTGAGAGAAGAGTTCGCGTCGTTACATGTTTGAATGTCAATGAAAAAGCTGGCGACATACTCGTTAGTGAGCTCTCAAAAATTTTGAACAATTAAAATCAAAAATGATCTACAAATACAAGTGTTCCAAAAAATAAATCTCCCCCTTTGGTCTCTGGTTTTGAGTCTAGCCATTGGGATATATATTCATTTTTTTGTTCCTCCAGAATATCAAGAACAAAAAACTTCTATGCAGGTTGTTGTAGATGATTCTGGGCAAATTTTCTCATTAGATGGAAAAAATATTGCATCTTTGGATGAAGTGGTTCCATATAGTCAATCACTACTGAGGCAGGCCGCATTGGATGAGCTTGATAACCAGCAATTACCAGAGTCAGAATGGGTGTTAGAATTTACCGAAGATGATGAAAAATCATATTCGATATTAAGAGCGAGCAAGCATTATGGTTTTTGGTCCCTCTTACCAGCACTTACCGCCGTTTTCTTATGTTTAATGACCAGAGAACCACTTACTTCTCTTTTTTGTGGGGTGGTAGTTGGTGCTTTCCTCTTGGGTAATTTTAATATTATCGATAATGTATTTATTCCTGTACTTTCAGATAGTAATTCAGCAAGTATTCTTCTTTTGTACCTCTGGTTACTGGGCGGACTACTTGGTATTTGGTCTCGCACTGGAGCTGCACAAGCCTTTGCTAACTTTACTACAAAAAAATTTGTAAGAGGTCCAAAATCCGCTAAGTTTATTGCTTGGTTATTAGGTATTATTTTTTTTCAGGGCGGATCCGTCAGTACTGTCCTAGCAGGAGTATCAATTAAATCTATAGCGGATCGTAATCGAGTTAGTCATGAGGAGACCAGCTATATAGTTGATTCAACTGGAGCCCCTGTGGCCTCTCTCTTGGCTTTTAATGCTTGGCCTTTATTTGTTCAAGCTTTAATTTTTATTCCAGGAGTAACTTTTCTCAATAGTGAATTAGATAGAATAAATTTTTACTTTAGTAGTTTAATATTTAGTTTTTATTCTATTTTGACTATTTTTGGTGTGCTTATACTGAGTCTTGATATTAATCATTTTGCTGGTAAAGGCCTCCAAGAGGCAAGAAAGCGAGCATTGGAAACAGGAGAATTAGATGCTCCTGATGCGACTCCCATTAGTTCACCCGAGTTGCATATTAGTAATGCACCAGAAGGATATTCATCACACGTAATCGAATTTATCATTCCCCTCGTAATTTTAATTTTTATTGCCGTTGGTAGTTTTTTTTGGCTCGGAACCCCAAAGGTTAATTGGGCTTTTGGTGCTGCTTTGATTGTGTCTGTCTTGATAGCTTTATTAAAGGGTATGTCTTTAAAACAGGTCGTTGATGGAATTGGAACTGGATTGAAAGGGGTTATCATTGCGGTAACAATAATGATGCTCGCAATTATGGTGGGAGGCATTAGTGCTGAGACAGGAGGTGGAGTCTTCTTGATTGACCTTTTAGGAGATAAGATGCCTTTCTATATTTTACCTAGTTCATTATTTATTATAACTGCTGTCATATCTTTCTCTACCGGAAGCAGCTGGGGCACTTATGGGATTGCTTATCCATTAGCAATGCCTCTCGCATGGGCTATTGCTCAATCTCAGGGCATAACGTATCACGAGCTCTATATGTCCATCTGTTTTGTTGCTGTGCTTAATGGAGGGGTCTTTGGTGATCAATGTTCACCTATATCGGATACAACTATTCTTAGCGCTACGACAACAGGTTGCGACCTAATGGATCACGTCAAGACTCAAATTATACCTGCTTTTGGTATTGCTATAATCTCAATTTTATTATGGACAATTTCCGCGATTGCAGTTGCCTAATTACCGATAATTAATACATATATTTTATAAATGAGATGTATTTTTTTATGAGGAAAACCTCACAACTAATAAACATTTGTGAAGGCTTATTTATGGTAATAATAATTTCATGAGATTTTTAGTTTCAGGAAATTCAGTTATTAATTAAGGTATTTTTTATATCTTCATAATAATTTTTTGTGTAGTTAGAATTTGGCTCGAACTTTTCATCATAAAGACGCTCTTCTATTCTTTGTCTGACTGCATCAGGGAGAAAATCAGAGGACCACAAAGGACTTGAAACTTCCCAGTAAGCTCTTCCGTATGGAGTACCGAGATAAAAAGTGGCATCAAGGTCAATCTGAGTTTCCCAGAATGTGTCGTCGACGATACCTGCCTCTGACATTCTATAGAGATTGATCCAGCGATTTATAGGTGAAAATGTTTGTGCTTCCATAACTCTCATTTCTGACATACTCAAATTCTCTGGGTCGAGAAGTGCTTTCTCAAAAACAGCCGGTAAATTTTCACCAGCAAATATAGTGTCAGCATGAATATATGAGCTGTAATAGTCATTCGTAAGGCTTACTCTGAGAAGATTTCGATCTTCTATTAGTTGAAAAATAACTGAAATTAATCCGACTAAGACACCAATATTTGTAGCAATGACCCATCTAGTTGATATTTCTTTATTCACAGTTCTCTCCTAAATTTTTTATGAATTAAAGCATATCACGCTATTATTAAACTGGATCCAACCAATTTATTTCCATTTGAAAAACCATCTCATATATTAGATTATGATTGATATGAAAAAGTTACTTTTAATAGCATTTCTTTTGTTATCAACAATGGTTATTGCTTCTAATTCTATTAAACCCAATCAAGGTTTTGTAAATGTTCCCGGAGGACCAGTTTGGTATAAAATTAGTGGTACAGGAGAGGGGCTACCATTACTTACCCTTCATGGCGGACCTGGCAGTACTTCATGCACCTATTCATTATTAGAGCCACTCGGAGATCAACGACCCATTATTCGTTATGATCAGCTGGGTTCAGGCAGATCCGGACGTCCAGATGATTTATCCCTATGGGAAGTGGATAGGTTTATTGAAGAATTGCATGTCATTCGTCAAGAGCTAAGTCTTGATCAATTTCATTTACTCGGTCATTCGTGGGGTGCCGCACTTGCAGGAGCATATTTACTAGAAAAAGGTACATCAGGAGTTGCTTCGGTTATATTCTCAAGCCCGCTCTTAAGCACGCCACTATGGATGGAGGATGCTAATTATCTTCGAAACCAGCTCCCACAGGATATTCAAGACACATTAAATTTTCATGAAATGGCAAACACAACTGATTCTGATGAATATCGTGATGCAAGCAGAGTATTTTATGACAGACATCTAACTCGTGGTGAAGCAAAAGAAAAAGTAAATTGTGATGGTGCGCCATGGAACCAAGTTATTTATGAGTATATGTGGGGGCCAACTGAATTTCATGCAACTGGCAATCTAGTTGATTTTGATCTATCCAATCAGCTGCATAAGATCGATATACCAGTTTTATTTCTAACGGGCGAGTTTGATGAGGCTCGCCCTGAAACCATATCNAAGTTTCACAAAATGATCCCTGGTTCTGAATTTATTNTTATTAAGGATGTTGCNCATGCTTCTNTGAGCAGGGCACCTGATGATTATCGAAGAATACTTGAAGTATTTCTCGATGAAGTAGAAGATAAGCAATTANATTAAAGAGTTGCATGAATCAATGTTACTTTATTTTTACTAGAGGAAGAAAATATGGAATTACTGGCAATCATTACCGTACTAATTTTGATACAAGTGTTATTTTTTGGGTATGAGGTNGGTAAAGCAAGNGGAAAATATAATATAAAAGCTCCAGCAGTTAGCGGTCATGAAAGCTTTGATAAACATTACCGAGTNCATCAAAACACAATTGAGCAAATTGTTATTTTTATTCCGTCTTTGTGGCTTTTTGGTTATTTTGTGAGTCAAAATATTGCGGCAGCNTTTGGATTGCTTTTTTTTGTAGGTAGATTTGTTTTTCGAGCTGCTTATCTTAAAGACCCGNCAAGTCGTGAAATTGGCTTTATGTTGGGTTTCGTCCCTCTCGCCTTGTGTCTCTTAGGTACGCTTTTTTTTGTGGGTAAAGATTTACTCTAAATTAANTTAATTAATTATTTAGCGGCTATATACCACAGGGATTGCCACCAGACTCCTCTAAAAGTCTTTTTAATTCCTGACTTGCATAAGATAACGCAAATTTTGTGACATCCTTATATTGGCACATACCATAAATAGCTCGCATAGATGTTAATTTTGCTTGCCAGACTTCTTCATCCATAAGCCCGAGTTTATGCTGAAGATAATCATTTTCATAGATCATCCAAACTCTATACATATAAGTTTCTGTTGTGGCACGATTATTTTCATTGGACAAGTCTAGACTTTGGTTTAAAAAATTTAGAAAGCTGATTGGTGGATTGGCTTCTGAAAATGATCCAATAACTTCGGTAATCAATGCTGCTCGCTGTTGTTGCTGCGCAGCCAGAGCAATTCGATGTGATTGTCTGAGCTCCATACCAACAAATATCAGTGAGCCAATGATTCCGATGATACCGAGAAANTTGGTAACTTTTGTAAATGATATCGTTATTGGTGTTTTTAGCATTCTNATCCTCTATGTCNTAAACTCAATATAACATACCGCCTGATTTGTATATGTTATTATTTTGTATATGAAAATTAAATTATTGTTAATTGGGGCAGGGAGTATGGGTNCTGCCATCATAAAAAGTTTTATTGAATCTGGTGGAAACCCAGAAGATATCTCTGTTTTAGATCCACATATCAACGAAACCAATAAAAATATTTTATCNGGATGCAGTATTTATAATTCTCAAGCTGATATTCCCGATCAAAGTAGCTTTGATGCGATACTCCTTGCAGTCAAACCTCAGACTTTCAATGAAATTTCTCAAGATATTTCAGTGTTTTCAAGTGCAAAATGCTGCGTNATATCAATTATGGCTGGAGTTGAAACTAAGCGGATTGCATCGAGTCTCGGTATTGAAATACCGGTCATTAGATGTATGCCAAATATAGCAGCCTTGGTAAAAAGATCAGTTAATGTCGCATACGTTGAAAATGATTCTTACGACCAGCAAAAAGCAATTTTTGAGGATTTATTTCGAGGATCTGGTCCAATTAGATGGGTTGATGATGAAGATTTGATTCATAAAACAACGGCTTTATCGGGAAGTGGACCGGCTTACTTCTTCGCTTTTGTGGAGGCTATAGCAAAAGCGGGGATAAAAGCAGGACTCTCAGAAGAACATGCAATNAATCTATCAATAGATACACTAATAGGTGCCGCAGCATTGATTGAGACTGACAGATCACCAAAAAAACTAAGAGATAGTGTGACCAGCAAGGGCGGCACGACAGCTGCCGCGCTTTCTGTGTTTATGGATAACAATAATTTAGACGATTTAGTCAGCGACGCGCTGTCTGCAGCTGAGAAGAGATCCAGAGAATTATAAGATAATCATGAAGTCTTCATGAGTAAGGCTGCATTTCCACCTGCAGCCGTAGTATCAATGCATAAATGACGCTCTAAGATACATCTGTCTGAAAAATTGAGATCATTGATCAATGGGATTATTGGACCAGACCTAGAAGCCAATCCTCTAAGAATATCTCTTTGATCTTCTTCGTCACTCCAAGCCACCACTGCATCAAATCCATTTAAGAACTGAAGATCGGCNCGATTTAGTGATCCTTTTATTGTTGATTCTCCTTCTGCATCTTCAGTTATAATCAAGGTTGAGCATCCATTTTCCTTNGCAGTTNGTGCTTGCAATAGCGCCATATCAAAAGTTGGCCCTAAACATAACACTACACCGCGAGAGTAAAAAGATAGAACATTACTCTCGCCTGTAGGTCCTGGTAATTTATGTGACTTGAGTCTTTTTTTATTATTATTTAGTTTATTTATGGCGGTTTGTACGATGTCCAATGAAACAGAATTAGCAGGATTTGGCTTTACCCATTCATTTTTTTCGCTCANTGTGAATCTNTTNATATAGTTTGGNCCACCTGCTTTTGGACCTGTACCTGATAGTCCTTCACCTCCGAANGGTTGAGAACCTACTATCGCTCCAATTTGATTCCTATTGACATANAAGTTCCCTATGTTTANTTGAGANGTTATTTTATCAACACGATCATCAATTCGAGTNTGCAAACCAAAAGTAAGNCCGTAATCAGANTGNTTTATATCATNTATCACTTTGTCAATTTCAGACGCTTTAAACGTTGCTATGTGNAGGACTGGCCCGAANATTTCCTTTTCCATATCTTTAATTCCATCAATGCGGACAACAGTTGGAGAAACATATAGTTCAGAATTATCACAGTTAAGTTTTTTTAAAATGCATTTTTTATCCTCTGCCTCCTTGATGTATGTGTTTATTCTTTCTTTTGCATTTTTATCAATAACTGGACCAATATCAGTTGATAATAACCAAGGGTCTGAAACCATTAATTCATCCATTGCTCCAAATAACATTTCCATAAATTCATCAGCAATGTCTTCTTGCAAATAGAGTATTCTCAGTGCTGAACATCTCTG
>PBVS01000076.1 GCA_002728725.1 Woeseiaceae bacterium
GCATTCATAAGGGTATATTTCAGTATTGGAATTTTTAACCCATTTTCTTCTTCTGATGGGAGGGTGGTTGTAATTATCGGGATCCAGTAACGTAATTACAGCATCAAGTGTATTTCCATCCTTACTTATTGAGTATCGCTCATGCATTCTGGCGCCCTCTGAAATAGGTTCTCCTCGGAAATCTCTAACATTGCCCTCCAGTAGCTGCGTCTCAATTACAAGTTCATCTCCCTCCCAATAACCATTGGAAAAACCCATGGCCGATGGCGGATAATAATCAGGTGGTTGTTTATCGTTCATAAAGATACGTCTTACTTCACTGTCCACTTCATACAAGAAAGTTAAACGTTCTTCACTTTTTAAGATTTCAAAAGGATAGGCTCCCCAAGCAACAATAGCGACAATTCCCGGAGACACACATCTGACATTAGGTTGATCGTAATGATCGATGTAGTCATTGTGCCAATTNTGAGCTTTTTCTGTGAGATCCATAGAGTATTTCCTAAAATCTACCCCAGGGGCTGGCGTCCAAATGCCAGATAAGTTTTGNGGATTAGGTGNTAATTTTTCATTTTTTTCTTTTTTTCGGGTAGCAACCCAATAACCTCCATGCTCAGGATTTTCTGTTGCACCTTCTATGGTGAATGTTCCACTCATCATATTTCCTGATATCTCACCGTTTAATCTTCTAAAGAAGACAAATCCAGCAAGATCCCTGCTATCAATAAGTATTTCAATCTCGCNTTCATTAATATCTACCTCAACAGGNCCNCCTTCAACATGAGCCTGCCATNCTTTTTCTTCTTTTNNTAAGATCAATTCACCAATTATCGCTGCTTCGTTATCAGAGGGNGCACCAATTGTTATTGAATTATCTATTTCTTNTTTTGACCCGTTAAGCTCCAGCATCCATGANCCTTCTATATTCTGACCCATAACAGGAAACGATGAGNTCACTGCAAAAAAAAGNACTCCTAATGCNGTTCGTAATATATTTATATTTGTTATATTCATCTTCAGTTCAATGAGTGGTTTTTTCTAATCCGGATATTTCTGGCCCAAGCTGGATCCATCTGGCAGTTTGATTGAGATAACAGACAATAATTTCCTTCCATCTCTCCCTGGGTGACCAAATATACTTATTTCGTCACCTACTTTGATAGTTTCTTTTGTCCAGCCTTTCCTCACTAGTAGGGAGGGACTGCTTGTCCTGACNTCCCAGCTTTCTTTTTTNCCTTGTTGATTAACAAATTCAACGTAATATCGGACATGAGGATTACGAAACCAGATCTCGGTAACGGTGCCCTTTATAGCGACTTTTTTTTCAGCTGTAAATTCAACCGCAAAGGAATGGTGAGCCTGACNGATAGAGCTAAAATATAAAAATATTAATAAGACAGAAAGTTGTTTTCGATTAAACAGCATAATATTTGTTCGGCAGTAATAATTATAAATNTCTTTTACTATTCTAAATTGTTTATCTTTATAAATATATGGGTTATTTTTTGTTATTAAACATAAGAAGTTTATAAATATCGTTTCCAGCGGAGTCTAATAATTACAAATGGATCGTTTTAAACAACATTGCAGGATATTTTGGTTTTCTTTNTNTATCTTATTCTCGAACATCNTTATTTCAGATGAACTGAATGATAATCATGANTACATCGATGAAGAAATTAAGAGTATTGCAAATGATTTTATTTCATTCANGCCTATGCGTGGTTTCTCATATCAAAATATTACCCTAGAAGAAGCTTATTTTTGGCAGGGGGAAATGGCCGAATATTTAGGTGAAAAAATGGGAGAGGTTGTTGGTTATAAAACTGGGGGACACAATGTTGGNCCAAGCTTTCCNACATTTCCCCCTGAAGGAATACGAGGGCTGATTCTTGAGGGCATGATATTAAAAAGTAANTCTAGTGTAACANTNGACTCCACAGTCAAAGGTTTTCTGGAAGCTGATTTTGCTTTTAGGGTAAGAGACAAATCAATAAATTCAGCTCAAAGTGATTATGAAATTCTCAAGGGATTGGATGCAATTATTCCCTTCGCAGAAATACCTGATCCTTACTATGAACCAGGAACCAGATCAATCTATGGAACGGTTGTATCCAATATGGGAAGCCGTTTTTCATTTGTCGGCGATCCGGTTTTACTCAACAATAATGTTGATTGGCTCGAAAAGCTGAATAATTTCAGCTTTGCCGTTCACAATGAAAATAATGAGCTAATACAAAAGGGAGAGATTAGTGGCTGGTATGAACCAATAAAGGTTGTTAGATGGCTTCGTGATCATTTAATTTCGTCTAATATAGAGCTGAAAGCTGGTGATCTCCTATCTCTTGGAAATATAGGAATAATTAGACAAATTCATCCCAATTCACCCAGAGGACCAGCATACAAAAGTGATACTTTTGTACTCAGTTATTATGGCTTGTCTAATGAACCAGCATCCGTAACCATTAATCTTGANAGGANTAATTAATGATGCTNNTCGATCGTTTNTTGGTATTTTCTCTAGCAATTTTANTCCTAATATTACCNTTGAGCTCATTTTCTCATCACGGTTGGTCTTATTACAGAGACAATATCGAAGAAANTATGAAAATTATCGATCTAAGATTAAGAAATCCACATGATCAGCTCCTGGCTGAAGACAAATCAGGTAAAGAATGGAATCTATTGCTTGCTCCGCCATCAAGAAATCGTAGATTCGGATTCGATGGAAGTAACATTGAGATAGGCGATGAATTAAAAATAGTGGGTGAAAAACACATATCTAAAAATGAAATTAAAGTTCATTGCCTTTTCAAAGGTGATGAAAAAATTTATACATACCGTTATCCCGGTGGTCGAACTAGTTATGAATTTATGAGAAATAAACCGAATTGTTAATTTTTTTGTAAAAAAACAGGTTCTTATTTTGAATAATTCAATAACCGTGTATCATTATCATTNCAAAATTTTAGTGCTTTAATCAGGAGTGTTTTATGAAATTCAGAAGCAAGCAAATTCATGCCGGTGTTGTTCCAGACAAAACAACAGGAGCGATATTGACACCGATATACCAGTCAACAACTTTTGTTCAAGACTCTGTTGATAGTTACCTGGCAAAAGGTTACTCATATTCGAGATCAGGCAATCCAACGGTAAAGGCATTAGAAAATAAATTAGCTGAACTTGAAGGTGGGGCTGATGCAACTTGCTATGGAACAGGGATGTCAGCTGTTCACTGCACCATGCTTGCTTTTCTCAGTGCTGGNGATCATGCAATTATTTCTGATGTNGCATATGGCGGTACTTACAGACTCTGCACAAAGGTNNTAAGNAGATTGGGCATCGAATTNTCATTTGCAGACACATCCAATCCTGATGATGTGAAATCACATGTNAAAGACAANACNAAATTATTTCTGACTGAGACNCCAGCCAACCCGACAATGAAAATTTCTGATATNGCNGCTATTTCAGAAATAGCAAAATCAGCAGGCGCTGTTCATGTTGTTGACAATACACTGATCACACCATGTTTTCAGAGAGCAATTGAGTTAGGTGCTGATCTATCATTGCACAGTACTACAAAATATTTTGATGGGCATAATGCTACAGTGGGTGGCGTGGTTGTTGCTAAAACAAAAGAACTTGACGAGAAGCTAAGATTTATTCAAAACAGCACAGGTTCAATAATGTCTCCAATGGTCGCTTGGTTGACACTTCAGGGATGTAAAACTCTATCTGTAAGAATGGAAGCACAATCCGCCAATGCGATGGCAATCGCTCGTTTCCTAGAAAGTCATCCAAAAGTCAAACAAGTTGCGTATCCAGGTTTGGAATCTTTTTCTCAGCATGAGCTCGCAAAAAGTCAATCCTCAGGTTTTGGAGCGATGCTCTGGTTTGAGGTCGAGGGAGGTTTAGTAGCAGGAAAGAAATTGATGGACTCAATTGAATTATGGACTCTTGCTGAAAATTTGGGTTCTGTCGAATCTCTGATAACACATCCCGTGACAATGACACATGCTGATGTTGATGAAGCTGAAAGACAAAGAGTGGGAATAATTGATGGTCTTGTAAGACTGTCTGTCGGTTTGGAGGATGGTCAAGATCTTATCGATGCACTGAGCAAGGCATTAGATAATGTTTGATAAAGACAGACATCTAGTTTAAAAAACGAGCCTTATGAAAAATATTAAAGAATTAATAATAAAAGCATTAGATGGGGCACTAATTGATTTTATGGAAAACCCACCAAATGAGGCATACGAGGGAACTAGTGGTTATTTTAGTTGGTACATCAACATAAAAGATTCAAAAGGAAATCAGTTGAGCCAAAAAAGTGGTGACGACTTCTGTGTAAATTGCAACATTAGCCTTCTTGAAGATGTGGTAATGAACGGTTCTGTTGATTTTTCTGAGGTCGAGGAGGATGTAAGAGTAAGTTTTAAAAATTATTTGAAAGTTTGTGATGAAAAGGTCCTTTCAGAATCAGCAAAAAAAGCAGACCTAAAGAACTCTTATTTTAATGTAGCTGTTTTTGAAGTGGCTGATGATGGAGCTGATGTTCATAGATACTATTGGCAGAATCATTATTTTTCAGATTGCTTATCAGGAAAAGATGTTAGTTCAGCCAAAGAAAAAGCCTTGAAAAAAGTTGCAAACAACGGTTATGACTTAAAAGATGTTGAGGAAGAATTTAAGAATGATAAAGAAGTGGTGATGGCGGCATTGAATAATTCTGGTTATGCACTTCAATATGCCTCGGACGAACTCAAAGACGATAAAGAAGTGGTGATGGCGGCAGTGAATAATGATGGAGATGCACTTCAATTCGCTGCTGATGAACTCAAAGCCGACAAAGAAGTGGTGATGGCGGCAGTGAATAATGATGGAGAAGCACTTCAATACGCTGCCGATGAACTCAAAGACGATAAAGAAGTGGTGATGGCAGCGGTTCAGACTAATGGGGTGGAGTCAAGGCCTAACGATACACTTGATTATGCCTCTGACGAACTCAAAGCCGATAAAGAGGTGGTCATGGCAGCGGTTCAGACTAATGGCGATACACTTGATTATGCCTCTGATGAACTCAAAGCCGATAAAGAGGTGGTCATGGCAGCGGTTAAGAGTAAAGGCTGGGCACTTCAATTCGCTACCGATGAACTCAAAGCCGATAAAGAAGTGGTTTTAGTTGCAATAAAAAGTGATCCTGACGCGATCGAACATGCTTCAGGTTCACTTAAAAATGACAAAGAAATTACTGATTTATTGAGATGAGGAAAAACAGCTTAAAGAGGATAATCTTTTTGATATCTACTAATACCCAAAAACAGTTGTTCTGTATCTAAATTCTCATTGACCTCTAACATGAGCGTGACACAGATATAAAGCCACCGTTAAGAGAAGAAGAGCGGTGGCTTGGTGAGCTGCTGCCAGAGATATCGGAACATAAAAGATCAGAGTAGCAATACCTAGAACAAATTGTAATGATGCTGTGTGAAGAAGAGCATTCGTCCCCTTTTGTACTCTTTTTGAGATATCTGTTTTTTTAATTTTAATCCAATACAGAATAATCGAGACAAATGTGATTGCTGTGAGTATTCTATGAACCAGTTGAACAGTAATAATGTTTTCAAAGAAGTTAATCCATAATGGCTCAAGAGAAAAAATACCTGGCGGCACCCAATAACTTCCCATCATAGGGTATGTATTGAACACTTTGCCAGCCTTCAAGCCAGCAACGAAACCACCTGAGATAATCGTTACAATAATTAGAGCCGTCAAACTTAAAGTATATTTTGACCAATTGTTTGATTTATTTTTATCTGGATACAAAAGAGATAGAGCGACCCAAAACATAAAACCGTAAATCAAAAAAGCCGATGAAAGATGGGCGGTCAAACGATACTGACTGACAGCTGGATTATTCACGAGACCGCTCTGAACCATATACCATCCCAATAAACCTTGCATGCCTCCTAGAACCAACATCAATAAATACTTTGGTATTTCGTATCTTTGTATATAACCTTTGATCATGAAATAAAGCATAGGAACAAAAAATACAATTCCAATTAATCGACCCA
>PBVS01000077.1 GCA_002728725.1 Woeseiaceae bacterium
GCAATTCAGACATTCCCATAACCAAAAGTCATTTCCATCAACATCAATAGAAAGAAAATCAATTTCTGGAGGAATATTATTTTTTTTGATAATGGATTCTAGGTTGCCCTTATTTAAGAAAGCATTGACTGCTCTCACCCCATCAGTTCCCCTCTTTTTGCATGTAAGATTGAATAANCTGCATTGCTCCATTGAACCGTCCATCAATAAACCTCTGAAATTCTCATGCAAAATCAATCTTAATGAGTTGCATTGATGAGCTCCAAATCCAAATTCGACAAAATATTTATTTGAGAACCCGATTTCAGAAAATATTTTTCGAATAATCCCATCTTCNCCATTTTGAGAGAAGAGACTNNCTTCATGAGAAACAATCTCATTATNNTNTGAATTGATTGGAGANAAATCTTTTTTATNCCACTTTCTGGCCAAGAGATAGACNTGAAGNGCTTCACTAAAAANTANTNNCTTAATTTTNTTACTGANCTTTCTNAGTCGATAATTTTTTACTGGTGCTTTTATGGTCATAAGGTTTCTAGGNTCTAGTTAACATTTTTTATAACCTCTCCNCCCTTCATAACAAAATCAATATTCTCNAAAACAGNTATATTNTCGAGAGGATTTTTTTTTGTCGCAATAATATCAGCGTAGTAATCTTTTTTGATCGAACCAATTTCGTCTCCCCAACCCATGTATTTAGCAGCTNCCGATGTGGCCGACTTAATCGCTTGCATTGGTGTCATACCAAACTCAATCATAATAGAAAATTGTTTTGCATTCTCGCCATGAGGATAGACTGCTGCATCTGTTCCAAAAGTAATTGGAACACCTGCCTTGACTGCTTTTCTGAAAACTTGCCGCTGTGCATCTGTTGTTTCATTCATTTTTCTCATGAACTCTTCTGGCCAGCCTTGCTCTTCTCCGACCGCTTTAGCATGGCTACCATTGTATACATCCATTGAAAAGACAACACCTCGCTCTGCAGCCAGATCAATTGCCTCCTGATCGGCCAAGGAAGCATGCTCAATTGAGTCTACCCCAGCGAATATTGAATCCTTAATTGATTGTGCGCCATGGGCATGTGAGGTGACTTTGATTCCGGCTTCTTTGGCAGCAGAGACCACTGCGGCTATTTCCTCTGGTGTCATCTCAGGCGCACCAGGAATACCATCGAAAGCGAGCACCGCACCGGATGCCAATATCTTTAAAAAATCTGCTCCTCCATCAATGGCTTTTTTTGCGTTATTTTTAAACTCTTCGGCATTATTAGAAACACCCAATCTTACGTGCGGCGGAATATCCTCTTCAGGAAAACCAGGAATCAAAAGATCGCCTCCACCACCAGGAACTGTGAGGTAAAAACCTGCTTGCTGAATTCTTGGTCCAATCACTTCACCATTATTTATTCGATTACGGAGATTCAATGCAGACCAAGCTATGTATGATCCCACGTTTCTCACCGCGGTAAATCCGGCATTCAAGGTAGTCTCCGCNTTCTTATTTGATATTTCTATGACTTCTTCTTCAGTCATCGTGAAATAGACGCTTAAATCTGCTGTATCCCCGGCTTTTTCTGTGATGTGTGTATGAGTATCAATTAATCCAGGTAGGCAATGATACTCNGATAAATCCAATATTTGACGATTATCTTGCAAGCCCCCTTTTTGAAAATGCCCAACACTCTCGATTTTGTCATTAATGATGGTGATTAACTGATTCTTCTTGATATCATTATCAATACCGTCTATTAAACTTCCACAGAAAACAGCTTTTTTTTGAGCGGCATAACTTTTCTCATCGAGTGCTTCCCCATTTGCTCTGGAAGAAAATAACAGGATCAACAACAAATGAATTATTAGGGAAAAACTTCTCATAATTGAGAGATATCTCCATGCACAACATTTCCGTCAAAAAGGGTTAATAGTACATTGGTTTCAGAGATTTCAGCACTTTCAATTTCAAAGAGATTCTGATCAAGGACAGCCAAATCAGCATACTTACCAACCTCAATGGATCCTGTTAGATTCTCTGATTTATTAACAAATGCAGCATTTATCGTAAAGGCATCAATTGCTGTCTTTAGATCGATGCTTTGTTCGATATTAAGAGGAACATCTTGCTCCGAATCAACAGGTTTATTTTCAAGTGCCGTAATTTCAGAAGCACTTTGTCGGGTAATAGCTGTTTCTATCTGATGAAATGGATTAGCTGATGTTACACTCCAATCACTGCCGAAGGCGATTAAAGCACCTGCATCTTGCAGGCTTTTTATTGCGTATGACCACTTAAGTCTTTCTTCTCCTATAAATGGCGCGGCAAGTTCTGTAAGATAATCTCCTGTATACGCCCAAAGTGGCTGAAAATTTGCAACGACCTCTAACTCTGCAAAGCGATCAAAATCATCTGGATGAGTTAATTGTAGATGTGAGATATGATGCCTATTTCCAAGTTGACCATTCTCATATACGGCTTCCTCAACAGCATCCAAACTCTGTCTTGCAGCTCCATCTCCAAGCGCATGAAAATGCAATTGAAAGCCCAATGCGTCTAGAGCGGTAACCACTTCTTTAAGGAATTCAGGTTCAATCATCGGAATGCCTTTAGTTGGTCCTGGGACATTGTGATAATGATCAACCAGAACTGCTGTATAATTTTCTACCAATCCATCCTGCATAATTTTCACAGTTGTGGGGCTCACTAGCTCACTGCTGTAGTTTTTTCTTAATTCGATTAAGTGTGGAATTTGCTCTAAACCCTGATCACGCTCCCACCATAATGAAGCAACAACTCTGAGACTTAATTGTTTATTTTGCTCTAGACTTTGATATGTTTTTAAATCGTTTTCCCTGACTATCGCATCTTGTATAGAGGTAATACCGTAACCATTGAGCATCTTAATACTGTACTTCAAACCGGCGATTTTAGACTCAATTGTAGTTGGAGGAATAACACGTTGGACCAGATTCATAGCGCCTTCCTGAAGACTTCCAATGAGTTCACCTGTCTCTGGATCCCTATCAATAATTCCATCGATGGGATCGGGAGTGTCTTTTGTTAAACCAGCCATCTCAAGAGCGACGGAATTGGCCCACCCAGAATGGCCATCGGTTGATCTCAAATAAACAGGTCGATCTGGTATTAATTCGTCGATAATCTTTCGGCTAGGCTTTCCTCCAGCACCAAAGACGGACATTGCCCATCCTCCACCCAAGATCCATTCAACATCTGGATTGGCATTGGCATAATTTGATATTGCACTNCGATATTGNGCNATTGTCGATAGNCCATTNAAATCACAACTGGCCGATAGCACNCCTCCCGAAATTGGATGAATATGAACATCATGCATCCCGGGCAGCACCATTCTCTGTTTTAGATTAACTGTTGTAGTATCTGGCCCTATGAAATCCTCAGAATCATTATTATTTCCAACAAAAGTAATTACGCCATCCTTAATGGCTATTGCTTCCGCCCATGAGCGATTTTCATCAACTGTGTAAATTNAACCATTTTGAAAAACAAGATCAGCATAGCTGCTTTTNTTTGATTCATTGTTTTGTTGAGAACAGGATGAGATCAGTGTGACAATCATTATGAAACTCAAAAAACCTTTTGCTCTTCTTATTTTTTCCATGCTCTCCCTATAATCTCCAAATGTTGTCATTATATTTTCTATAATCAATTATAATAAATAACATTATTAANAAATCATTTACCCTATTGTATCCAAATGACATTCAAGTTACCTAAATTAATTGCCACATCAGTTGTCAGAGGAAGCGTCCAAGGCGAGAGTCATGGGGGCATTTACACAGTGGACTTTGACAAAAAAGAAGCTGAGCAACACGTGGATTGGAACACCAGTGATATTGACTTTGAAGGAAGAGGTGCTGATCGAGGATTGCGAGGGATTTGCTTTCATGATGAAGACATATACATTGCGGCAAGCGATGAATTATTCTGCTACAACAAGAGTTTTGAATCTAATAATTCATTCAAAAATCGATACTTAAAACACGCTCATGAAATATGCAGAATTGAAAAAAGAATTTTCCTCACATCGACTGGCTTTGATAGCCTACTGTCTTTCAATTTGGAAACAAAAAGATTTGACTGGGGTTTTCAACTAAGAAAAGAATACGATCAGTGGACGGGAGGTCTCTTTGACCCAAGAAAGTCGATAGGTCCTCGCCCTGTCAATGATTTTCACATTAATATGGTTGATGTAAATGAAAATGGTATTTTCTTAAGCGGTCTAAAAACCGCTGGACTATTGCACATAGGGGCAGACAATAAAGTCAGTAAAGTTTGTGAATTGCCATTAGGCACGCACAATCCTAAATACTGGAAAAATGGAATTATATTTAATGATACAGCTTCNGACTGTTTGCGTTATGTTCCCAGAGAAGGAGAGGAAATTGCCTTCAAAATAATCACTTACAAAGAGAGTGATATTGAGTTTGCTGGAATTGATGATTCAAAGATAGCGCGCCAAGGATTTGCGAGAGGTTTATGCACAATAGATGATCGATTTGCAGTTGTGGGCTCCTCACCATCAACAATTTCGCTTTATGATATTGATTCAAAGCAAATGGTTGGATCNGTCAACTTGTCCATGGACATAAGAAACGCCATCCATGGTCTTGAAATCTGGCCATTTGATTAAAACATAAAAAAACCGGGCAAAGCCCGGTTTCTTTATGTTGCTTCGAGACAGTTTTTTTACTACTCACCCCATCTCTTCATGTAACGGATACCAATTTCACGAGGTCTGTTTGTATATACATCGATCGTGTGCGCTCTGCCTCCTGGTTTTGAGGATGCTTGCGCCCAACCGAAGTCACCAGTTGACCATGTATATTGAGCTCGCTCGTCAGTTAAGTTATTGATGTATGCCGCGATTTCCCAATCCTCACCTTGTAGACCTGCTCTAATATCCATGATTTTATAACCAGGAACTCTGTGTTGAGGATTTGCACTACTGTTAAGCGAATCTTGTTCAAGCTTGTTGATGATTCCGCCCTGTGTAGATGCTTGGAAACGAACATACTTATACTGTGCTCCCATTATGTTTGCTGGTGTGCTCCATGTAGCCCAGAGCGAACCCTTGTTTTCGGGAACCAGCGGTAAACGCATGTCTTTTGTAATCTCAAATGAATCCGGTGTACCGTTCAAGTCGTGATTACTGTCCGTCATGGCTTCCATGTTTTCATAATTTAGACCGAATGTGAGATTTTCAGTTAATGCGTACTCAACATCTATATTCACACCCGTAATATGCGCTTGTCCTGTGTTAGCCACCAAGTTTTGCCATGGCTGACCACAAACCCCTGCTGTCTTAACAGATGCATCCGGTGCGAGACCAGTGATTTTTGCCACNGCTCCGTTAGCATCGCAAGGTGTGTTTGATGGGTCAACTTGCTCTAACTGATACTCATCCCACTTCATGTGGTAAGCAGTCAAGTTAAAACGACCTCTTCCATCACCAAATGTTGAACGAATTCCAGCTTCGTGGTTGTCCATGATATCTGGACCATATGCATTCGGGAAGAAAGGCTCACCTCGACTTCGGTTTACACCTCCAGGACGCTTACCGCGAGTGAAAAGTGCGTAAGCCATGGTGTCGTCGTTTAGATTATATTTTAAACTTATCTTAGGAATTGTCACGCTATCCGAACCTGCTCTTGCTGGAGGAAGTCCATTGTTAGCAAGACGATATGCTCTATCTGAAGATGAAGGATAACCTTTAACATAATCACCCAGAGAGTAATTAGAACCTGGGTGATCAACATAGTAAGCACTGCTGTTGTCACGCTTATAATTTCTCATTCCCAGTGTAAGCGTTAGATCGTCAGTGAACCTAAATGCGAGCTCGCCAAACAATGCTGTTTGATCCCATAGAGTTCTTTGATCCGAGTACCAACTTGAAGTTGCTTGTGTTGGGAAATTATCTCCTTGAACAAACTTGTAGTACTTAGCTGAGAAGGAATCTTGGAATAAACTCTTAGGACTAATACCATCTACTGGCACAGCAAAAGGCGCTGTCCACATATCCACAGTGTCTTCAAGATAAAGTCCAACAATCCAATCTAATCGGTCACCTTGACTCTGCAAACGAATCTCTTGNGATACTTTTTTAACGCCCGACGTACCTTGGTAACTTGAATAGAAGTCCGAATCTTGATTCACACCCTGGCAGTATCTTGGGTAGAGCGTAAGATATCCTGTCGCTGGGTTAGTGAAGTAATAGGGCATGCTAGCCGAATAAGTGGCCGCGTCATAATAAGAATCAAAACAGTAATTATGTGACCAGTAATGAGCATAGTCCGTAATGTCACTGAAGTCTTTTGATCTGTATTTGTAGTAGTTTGTTGAAGCTACTAAATCAGCAAACCCAAGATCACCCTCGATGAGTATGTCGTAAGCGTTAAATTTCTGCTTGTATTCACCGTCTATGAATTTGACTGTCTTGAGATCACCCACGTATGGGTTGTATGCATTACCAGCACCAGTTGTTTTAACGTGCTGCATCATGCCTGTGAAGGTCATGCTCCAGCTGTCGTTCATATCCCATCTTAATTTGGCACGCCAGCCGTTTGTAGCATCATCATTCCAATTCTCTTCAACGGCATGCGCATTGTCTAATGTACCGTGCTTCTGAACATACTTTTCTTTTGAGAAGGCATTCATGTCTGCAGTGTAACCGTGAACGTTATCTATGTAACCGCCCTCATTATCACTGTACATGGCGACTCTTAATGCCATTTTGTCTTCTACAACTGGCACGTTAAACACTAGAGAGCCACGGTAGCTGGCGTCACTGTCGCCTCCACCTTCGAGTTCACCATCGAATATAGCTTCGAATTCATTCATCTTAGGCTTGTTGGTGACTATTCTTAAAGTACCTGCCTGAGCGTCTGAACCATAAAGTGTTCCCTGAGGACCTGCTAATGCTTCCACACGTTCAACATCAACCATTCTAATTGTTGGTTGTGAACCTGTTGTGGTCAGTGCCAACTCATCGAGGTAAACTGATGATGTTGAAGCTGCAATATATCCGGAACCAGTAATAGCTCCCCTGAATACAACAGTACTGGAAGTGGCACCGTATGACACGATGTTGATTCCAGGCATGAATCTTGCGAAATCTTCTTGTGTTGCTGCACCCATGNTAGCTAGTGCTTCTTGCCCTATCGCTTGAACTGATGCAGGAATATCCTGAACACTCAGTTGTCGCTTAGTCGCTGTTACAATGATTTCTTCTAGTGCAAAGTCTTGGGCCAATGCTTGATGAGACGGTGCTAATGCTGCAGCAATTGCACCAGCAACTGGCGTTAGAGCTTTATTGAGTTTCTTTACTTCCATTCTTTAACCCCCGGGTTTCAGTGAAGATTTGTATTTTTGTTATTGCATTATTGCCATAACGTTAAATTTTTATGACTTAAATGTAAATTAGTTAAACCAATACTACAACTATTTGTTTCATATTTTGAGGAAATATTTAATTTTTTTTATATTTTGTTGTTTTTAAACAACATTGGTATTTTTATCGTTTTTATCTTTATTTGTTCGGATCAATTTATTAATAATATATTTTCATGTTTATCAANAACTTATATGATTGATAACTTTTTACAATAGCAAATTTTTTAAGTGTGGCTAATGCGATACAAATGATTTAGGTTGATCTTCTTGAGGAAGTTCTCTCAGAACAGGTTCCAATATTTCAATTAAATCCGATAATTTGTGCTCATAGTTGCGCCAGAGATTGACAGAACTTGAATAAATCGGTTTCCTGACTTGCTCAGAACTCGCCGTTTTTACAGCTCGNTCAGTNTCATAAAAACGAAGACAGTTCTCTTCAAAAGGAAGATCACAAAATTCAAGAATTCTCATAACCTCAGAATCCAGATCAGAAACGACCGACTCATAATTAACATCCAAAACAAATTCAGGGCAAGACTTATGCCAATGTTCCATGATTCGCAGATACTCCAAGTAGTACTCGCCTAACTCAGTTAGGTCATAACTGAAAGGTTGACCTGACGCGAAAAGTTGTTTGAATGACCCAAAGCAACTGTCCAGTGGGTGACGTTTTGCATTTATTATTTTTGCATTTGGGATGGCCAGCTTAATTGCGCCAACAAAGGTAAAGTTGTTTGGATTCTTATCAATAAAAAATAATTTATCTGTTCGATACTTTTCTGTTGTTTTTAAATACTCTTCTCCAAGCATTTTCCATTCATTAGGTCGAAAGGTTTCCAAGGCTTCTGGAAATCGTTGATTAGCATTGGAGGCTTCTCTGACGTGTCGCATTGACATAGACATTTCATGGAGCTCGTGTGTCCCCTCGATACAGCTGTGGCTTGCTAAAATTTGTTCTATTAATGTTGAACCAGATCGCGGCAATCCCACAATAAAAATAGGTGTTATTTCAGACTCTTTTACAGGTTTTCTTTTTAATTTTTTTTCGGAAAGAATCTCGATTATCTTGTCAATCATGGTTTCGTACTCGACTGGATCATAAGATTCGGATTTTCTTCTTAGGNTGTTGCAGTTACTTAAGTTCTCAAATGCTTTGTCATAAAGCCCTCGTGATTCATATTCCAGACCAAGTGCATTATGAAGATGAATCCTTCCTATGTCTGGAAGATCTTTGTTACTCAATAAATTCTCCATATCTTTAATTTCACTGTCTTCAAAACTGAATGTTTTAAGGTTCGCCATACTCCAATATGACTCTGTATGATCTGGTTGTATTTTAATAGCTTGACGATACACAGAAATTGCTTCGTCTTGTTTTCCAATAGTCTTGAGGTGGTGAGCCATGCTACATAATGCGCCTGGTTTTTCTGGGCTTATTGATAATGCTTTTTTGTAGCTCTCAATTGCCTCATGCTGCATNCCCGCCTCTCCTTCTACGCTGGCTCGAACCATATATGATTCTGGTATGTTTGGATCCAATGAGATTAATTTTTCAGAGCTTTCGAGCGCTATCTCAAACTTATCCTGCTCTCTCTGGGCTTTTACAAGATCAGCCCATGCCCTCGGATATTTTGGTGCATTTTTAACTACACGCAGAAGAAAGATTTCAGCATCTTTGAATTTCTCGTGCTCCATAGCAATGCCCGCGAGCAGTCTAGCTGCTTCGATATGATTGGGATCTTTTTTTAGAATATTTCTGTAAATTTCTTCAGCCAACTCTCCTCGACCTGATTCTTGGTGATCAATAGCTTCTTTGATTTCTTCTTCAAAAGAATCTCTCACCACATCCTTCTTTTGGTCGCCTACTTTTTGNAGTGCTTCAGAAATTTCCATGGAAAGTTTTTTGTTCACTTCGCGTGCATGATTAATTTTACGATCAATTTCATGCTGCCCAGGATTCAATTCTTTGACAAACAAATACTCTCTAATGGCCTCTTCAGCCTTCCCNTGAACCAACAATAAATCGCCATATGTCTCTCTTGCGATAGGTGACTTGGGATTCAATCTGGTTGCTTCATTAAGAAAACCTTGTGCATCCTCAAACAATCTTACTGCCATGCTTGCACGCGAAATTAAACACAATAGATTGATATTCTCAGGATAATGGATGAGGGCATTCTTACACACGTTAATACACTGTCTCGCATCCCCCTTTTTTAAATATGCAAAGGCTTGCCTGAAAGCTTCTTTTTCATCAATTTTTTTCAAGTTATTCGCTCCAATTTCTATTATCAGTTAAAATCTGACAATACGATAAAGACGAGTATAAGAAAGTTGAATATTTTTAGCCAATCACTGGATACCAAAGATTTTACCATCAGTTCTGAGATATTTCTTCGCCCCGATACAGATAGAGAGGCAATCAAGATTCAAGCTGAACTATTAAAAGATCATGTGGATGCAATTTTATTGACAGACAATCAGTCTGGGCAATTGCATATGTCAACACTATCTGCAGGNATTATTCTCAAAGAAAATGGGATTGATCCTATTATTAATTTGAGTTGCCGAAATCGAAATCGAATTTCACTTACAAGCGAGTTGTTGGGCTGCGCCTCCCTAGATATGAAAAATCTTTTGTTGACGAGAGGTGAGAAAATACCCAAGGAAGTTGAACCTCGACCGAAAGCAATTATGGATATGAATGCAGACGCTCTGATAAGTTTAGCCAATAAAATTAAGATGGATGAAAAGCTCCCAACAAATAATGACTTTTTAATTGGAGGCGTGGTTACACCTTTCGTCCCAAAATCAGGATGGCCAGCCAAAAACCTCACGGAAAAAGTAGAAGCCGGCGTGCAATTTGTAATTACACACACCTGTCTCGATATGGAAATTATGAAAATTTATATGGAAAGACTCATTGCAACAAAATTATTGAGAAAAATGCATCTCATTGTGGGTATAGCCATTCTTAAGTCGGCGGANGATGCNAAATGGCTCCGAGAAAATAGACCCAATGTTATCATTCCAGCTGAGGCAGTCTCTCGCCTGGAAAATTCTAAAGATCCAGAAAAAGAGGGAATAAAAATGTGCGCAGAGCAATTGACTGCATTATCAAAACTTCCAGGAGTTTCGGGTGCGCATGTTATTGCATCAAACAGTGTCCTCAATATTCCTGAGGCAATTGCATCATTTGAAGCTCAAAAATAAAGTTCACTTTTAGACTGACCGCGCAGACAATTTTTCGATTTCTTCTTTGGGGACATAGTCAAAAATAAATGTAATTCTGTCTTCGTTGCCNTTATTCATGACAGAATGATGNAGTTGATTATTTATCTCGTATGCCTCACCAATCTTGAAGCGATAAGGTTGACCATCAATCATAAATCTTACTCTGGGATTGGTCGTAATTGGCACATGAATTCTATGACCACAATGAAATGACGGATGCTTNTCCCAGTGTTTTATAATTTTTTTTCCTGCCAATAATTTTGCAGCCATTGCCCTTATCACGGTGCCACCCGGTTGGTAGCATCTGGATATAATGTCGTTCATTAGAGGTAATGCAACATTAGATAGATGTTTAAAGCCTGATTCTTTTGTTACTTCGACATTTGGCCATTGATCAAGATCAACAAAATACATTACAACNGACTCGGTTGCTCTGTGGACTTCGAACTCCTCTTGCCTAGTGAGGTTTTCTTTCCATACACTCTCATCCAGAGACATTATGGCATCACTCAANTCACTATTATCTATCGGNCCAAGCTCNCTTAANGGNGAATCAATGTTCATAATTTTTTCCAAGAATAGTTAATAAAATAAAACTCTAACATATCGTCAGCCCTAGTCTATATTTATGAGTACACATCCATTTGTTGCACCACTTTCAATAAGTTCATGCGAGCTTGCGATATCATTCAAACTGAATGATTTCATTATTCTATGACTTAACTTATTTTTTTTAAGGGCATCAGTAATATCCGAAATTGCGTCCATTTTTGCTTGATCAGGCATCGCGTAAACGATGACGAGTCTCACTGTCAAATCCATGTACATCATTTTCAAGAACGGCAATTGGGGTTGGGAATCTTTTGTGGATGAATACGTTGCAATGATCGCACCTGTTTTGAGGGCCATCAAAGAGTTGTCTAAATTTTGTCCAAACTCAACATCAACAAGCCGATCAAATTTACATCCATTATTTACCTCAACTGCTTTTAACCCCCAGTCTTCCTCTCTATGATTGACCACCTGATCAGCCCCAGCAGAAAGACATACTTCTTTATCAAAATCATTGCTCGCTGTCGCAACCACATTCGCGCCCGATAACTTCGCCCATTGAATGGCATAATTACCGACTCTTCCTGCGCCACCTGTCACTAGAATATTTTTTCCATCTACTTTTCCATCTGAATAAACACAACGGTGGGCCGTCATAATTGGAATACCAATACATGCACCAATCTCATAAGATGCTTGATCGGG
>PBVS01000078.1 GCA_002728725.1 Woeseiaceae bacterium
AGTGAGTTGATTCAGGTCAAAAACTTAGGAGTGGAAGTTGCTGTTGTTATTGGTGGCGGAAATATATTTAGAGGTGCTGGATTAGCTGGGGCAGGGATGGATCGGGTAACCGGAGATTATATGGGCATGCTTGCGACTGTAATGAATGCTCTTGCAATTCAAGATGCACTCGAATCTATGGGCTCTGAAGCAAGAGTAATGTCCGCTATCAAAATTCACGAAGTTTGTGAAGACTATATTAGAAGAAGAGCTGTCAGGCATCTCGAGAAAGATAGATTTGTCATACTTGCTGCAGGTACGGGAAACCCTTTTTTTACTACTGACTCTGCGGCAAGTCTAAGAGCAATTGAAATAGGTGCAGAAGTATTACTAAAAGCAACAATGGTGGATGGTATCTTTGATTCTGATCCTAAGAAAAATAAAAATGCGAAAAAATACAAAAAGATATCTTTTGATAAGGTTCTTTCTGACAAATTAAAAGTAATGGATGCCACTGCCATAGTTATGTGTAGAGATAATAATCTGCCATTAAGAGTCTTTAATTTAATGGAAACTAATTCTTTAGTGCAAGCTATGTCTAGTGAAGATGTTGGTACTTCTGTAAATTAAGTTTATCTGGAGACTATAATGATAGATGATATAAAAATTGAATCCGAAAAACGTATGCAGAAAAGCATCGAATCATTAAAGAAAAATTTAACAAAAATACGAACAGGTCGAGCAAACACCTCGTTGCTTGATCAAATAACCGTGGACTATTATGGTTCAGCTGTTCCGCTTAATCAGATAGCGAATGTCGGTATTGAAGATTCAAGAACACTAAAAATTGCCCCATGGGAAAAGGATATGGTTCAGCCAATTGAGAAAGCCATTATGAAAGCTGATCTTGGTTTAAATCCGACTACGGCTGGAATGATCATTCGAATTCCTCTTCCACCATTGACTGAAGAGAGAAGGAGGGATCTTATAAAAATTGTTAAGCAAGAAGGTGAGCAATCAAAAATCTCTATAAGAAATATAAGACGCGATTCGCTCAGTGACATAAAAGAGCTCTTAACTGAAAAAATTATCGGTGAGGATGATGAAAGAAAAGGTCAGAGTGAAATTCAGTTGCTCACGGATCGATACGTTGATGAAGTCGATAAAAATATCGCATCAAAAGAAGATGAGCTAATGATAATTTAGTTGGCCTTTTAATCCGATGAAGAATATAAAACCTGATCACATAGCTATCATAATGGATGGTAACGGCAGATGGGCGTCCAATAAAAAAAAATCAAGACGATATGGTCACAAGAAAGGCGCTTCAACTGCAAAAAATATCGTAAAGATAGCGGGCTCAAATAAGATAAAATATCTTACACTTTATGCATTTAGCACAGAAAATTGGGGTAGACCCACAAAAGAAGTGAGATTATTGATGAGCTTATTCATTGAGACATTAGAAAATGAGATAGATGAGCTGAATTCTAATAATGTGAGCATAAGGTTTATAGGAGATAGGGAAAATCTTTCAAAAAAACTTCAAGATAAAATGGAGAATGCCGAAAAAATCACGTCAGACAATACTGGGCTTAATTTGTATGTGGCACTTGCATATGGTGCGAGGTGGGATATCTTGAATGCAATTAAAGGTATTGTTTCTAGAGTAAAAGAAAACCAGTTAGATGAATCAAAAATTGATGAAAATATCCTCTCATCGCATCTTCAACTCGGAAATATACCTGATCCTGATTTATTGATAAGAACTGGCGGTGAAAAAAGAATATCAAATTTTTTATTGTGGAATATTGCTTATACGGAATTATTCTTTTGCGATTGTCTTTGGCCGGAATTCAATGAAAAGGAATTTTCAGATGCTCTTANTTTCTATTCTAAAAGAAAAAGAAGATTTGGATCATCCGTTTAAATCATGTTGAAGGATAGAATAATCACAGGAATTATTGGGTTACTGATACTTTTATCAGCAGTGTTCTTTGTCNCTGAGGTTATATTCAGAGCAATGATTGTTATTTTGTTTTTAATTGTAGGATGGGAATGGTCATCTTTAATTCAAGAAAAAAAATTGTTCCAAATAAAATTTGTTTCGTNCTTGCTAATTGTTTTTACTTTATATCAGTATATAGGAAAAGAAATATTTGATGAAAAACTCATCTTCTATTTTTCTTTACTATTCTGGTTGTTATCATTGAAACTATTGCAAGCTTATCCATTTTCTATTAGCAGACCATTTTCTGTATTATTTTCCCTGTTTTCTATTATTCCAGGATACATAGCAATAGATTGGATATTTCAGTATTCAGTTAATTATTTTTTAATCTATCTTTCACTAATATGGATGATGGATATAGGATCTTACTTTGGAGGGAAAAGATTTGGAAAATCAAAACTAGCTATGGTTATTAGCCCAAAGAAAACTTGGGAAGGTTTATTTTTTGGTTTGTTTGCTATGAGTTTAACTGCATTCATAATTGCTGAAATCAACAATTTTGATAAGATTCCTATAATTTTATCCTCTTTATGTATGGGTTTGTATTCAGTATTGGGAGATCTAACTGTGAGTGTTTTTAAGAGAAGTTCTAGTAAAGATGACACAGGCACAATATTACCAGGGCACGGAGGTTTTCTTGATAGGGTTGATAGCATTTTGCCCAGTGCTCCTTTATTTGCCATCATTTGTACTACATATCTAACTTTATGAGCTATTCAATTATCAAATTTTTATTATGACCACAATTGATCCCTTAATCTTTAATCTATTATCGTTTCTGGCCGTGATTGGAATATTAGTGACTGTTCATGAGTATGGTCATTATATAGTTGGAAAATTATTTGGCGTTAAGGTTTTGTGTTTTTCAGTAGGCTTTGGTAGACCGATTTACAAATATAAATCAAAAAAGGGTGATAAAACTGAATATCGACTATCCACTATTCCTTTGGGTGGTTATGTTCAGTTTTTGGATAGTAGGAATGATGAGGTTCAGCCTCAGGAAATAAAAAGATCATTTGACCATCAGCCACTATTTTCAAAAATATCAATATTATTTGCTGGACCGCTGTTTAATTTTATCTTTGCGGTTTTAGCCTATTTTTTTCTTTTTTCTAATGGTGTTATGACCATGAAGCCAATAGTTGGTGAAGTTATAGATGGCTCTCACGCTTCTAATGCAGGATTATTTTATGAAGATGAAATTATCTCAATTAACGGTAACATTACCTCTGATTGGGATACTGTAATAACTTCAATTATGAGTTCTGTAGTAAATAAACAAGATTTCAGCTTAAAAGTTAAAAATAAAAACACTGGTCAGAGATTAATCAATTTCTCAATAAATGATGATAAAACTGATCTTACCGAGCCTGGCAAGCTTTTCAGTGGGCTTGGCTTTTACCCGTGGCAGCCTCCTCCAATTGTTGGAGAAATTCTTGAGAATAGTCCTGCTGATCTCAACGGATTAAAAACTGGAGATACAATTATCTCAATTGATAGTAATGAAATAAATGCTTTTGCAGAGATAAGAGATATTGTTGCGAAGAGGCCGGATGAAGAGGTGCAAATCGAATTTTTGAGAAATGAATTAGTATTAAAAAGAACTATTACGCTGGGAAGTAAAAAAGACGGAAAAAATGTCAATGGTTTTCTCGGTGTTGGCTTCTCAAATAACATAGATGATTATTGGTTTCTTGATAAATCAAATTTTGATGAAGCATTCAGAAAATCAATATATCAAACTTGGTCAACAACGACCTTCACAATCTCTATGCTTACTAAAATGATAAGTGGAGAAGTTTCAACAAAGAATATAAGTGGTCCATTCAGTATTGCAAAATACGCTGGTGTGTCTGCGAGCGCAGGTTTAAACCAATTTCTAAAATTTTTAGCTCTTATAAGTATAAGCTTGGGAGTAATTAATTTATTTCCAATACCAATGCTTGACGGAGGCCAGATTGTTCAATTTACTATCGAAACGCTAAAAGGGTCGCCATTATCTCCAAGATTTGAGCTTATCACTAAGCAATTTGGTATAATGTCTATACTCATATTGATGAGTATCGCGTTCTATAATGACATATTTGGTTAAAAGTAAATCTAAGAACTTAAGTGTTAAAAAAATAATGAAAAATTTCAATCTTCTTAAAATATTCTCAGTGCTATTGCTTATGCAAACTGCAATGGCTGATCAGTTTATAGTTAAAGACATGAGGGTGGAAGGCCTCAGAAGAATTTCTGAGGGTACCGTCTTCAATTACTTACCTATTAATGTTGGAGACTCAATAGATGAAAATAAAATTCAGGAATCAATAAAATCTCTGTATCGCGAGGGATTATTCGATGATATTGAGATCAAACGTGATGGTAACACACTTGTTATTGTTATTAAAGAGAGACCTTCAATTGAATCATTTTCAATAGAGGGAAACAAAGATATCAAAACTGAAGATCTAATGGTNTCGCTCAGAAATATAGGCATGACAAGAGGAAGAACATTTGATCGTTCTGTANTGGATAAGNTAGCTTCATTTCTGAGAGAGCAATACTACGACAGAGGAAAATATGGCATACAAATCAAAACCGATGTGCAGGAGACCCCAAATAATACAGTGCGCTTGAGTATTGATGTGAAAGAAGGTGATAGAGCGAGAATTCGTCAAGTGAATATAATAGGAAATTACAGTTACCCAGAGAGTGAAATTCGAGAAGGCTTTGAGTTNGATACAGCCAATTGGCTATCTTGGCTCAGACAAGATGATAGATATTCTAAGGAAGCATTGACTGGTGATCTGGAAAAAATTCGTTCTTTTTATATGGATCGTGGGTATGCAGATTTCAGAGTAGAATCAAGTCAAATCGCAATTTCACCGAATAAAAAGGATATGTTTGTAACCATCAATGTTCATGAAGGAACAAGATATAATATTTCGAATATAAAATTAGTCGGAAATAATGTAGTACCCAGTGAAGAATTAGAAGCATTAATCTTTGCCAAATCAGGAGATATGTTTAATCTCCAATCTCTAACATCTTCAGCCGAAATGATGAAGTTTAGGTTAGGTGAAGATGGTTATGCTAATGCGGAAATTGAGCCTGTTCCAGAATTGGACTATGAAGATAACGAAGTCGCGGTAACTTTTTACATNAATCCTGGAGAGCGTGTCTATGTCAGAAGAATTAATTTCAATGGGATTTCAGAGGTTGATGATGAGGTATTTAGGAGAGAAGTGCGACAAACAGAAGGTTCTGTAGTATCTAATACACTTATAGATAGATCTAAGATTAGACTTCAAAGATTACCATTTATTGAGGAAGTAGAAGTTGAGAATAACCCTGTTCAGGGCAGTCCTGATATGGTTGATGTTGATTTTGATCTCAAGTATAGAATGCCAGGTCAATTTAGTGGCGGTATTGGATATTCTGATTTTTTTAAACTTAATATAAATGGCAGTGTAACCCATACAAATTTCTTGGGGACAGGCGAGCGTGTTGCGATCAATCTTAACTCAAGTAAGTATATGAAGCAGGCTACAATGTCTCACACAGATTATTACACAACAATGAACGGAATTAGAAGAACCGTATCTGTTAACTACCGAGATTATAAGCAGTTTACGTCTGCTGCTTCAGCCCTTTCGACAACAAGTGGTGGAGCAACAATTGATTATGGATACCCTCTTGGGGAATATCAAACGGTAAGTCTTGGGTTAAATTTATCCAGTGTTGAGATGCTTTCATCCATTTATAGTACTTCTCAAGCAATCGACTGGGTCAGTAATAATGGTGATCCTTATGAAGCTGGCAGTGGTTTTACAGGGACAAAATTTGCAAATTTTGAAATTCTTGCTGGTTGGATCTTTGATAGTAGAAACAGAACAATATTTCCTGATCGAGGAACAAGGCAACAATTATTTGCCACATACACAGTACCTGGAAGTGAGGTTGAATATTGGACCTTAAGATACAATCTTACGCGTTATCAACCTTTATTTGGTAATTGGGTTGGATTATGGAATACACAACTTGGTTATGGTGAGGCTCTGGGGCATACCACCGCTCTTCCTCCATTCAAGCAATTCCATAGTGGAGGCCCAAAATCAACAAGAGGATTTAAAGAATCTTGGCTGGGTCCAAAGGACTCAAGAGGAAGACCATACGGGGGTAACGTTCTTATAGCCAGCCAATTAGAGTTGTTATTTCCTCTTCCTGATAAATACGCAAAAAATATAAGAGCCAGTCTTTTTTATGACATTGGGAATGTTTTTAATACTGGTGAGGTAGTTTTTTTTGACAAGTTAGGTGATCCAGTAGAGTATAATACAACTTTCAGTGATCTCAAGAAGTCTGTTGGTGTTGCCGTTCAGTGGTTGGCTCCGATGGGTCTATTTAGATTTAGTTATGCTTATCCTTTAAATCATTACGAGGGAAGTGAAAGGTTTTACAGAGATGAAATTGAAAGATTTCAATTCTCAATTGGTCAATCATTTTAAATAATTGGAAGGGGTTATGAAATTCTTAGCTAAAAAATTGTATATATTAATCATCACTTTTTTATTTTCATCTATTCTATTTGCTCAAGAGCAAAAAATTGGTCTGGTAAGTTTTAATGTTTTAATGCAAAGCTCACCGCAATTCAGAGAAGTGATGGAGTCACTTCAAGGAGAATTTCAGCCCAGACAAAGGGAATTACAAGCAAAACAGCAAGAGCTTCAAGGGCTGGCCGAAAAAGTACAAAAAGATGCCGCAGTGATGGGTGCGACAGAGAGAACTAATGCAGAGAGAGAACTAAGAGATCTTCAACGTGATGTAAACCGAATGGGTAGTGAGCTTCAGGAAGACATTAATTTAAGACAAAACGAAGAAATTGCAAAACTTCAAAGATCACTACTAGAGGTTGTGAATGGTTTT
>PBVS01000079.1 GCA_002728725.1 Woeseiaceae bacterium
GACTCTGGAATCCTGGTCATGAATACGCTTGCTTCTGGTGGAAATACAAAAAAGAGAGAATTAAAACACATAATACTTTGGGGTTTATTATTTTCAATTATGATAGCAGTCTTACTTATGGCGGGTGGCATGGACTCTCTCAGATCTGTGATGATTATAGGCGCCCTTCCATTTTCTTTGATTCTAGCGCTTATGCCAGTAGCCCTGGTAAAGACAATACTCCATAAAAATAACTAATTTTTTATGAGTCCGTTTATGGCTGTGGTCATAAATGTGTTTAAGTTGCTCTTAGCAGATCTTAGTGCTGATATTGCATTATCTTCTGTGCTTACATTGAGCTCTTTTCCTTCCAACTTTTGTTCAATCTTATTTAAACCCACCAAACCATGGAGAAAAGCCCATACTTTTATGCATTTTCTGTCGTACTCGTTATTATTTTTTAAAGTGACATAACCTCTTAGTGATCTTTTAAGCGTACCGTAACACCTCATTGCAGCTTGATGTAATTCAGGATATGTCTCAAAGTCCTTAATTACGGTACCAAACATAATTTCATAAATATTGTTATTTTTTTCCGCAAAATTAAGGTATGTCATCATACCCTTTATAAGAGTTTTCTCTGAGATGGTTTTTGATTTTGAGAAATCTATTATTTTGTTGATGGATTCTTCCATTTCTATAAATCCATTTGTAGCAACTGCTGCAAGTAAAGATTCCTTGGTTTCAAAATGACGATATGGTGCAGTTTGTGATACATTCGCTTCTTTTGCGATACTTCTTAAACTTAATTTTTCATAGCCATATTGATGGCATAAATTGCTCGCACACCTTATTAACTCTTCGCGTAAATTTCCATGATGATATTTCATATTAATGTTGACACCGTTAACATTTAGTATTATGTTTACGCTGTAAACATTATGTTGTCACCACAAGTTTGTCAAATCTATGAAAAAGTTTATACAAAAAAACCAGACTATATTGGCNTTTATNGCATCTGTCGGATCACTAAATTTTATTTTGATCGTCATGTTCCAGCTCTCAAAAGTGGCTTAGCTTTCATGAGAAATCTGCTGTCACTTATTGTAATTTTTTATACATCATTTTCCTTTTCGCAGGACTCTTTCGAGCTACAAGAAGTAAAATTACAGGATAGCTATAGAGAGATAAAGCTGATACCAGGGAAAATTNTACCGACCAAGATATCACGTTTAGCATTTGAAATTCCTGGCTCAGTGAATAAGATTGATGCTGATATAGGTGATGCNTTCTTTAAAGGTGATCTCTTAGCTGAGCTTGATAATAGAGAAGCCTCCGCAAATCTTATGCGGGCAGAGGCNAAATATAAACTTTCCAAACTTGCACTCGATAGACTTAATGATCTAAAAACNGATGGTTTTATTTCTGCCCAAGAACTTGATAAGGCTAATGCAGAATATGATGTAGCAAAATCTGAACTTGAATATTTCAAAGTCAAATTATCTCAAACAAAGATAATCGCGCCTTACGATGGTTTCATACAAAATAGAATGATTGACCAAGGTACTATAATCAGTCCTGGAGTAAATGTATTTGAATTTGTTGACTCATCATCGGTTGAAGCGCATATATCAATTCCTGANANAATTATTGATAACCTCNTAATTGGAGAAGAATACTTTTTCACAATAAAAGAAAAAAAAATAAATGCAGTTTTATCAAGAATTGCNCCGATGACCATTGGAGGCTCAACAAATAGACTGGCGATATTTCGTTTTAATGAATTTATAAGCCCAGGATCTATCGGTTATCTTAATTATGAAAATCGTGTTACAGCGAANGGTCTATGGGTTCCATTCAGTGCTCTTTCAGAATCAGATCAAGGTTTATGGAGTCTCTATGTTCTTAATTCAAATAATAATGAATCAANAATAGCTCGAGAATTAGTTGAATTACTTCACGTTGAAGATAGGCTGGCTTATGTATCTGGAACCTTATCGCCCGGTGAAAAAATTATTGTCGGTGGCGCATCAAAAGTAATCGAAGGTAAAATTTACAATTAGAGCTGTATTCGATGAGACCCATAGAAATATTCCTTGAAAAACCAAGAGTATTCATACTCACATTACTATTCATCTTAATATCAGGAACATCTGCTCTTAATTCTTTGCCCAGACAAGAAAATCCTGAGCTTGCTCAGAGGTGGGCTAGTGTTCAAGTGGTTTTTCCGGGGGCATCTCCTGAGCGGATAGAAACTCAGGTTCTTGAGCCTCTTGAAGCTAAATTAAGAGAGGTATATGANGTAAGACGCCTGGTTTCNTCTGCATCGGATGGTTTCAGCATTACATTGGTTGAATTAAAAGAAGATGTTGATCCTCTATTAATAGAAGATACTTGGTCTGAAGTACAAGACAAAATTGATCAAGCTAAAGCTGTGCTTCCGAATGATATCAATACTGAACTCATAAGAAGCAGTGGTCCTCCTGCAACATTACTCTATGCCATCAAATGGATGGGTGATGGACCGCCACCAAAAATTTTAATGACGAGAGTAGCGAATGATCTGAGATTGGAGTTGGCCTATGGCGGAGGAACGGATAAAGCGCTCCTATTTGGTGGGTCGGAAGAAGAGGTTTTGATAGAAATAGATAATGCAAAACTATCGAGCATGGGATTGTCCTTTCAAGAGATTTCAACACGACTTCGAACGATGGATAACAAAAGACCTATCGGAGTATTTACAGATCAAGAGAGAGAGATTTTAATTAAATCAAAAGATAATCTCAGAACAATTCAAGAAATTGAAGATCTACCCATTCAAATCTTCTCTGGCACTGANATNATTAGATTAAGTGATATAGCAAATATCAAAAAAACGCCAAAAATACCTTCCGAAGAAATAGTTTATGTAGACGGACAACCGGCAATACTTATTCAAGTAAATGCAGCTTTTCAACAAAGAATAGACGTTTATGTGAAAACCCTCGAAGAGATAGCAAGAAAATATGACGCTAATCTACCGAGTGAACTTAGCATCATTAAGCTATATGATGAATCATACTATCTGACTGAAAAGTTTGATAATTTGTCGCTTAGTATATTCTTTGCCACCAATACAGTGATCTTGTTAAGCTATTTCTTGCTTGGATTAAGATCTGCATTGATTGTGGGTATCACAATTCCTCTAACCATATGTATCGTGTTATTTGGTTGCAGACTACTCAATCTTCCGCTGCATCAAACATCAATGACAGGGATTATCATTGCACTGGGGTTACTTATTGATAATGCCATAATTATGGTTGAGGACTACAAGTACAGAAGAAGAATAGGAAATTCTCCCAAAAACTCAGCTTTAATGTCCTTCCAGCATTTATGGGTACCTCTGGCTGCTGCCACAGCGACCACTGCATTTGCTTTTTTACCTGTGGCAACTGGCAAGGGNCCAAGTGTTGAGTTTGTTGGCGGGATGGCTNTTACTGTGATCCTATCGGTATGTGGATCCCTTTTTCTCGCTTTATTTATAACTCCTGTTTTTCTGAATCTTATGGAAAAGCTNCCTATTTTTAAAAATCAAGAACTGGCATCGGAAGGTTTCTCAAACAAAAAGATGNTAGAAGCTTACCAAAAATTCTTGACCTGGAGTTTTGATAAACCAAGACGAGGAATTTTTATCGCTCTTATTTTTCCAACGATTGGTTTTCTTTTATTTCCTATGTTGAAGCAAGATTTTTTTCCAGAGCTAGACAGNAATATGTTTAGGGTCAGTGTTGAGCTACCACCAAATTCGTCTATTGAGGCTACAGAGTCAGAAATTTTGAATCTAAGAGAATCAATNTACAGAGAAGCAAAATTTAAAATTGATACAGATGTCTGGTTCATAGGAAGGAAACTNCCTCGGATACTTTATAATGTCATTGGCGGTGACTCTCCTCTTGGGAATAATAATGTTGCTGACGCATTCTTTATCTCAGAAAACTACTCAGACATGATCGATAATCTTCCCGATCTCGCACAATCAATAGTAAAACAAAATCCAAACCTAAGAGTTATCATTGATAAATTTAATACAGGTCCGCCTGTTTTTTCTGCAGTCGAATATCGAATACTCGGTGAAGACCCAGAAATATTGAAGATTTTAGGAGATAAGCTTGAGCTTATTATAAATAATGCACCAGATGTATTTTTAACCAGGGCTGATCTATCACAGGTAAGCACAAAATTTGAATTAGATTTTAATAACTCAAATATGCTCTTATCTGGCTTAAATACACAAGTTTTGCTAGATGAAATATCAATTGCAACTCAGGGAATTGAGGTTGGAACCATGCTTGATGGAAACAAAGAAATTCCGATTAGAGTTAGGGGGCTGAAATATCAAGATCTCAATGATTCAATACAATACATTTCTGTCCCCGGTGAAAGTTCTTTGAACTATTCTTCCAGTTTTGGAGAGCTAAAACTCACATCCAGAGCAAGCTCACTTGGACGTTTTGAGGGATCAAAAGTGAATACTGTTCAAGGTTGGATTTGGCCTGATAAATATGCCTCTACTACAGAAACTTATATAAAAGAATCCATAGAATCATTCCAAAAATCATTGCCTCCTGGGTATACACTTAATCTATCCGGAGAAGCTGAATCCAGATCAGAATCCCAGGCCCAGCTTTTTTCTTCGGCAACAATTTTCTTTGTTTTAATTGTTATTGCATTGATCTCTGCACTTAATTCTTTCAGAGAAGCTGGAATTATTTTGAGTGTTGCTATTTTATGTACAGGACTGGCATTTTTTGGGCTTTTGGTAGGCAATGCAAATTTTGGATTTATCGGTTTGGTTGGGGCTGTTGGTTTAATTGGATTATCCATCAACGATGCAATTGTGGTTCTTTCGCACATCAAAGAGGCAAATGAGGATCATAAACTCAATAAAGAGAGACTGATAGAGGTTGTGATTCGCTCCACAAGGCACATAATTACAACTTCGGTTACAACAGTCGGTGGATTTCTTCCTTTATTAATCACAAGCGTATTCTTCAAGCCACTCGCTTGGGCTATGACAATAGGCGTGCTTGGG
>PBVS01000080.1 GCA_002728725.1 Woeseiaceae bacterium
AGCCCCAGATTTAGCTTTCCACAGATTGCTAGAAATGGTGAAACAATAATTCTGGCTTATACCACTGTAATAAATGATTCTCGTGAAGCAAGAGGTAGTAATAGGAAAACCTCAATTAAATCATTATCTTTTGATGCAAATCTATACTAAATTATTATTTAATTTTTAATTTTGGTGCGTTAGTCATTATGCTTTTTATGCCTCTGTTCATCGAAGCTTTGTCCGCATAACTCTGACTGGTCGCAATTACCTTATTATTTGCCGCCCTAACATTGAATGACCATTTCCCTGCTCTGTTTTGTTTGGTATCAAATGAATCTTTATTTGCAGAGTTCTTTGCTAACGATTTAATGCCTTTCATGCAACCTGATCTTGAGGCATATCCTTGACTGGCACAGATTATCTCACCGTTTCTTGCTCTGAGCCTGAATCTGGACTTTCCAGATCTGTCTTTATAAATTTCAAACATTTTTTACTCCTAAGTACATAAATTTAAAATGATATACTAACAAAAAAAATTACAAATAAAATTTAAAAAAACATATTTTTAGGATTGGATATCTTTCCAATTAGTTGTATAGTATTTATCTTAAATCAATAACTATACATTCAAATTATCTAAGACTCATGGGGAATAGAGAAAAAATGAAAGCGTCATCCTTTTTAAAGTTGGCCACTATATTTGGATCAACATTGCTAATTTTATCAGGATGCGCAGCTCCTGTTTATGTTTACCCAGAAACACCATCTTACGCTGTGCACTTTGAAAAAAATCCACGTTCATTAAACTGCAGACAATTAAACGAAGTTCGAATACAAGTGTCATCCTACATTGATGTAATTGCTGAAGAACAAATAGAAGGTGCTTCAAGAAGCACGCCAAACTTCACTGCTGGTGTATCTATTTCTAATCCAACAACTGGTAGAGACTTTCTCGGTTATCGTTCAGAAGGTGTAATGCCTGAAGTAAATGAATTTAGAAGATTAAAAGTGCTTCTAGAGGAAATACAAGATCTACAAGTACTTAAGTGCACGCGAACTAGCTTAGATAACTAAAGTATAATTATAGATTTTTATTTAATTTATAATTATAAACAACTGATAAATATAGTTATTTACAATCGTCGTTTCTAATACCCCAAGGAAGCTTTGTTTTACAAAGTACGGCCTTATCAATATTGATATTGAGGATTTTTGCGTGTCTTAGATTTGAATATCTAAGATCAGCATTAAAGAAATTTGTATTTATAAGTTTGGCGCCAGTAAAATCTGTGCCAGATAAATCCGCGCTTGAAAAATTAGTATTCGATAAGTCTGCATTCATAAAATTAGATTGCCTTAAATTTGATTTAATGAACTGGGCATCAATTAATTTGGTGTCTACAAATACTGATCCATGAGCATCTGAATGACTAAGATCTCCATCTTCAATATTCGCTTCTGAAAAATTAGACATAGACAAGACCGACGATCGCATCACTATATTTTTCATCCCTGCTTTAACAAGAGATGACTGACTAATATTTATATTATTTGCCCATGCATTATTTAATTCTGCTTCATCAAGAATTGTGTTTTTAAGGCTTGTATTTCTTATGCTTGAATTGGATAAATTCGAATAACTCAGATCCGCATCCATCAAATCAGAATCGTCCAGTTTTGCTGATTGAAATGAAGTGTATCTTAAATTAGAGTTTTTGAAATTTGCCGCCGTTATTGTTGAATTCTTAAGTGATGCATTAATCAGAGTTGAATCAGAAAAATTAGTGTTGGCTAAATTTGTATTTTCTAATTCAGCATTATCAAGATTAATATCACTTAAATTGATATTTGAAAGATTGCACCCGTTACATATGTTTGAATCAAGAAAATTATCGAGCTCTATGTTTCTATCTTGCGCAAAAGCGAACTTAATTGTAAATAACAAAAAAATATGAAGCCGGATTTGTTTATTTAGCATTGAAATCAAATTTTATAAGTACCAATACAATAATAATAATAAGAACAATTATGTCAACCTATGCACTGCTCTATTCCTAATTTTGAAATAGTTTTAAATCTAATGATTTTTTTTAAATGAAATTTTCATATAATCCACTAGTATCATATGCGGCACAGTCAATGCTGCTAGGGCAATGAAAGTTATCCTTAGCAAACCTTCTGAAATCATTTTATTATCACTAACATAGTAAGCACTAGAAAAAATTAGCACAAATGTCACCATGCTATATACCAGGGTTTCTTTTATTGCTTGATGCCTCTCTTTATTATTTAACTTCCTTAAAACTTTTTTCATATGTCTAGGGCCATGTATCAAACAAAAGTAAATTGTGAAAGAGACTAGAGGTGGTAACAAATAAATCAAAATTAATAAAATAATTAATTGGACATACCTTTGTACGAAGGATTTTCTTCTAATAAAATTAACCGTGTATAAAAAAAATACGAAAACCCAAGCATAAAATAGATATGTAATTATTGGAATTAGAAGGGTTGCTGCATCCCCAGCTAACAAGAAAAATATATCTATTACTTCTTCAGTATGCATCCATGGAATAATGATTGGTACCAAGCCAGCATGTGAAAAATAGGATACCTTATTTATTTTCTCATCATCATTATATTCACTATTTGCGAAGTGAAGACCGGAAATCAATAAAAAAATTATGACTGAAATCAAAGGCTGATATAACCAAAACACAATAACTAATAGAGAAATGACGATGTAGGAAAAATGAAAGACAAAAAAATAATTTACTGTATCAGGCCAGCCCTTCATTCNNGCAATNGTNTTATCTAATGCGCCATGTGGNATACCGAGGAGAATAATACATAACATTGCTATCCAGTTGTATATCTCCATATAANTTANCCCCTNTTGGTNCTTTTAAGTATCTGCNCAATAAATGGTTTTTTTGGCATTTGNGCAATNACTTTTNACCAAATATTGANATTTNTTTTGTTTNTCATAAATTTTGCAAATTCGTCTGCCGATAATGATTTTGTTGTATTGAGNAACAGATCAACGGCAATCTGAGGGTTATTTATTAATACTTTNTTGAATATCTCGTCCATGAAAGTAACAAATTTATTCATTGCTGGTGGAACATCATAACAATCATTGCTTATATTGTTTGCTAATTTGTCAACTTGAGACTGAATATTATGAAAAGCATACCCTGAGGACAATCTTACGGCTCCTCCTCTAGTACCTATGCAATGAATACCCTCATTTTTATACTCTATTTTACCTTGAGGTATAACACCTTTTTCAGATGAAATTTTTTTTAGATAATCTAAATTTTTATTTTTCATCCATAATTTTATTTGATCTTCATACCATTCTATCTGATTAAGCTCTTGCGATATTACAGTTGACTCAACGAACAACCTCCTCTCTGAAAAAGGAAGTGCGTATATAAAGTGCAAACCATTAAATTGATCAACATCAAAATCCATTAAAACNACTGAATCAATATGATGAGGTTCAGTTAATTCATACTCTATACCNTAAAAATGTTGTCTTAATAAATTCNTGTGCAGTTCTGGTGGNCTNCTATCATAAACATGGTNTGCANANACNGTATTGTTTTTACAGATTATTTCTTTTCGGTTNTTTTCTTTTGAGATCTCAACTACCGCGTCTCTTAAAATAGAAACATTAGAATTATTTAANTCATTTTCAATTTNTGTNANGTACTTGGCTGCATCTATACATANGTATTTATANNTTGAACTGGAGTGATTAATTTTTTGTGTTTTATTAGAAACTGTCCAANCTTCCCAGCTACCCTTTATTGAATTTTTAAAAATNGATACNTTNTCTTTATGTATCCAAGTGCACCAATTTGCAGNTTTATTCTCCGGAANCTCTGGCTCAATAACTATTATCTTNTTTTTTGTTTGATCTCGAANTAANTTTCTCGCCAGAGATAGTCCNGCATTACCGCCACCNATAATTGCNATATCAAAATTCATTGGCACCTGACAAACCTTGAAANTCTTTATGCAGCTTTTTTTNATGAAGAGANACTTTTTTTGGAANAATNCAATTCAANGAAATAATACTTAACAATATTTTCTTCTTNTTACTGACAATTGTTCTTCCTTTCCACCATTGAGNACCATTTTNAATCAGTTTAACTCCAATTTGACGATATAATTTAAGTGCGATAGCTATGGCAATTCTCGATCTTACGGGAATATAATAAATTCCTTCTGAAGCACTTTCATAATATGTTTCAGCTAGTGAAAGTAGTTTTTTAGTAGCTCTTGAAATAGCCTCTTTATCGGATGGATCTTTCTGGGCTATCTTCTCAGGCTCAATATCTAACCACGTTGATGGAATATACCTTCGCCCAATTTGAGCATCTTCAAGGATATCTCTAGCAATATTGGTCAATTGCATTGCAACACCNAGGTCTACAGCAAAATATATCGACTGTCTTTGAGAGCAATTTAGGATGCTTTGAACCATTACGCCAACAGTTCCTGCAACGGCATGGCAATATCTCAATAGTTCTCTTTCATTGGCAATTCTTACTGATCCTTGATCACTTAGCATACCCTCCATTAATTCTTCAGCCGCTTGAACTGGTATCGCAGATTCTGATACAAGATCAAGGAATTCTTTTACAACCTCTGGCTGATTTTTCTTGNCTTTATTAACCAAGTGATCTTTTATATTGTTGAGTAATAATTCTCTATTTGGATCATTGCTGTCTGCGAGATTATCAACGTATCTACAAAATTTATAAAGCCTTGCTACTTGTTGAGAGAGTGTTTTACCTAGAAACTGACTGGCCCAATAAAAAGAACTTCCNTATTTTTTTAGNACTTGTTTAGGTTCATTTTGAATCATTTGATTCACCNGANCCGACTTCAACACCNGTTAAAAGTTCTTGCATTACTTTAGCAGAACTTATNACACCAGGTAATCCTNCGCCAGGATGTGTCCCGGCACCAACAAAATAGAGATTTTTGTATTTCTTATGTTGATTATGAAATCTAAACCATGCAGATTGGGTAAGTTTNGGCTCAACTGAAAATCCAGCACCATAAATAGACCTATAATCGTCCTTAAATTCTTGTGGAGTCATCCAAAATACTTCCTCTATACATTCATGTAAATTTGGCATGATTGTCTGATTTAGNGCTTCAATTATCTTATCTGCTAGGACTTGTCCTTCTATCTTCCAGTTAACATCTCCTTGTAAATTTGGAACGGGACACAGCACATAGAATGAGTCATGTCCTTCTGGAGCGAATGAGCTATCTGTCGCAGTTGGACGATGCAAGTATAAGGAGAAATCATCATCTAATTTTTTGTTCTCAAAAATATCATGCAATAGCGATTGGTATTTTTTTCCCATCCATATCGTATGGTGGGCGACGTTATCAAATTTAACTTTGGTGCCAAAGTAAAGCACGTAAAGTCCCATTGAATAGGTT
>PBVS01000081.1 GCA_002728725.1 Woeseiaceae bacterium
TTGAAGATAAAATCTCAGGAATCAATGGCAAATAAATTATTGGATTGGTAGTTACTGCAGGCAAATGTAACTGTAATTTATGCCTGTCTGTTTGTTGCTGATATTAAACAGATCCACCGTACTATTGGCTTGGTTATATCGGTAACTCAAATTGGCAACCCAGCATTCATCAATGAGTCGACTTGCACTTAATTGCCACGATTTAACACGGTCTTCTCTCTGAGCAAATAAATCAGTAGCGGAGTCATGCTTTTTTTTGCGGTAACTGAGGCTGGCTGAAACATTCCAGTCGTGTCTCCATTTATCGGGTATGCCCATCAATTGGAGTAATGAAGCATACATCGGCTTATTGACACTGAATTGATAAACGCGACTTTTGTAGTTTTCTGGGTCGATGCCCGCATTCAAACTCTCATAACCGTAACTTAGGGTGCCGTTTAACTCATAACGGTCAAAATAACGGTTGTTTGTGGCCATAAAACCATTTAAGAGCCCCGATTTATTGGGATTACTCAGAAACTCTCTCTTGTCGGTAAAGACCTCAAAGCCCACGGAGGATTTCTCATTCATCACACCAGCAAGTGTGGCGGACAATTTCTTTGAGGTTAATAAACCATCTCCAGCCAAATAAACTTTAAAGGCATCGAATGCGGTGACCACTGATGGACTGGTTACGGTGCCCAAGAAACTGTTGCTGTTTTCTTGAGGAGTAAGATTCCATTGTCTTGATGCTGAGAGCACCATGGTAGATAGATTAAATTGCTCGAATTTTCTTTGCTTGGTGTCAGAGAGGGAGAGTATATAACGTGCGCTGTCCCCTCTGGGATGATTAAAATCATGGCTTACCGACATGGTATAGGACAAACCAGCACCCATATCCGGTTGTTGTTTGGTTTCTGGAGCCACCAAAAAAGGGTAACCCGCGATATTGATGATGTCGGCATCCAAGCCAGAGTTACCGTTTGATGAATTGGTCATGGTCGTTGCCAAGACATGACTCACTTTGAACGTTTTTTCAGATTCAGTAATGGCGTTTAAAAAGTCGTCGACATTGTTCAGTACTTCTTGAGGTGGGTTATAGCGTTTTACGCTTTCAAGGTACACTTTTGCCGTGGTAAATGCTCCCAATCGGTAATAAAGCACACCCAACTCCAGTCGAATTCGCGGCAATTCGTCGTCATAAATCAGCATTTGCTCAAATACACCCACTGCAGCCTCTAGGTCACCAAGAAGAATTGACAGATTGGCGTATTGAAAGAGATTGTCCATGTTGGTTGGATCATCAAACAACTCCTCAAAGATTTGCTGTCTCTCAGTTTCAATGCGCTCGAGCTCAGCTGGGTCGCTCACCGAAGGTGGCACGTTCTGCGCAAAACCAACAGCAGAAAACATAAGGCTTATGAAAAGCAGGATACCGGCAACAATTTTTGGCATTAAATTATTATAAAAAATTCGATTTATTCTATTTTAATTGATCATGATAATATAACTCGACATTTTACGACATTTTATTGACAAAGAAAGACGAGGCCATTCAATTTTTTGGTGTTTCGAAAGATTGATTGCGGATTAGACTTAACATGGTTCCAATTAAATTTATAATGAATAAATTATCAGTCGGGGTTGCACTCAATGAAGATTAACTGGACCACAGTCGGGAAACGCTCACTTTTGCCTTTTGCAGTCTTGCTTGCTTTTTTGCCTTTGCTTGACCCTATGAATATTTTCTCTGATTTGCGATTACGCTCATTTGATACTTTCCAACAACTTTACCCTCGAGAAAAAATGCAGGACGATCCCGTGGTGTTGATCGATATTGATGACGAATCTTTGAGTCGCTACGGGCAATGGCCTTGGCCGAGAAATTTGGTGGCCGAATTGGTGGATCGAACCTACTATTCACTCGCAACAGGCTTTGATATTGTGTTTGCCGAGCCCGACAGAACTGGTTCCAATCAATTAAAACAGACTTATCAAGCGAGCCCCTCTATGGTGGAGGCGCTTGAATTTGTTCCCGATCACGATGAAATCTTCAGAAATGCCATTGAAAGTCACGGCACGGTGGTATTGGGTTTAGCGCCCAACAACAATGGCTATAAAGAATTTGACCAAATGAAATCTGGGTTGGTGCTGCAAGGGGACGACCCCAAGCAATTTCTCAATCAATACATTGGGGTTGAGAACAACATTGAAATTTTGGAAGAGGTTAGTAGCGGCCTGGGAAGCATGAGCATTGGTAACAATGATGCAGTCGTCAGGACGATCCCAACTTTTGAGCTGGTCGGAGACCAATTGGTGCCGTCTTTTCCGTTGGAAGTGTTGAGGGTGGCCGTGGGCGCCAGCACCTATCAGATTAAATCTTCTAACGCATCCAGTGAACAAGCTTTTGGTGAAGCCACCGGCATCAATCATGTGAAATTAGGCAATTTGGTTATGCCCACCAATCCCGATGGCAGTCTATGGATCTATTCTACCAAAACGGCCAACATGAATATTATTCCAGCTTGGCAATTATTGGACGGGTTGATTGAGCCTGAATTTTTCGATGGCAAGATCACGGTTGTTGGCACCAGTGCCTCTGGACTTTTTGATTTAAGATCGTCTGCGCTAGAGAAAAATATTCCAGGAGTAACCATTGTTGCACAATTCATTCAGCAAATAGTGTCCGGCACTTTCTTGCAGAGACCAGATTGGTTGGGTGGTTTGGAGCTTATTTCTGGGCTGTTACTCTCCATCATTATAACCTTAGCCATTCAGAGATTTGGTCCGGTTGGTGGGTTAATTATTTTCTCTGTCGGCATTGGCTCGATCTTTCTCGGCAGTTATTCACTTTTTATCGATCGAGGTTTTTTGGTGGATCCCATTTCACCCACGGTGATTTGCTTGGTTGCTTATCTGGTGATTACGTTTTTCAACTTCTTATTCACCGAGCTTGAACGCAGTAAAGTGAGAACGGCATTTTCTCAATATCTGGCACCGGCCATGGTNGATAAGCTNGCAAAGTCNAGTGAATCNNTAGTTCTAGGNGGTGAAACCAAAGAAATGACCATGNTGTTNTCNGATATTCGTGGNTTCACCGGCATTTCTGAGCAATACAANGACGATCCAGAGGGATTGACTCAATTGATCAATAAATTGCTCTCTGTNCTNTCTGATGAGATTTTACTTACTGANGGAACCATCGATAAGTATATGGGCGANTGCATTATGGCGTTTTGGAATGCNCCCACCGATCAACCTGAGCANGCANNATTGGCAGTNCAAGCGGCTATGGAAATGGGACGCGCCATGCAAAAACTCAACGAAGAGCTCGCCGCCGAAGGCAAAAAGACGATGGCAGTGGGCATTGGTATCAATACGGGAGACTGTGTTGTTGGCAACATGGGTTCAACGCAACGATTTGACTACACTGTGCTCGGCGACACCGTTAATTTGGCTTCACGGCTAGAAGGTCAGTCTGGTGAGTACGGTTTTCAGATCATCGCCGGGGCAGACACAGTCAAATCATTATCAGGTTATGAGGTGTTCGAACTGGATTTACTGGCGGTAAAGGGTAAGACAGAACCCGTTACTATNTATACNGTCTTTGAAGGNGCTGAGAGNGACATTGATGATGCCGAGGCATTCAGAGTGGCNCACCAAGAATTTCTCAAGGCGTATCGNGGGCAAGATTGGGATGCNGCCATGCAGCACATCAACACTTATCAGAAAGATGTNCCCAGTTTNAGTCAATANTATGANNTGTTTGCTGCCCGAATTAAATCATTGCAAGCNAANCCTCCAGGANCGGAGTGGACGGGAGTTTTTGTCGCGCTTTCTAAGTNATTATTTTTGCTTTTTTCGCCACTGCACTGGAGTCTCACCAAACCATTTCTTGAAAGCGCGAGTGAAAGCGGTATTGTCGTTGTAACCAAGATAATCAGAAAGTTGCATGATGGTGATGTTGGAGTTTTTTAATCTTTCGGTGGCCACATCTTTTCTGATGTCCTCCACAATTTTGGAATAATTCATGCCCGCATCTTTTAATTTCCTTTGCAACGTTCTGGGNTGCAAGGAGAGATGTTTGGCAACTCGATCAATCTGATAACGTTGACTTTGCAATGAACGACGAATCAAAGGTTCAACTTGAGAACGGATATCCATGGATTCATCGGTTTTTATCTGCTCTATTTGCCTGGTAAGGATTTCTTTTAACAGCGGATCGGCTCTGAGAATCGGTTGGTTGTTTAACTCGCTATCAAANATCAACTCTGTTTTGGACTGCTCGAAGTGAACTGGTGNTCTAAAAATGCGTTCATAAATTGTCGAATCGGACATTCTGGCATGATTAAAATGCACGCTTTTGGGTTTAAATTGATTGCCACACAGTGTTTTCATGATGACCATGGCTTGCGCCATTGCCATTTCGTTGCTGTAGGATTGTCGGCTCAGTGGCAAAATATTAATAAAATTAATGCCGGTCAGTTGACCNTAATCTTCAATGGTCACTGGCGTGGGCGTATGTATTGAAAGATGTTGGCTCAATGCGTTTAGNGCATCAAGTACGTCTTTAGACTGCTCCATGAGATAACCAATGATGCCCAAAAAATGAATGTCCTGTTTGNTGCCCATCAAAACACCACAATGGTGCTGCCCACTTTCTTTTGCGACCGACTCAATGAGTCTGATCGCCAACTCGAAATCCATCATTTCATCTATGCCAATGCGATCAAAATAGTTTGTATTCAGTCCATGCGCATAAAGAATCTCATCCGTTGCCAGATTCAATTCATTTGCGGTTTCAACAAAACCACTCAGTGCCATTTTTCTTAATTGGGCCATGATTATTCAACTGATTATTGTCATTTTTAGACTGAGGTGTCATAAATTGTCATCTTTGTCGTAATTTGTCAATAAATTGTCACGCAAGATCAGGTTTAAATCATTGCAATTGATATAATAATCATGGGTTTAGTGTTATGTAGTTTTATTGATCTTGTTTGCTGTGGTGGCAATCAAGCGATATCAATAGGGTAGTTAAATTGAAAAATAACAAAACAAAAAAATGGATTGCCAGCTGGCAAATTGCGCTCTGCACCTTCTTATTGAGTGGCGGTGTGGGTGGCAATGTATTCGCNCAAGAACGCATCGGTGTCGCTGCCGCGGTCAATCAAAACACCACCGATTTAACCCTCGAAGAAGAACGCAAACTGGTTGAAGCCGGTTACAAAATTATTCAAAACCACACCATTGAGACCGACAACATCGGTAAAGCACAAATGCTCTTGATTGACGGCACTGCTTTTACGGTCGGTCCCAACTCCAGCGTGACCCTGGACAGATTTATCTACAACCCAGAAACAGCCGAAGGCTCNCTGGAAGTGACCAGTCGCGGACTGTTGCGTCTGGTCGGCGGTAAAGTCACNAAAAAGAAACCCGCCATCATTAAAACCAACTCGGCCACGGTCGGTATCCGTGGTGGTATCACCATCGTGGAAAGTGTCAACCAGAGAACCACGGCCGCCTTNATCTACGGTGAAGAAATGCGAGTCACCCCCACACAAAANGCNGAGGGCGACATNGTGCTCTCAGAAAATGGCTTCGTGGTGATCGTGGAAGACCCTCGTGATGAGATCGAGTTCCCACAAGTGCTCACCGCCGACATGTTGAACTCTTTCCAAGCCGGACTGGAATCCACNGAAGAAGAAGAATCCGAAGAGGAAAGCTCCGAAGAAGAATCCGAAGAAGAGTCNGAAGAAGANTCNGAAGAAGANTCNGAAGAAGAATCNGAAGAAGANTCNGAAGANGANAGTTCTGAAGAAGAATCTGAAGAAGAAAGCTCGGAAGAAGAA
>PBVS01000082.1 GCA_002728725.1 Woeseiaceae bacterium
CAATAAAACTAGGGGCAAAGAGTGTCACTGCGATTGATTTAGACCCACAGGCTGTGATTGCCTCAAAGAATAATGCAGAAAAAAATCACGTGCAACAAGAGATAGAAATCACAGATAACAATAAAACAATAGAAAAGAATTTTAATATTATAGTTGCAAATATTCTAGCAAAACCACTTATTGAACTGGCGCCCTATTTTTATAAAAAACTCAATAAAGAAGGTGCAATCTGTCTGTCAGGTATTCTCGAAGGGCAAATAAATATAATCAAAGATGCTTACCTTAAATATTTCAATCTATCAGAGATAAAAATAAAAGATGGTTGGGTTATGATGTCTGGTATCAAATTATGAAAATCGGTAAATTCAAGCTTAAAAATCCCTTCATACTGGCACCGATGGCAGGTATAACGGATCTTCCTTTTAGGAAGTTGTGCCATAAGTTTGGTGCCTCAATGACAATATCGGAAATGACAACTTCTGATATAGATTTATGGAAAAGCAAGAAATCAAAATATCGCTTATCTCTGGATTATAGTATTGAGCCAAGAGTCATACAGATTGCTGGTTCCGATCCAAAATTGCTATCAAAAGCAGCTAAGTTATGTGCTGATAGAGGAGCACAAATAATCGATATAAATATGGGCTGTCCTGCGAAAAAAGTTTGCAATAAATTAGCAGGATCCGCATTAATGAAAGATGAGAAACTTGTTAAGCTCATCTTAGAATCTGTTGTTGATGCTGTAGATGTTCCAGTCACATTAAAAATGCGAACAGGATGGAGTGAAGAAAGAAAAAATGGACCAGAAATAGCAAGAATCGCTGCTGAATCTGGAATTAAAGCCATTGCTGTTCATGGAAGAACTCGTGAAAGTAAATTTTCAGGTTCTGCCGAATATGACACAATTGCGCAAATTAAGAAAAAAGTCTCAATACCAATTATAGCGAATGGAGATATTGATTCTCCAGAGAAATCACTTGAAGTATTGCGTATAAGTGGTGCTGATGCCTTAATGATTGGAAGATCTTCTCAAGGGAAACCATGGATATTTCGAGATCTTAATATCTTTTTCTCCGATAAAAGAAACGCTCCGCCTCTAGAAAAAAATTGTGTGCGTGATACTATTCTTGAACACTTAAATAAAGTCTATCAATTTTACGGTAATGATTTAGGTGCAAGACTAGCCAGAAAACATCTCAGTTGGTATTGTAAAAATCTTGATGGATCAGAGACTTTCCGAAAAAAAGTCGTTAGGGCAGAAAAAGCAAGAGAACAAATAGCGCTTGTTCAAGAATTTTTTCTAACACGAGCGTAAAATTTTATTCCTTTGGATCAAAAAATTCTCAAGCGTTAAAAGTTTAGGAAATATAATTTAGTGGCAAAAGATAAAAAATCAAATTCAAAAAAATCAGGTCAACTTATGAACGGGAAACTGCTCAAAGTTCATACGAAAGATGCTCTGGATAATTATTTTGATAATCTAAATGGACAGAAACCTGGAGATTTATACAGTCTGGTCCTCGGTCAAGTCGAAGAGCCACTCTTCAAAGTGGTAATGAACTACACCAATGGCAACCAAAGTAGGGCCTCTCAAATACTGGGTATCAATCGAGGTACTCTCAGGAAGAAACTCAAAACATACTCAATAACTTCCTAGTGGAAAGAACCTTTAAAATAAACCGCGCACTTATTAGTGTCTCGGATAAAGACAAACTTATTCCTTTTGCCAAAGAACTAGATCAAAATAAAGTTGAAATAATTTCAACAGGTGGAACATACAATTACCTGTCTACCAAAAAGATTTCAGCTATTGAAATCTCGAATATCACGAATTTTCCAGAAATTATGGATGGCAGAGTNAAAACTCTGCACCCTAAGATTCATGGCGGAATACTTGGAAGAGAAAAAATTGACGATGAAATAATGGATCAACATGATATTGAGAAGATAAATCTTCTGGCCGTCAATTTATATCCTTTTAAAGAAACGATCAAAAAGCCTGATATAAGTATCAATGAGGCAATTGAAAATATTGATATTGGTGGTCCTGCAATGATCAGGGCAGCAGCAAAAAACCATGAAAATGTAGTTGTGCTGGTTGACCCTAATGATTATGAAGATTTCATAGAAAAATATGAACATAANGAAATAACAATAGAGTATCGACAATATCTAGCAGCGAAAGCATTCGGNCANACAGCAAGCTATGATGCTGCGATAAACCAGTACTTCAATAAAGAAATATTAAAGATTACTTACCCAGATCAACTGNTCTACTCTGGTAACATCCAATCAAAATTAAGATATGGGGAAAATCCTCATCAAACTGCAGCCTTCTATAAAGATGATATGAATTCTAATGAGAGAAATCTTGCNTCCTCAAGAAAAATTCAAGGAAAAGANCTCTCATATAACAATATAGCTGATGGAGCCGCTGCATATGAATGCGTGAATCAATTTAGTTCACCTGCATGCGTTATAGTTAAGCATGCAAATCCATGTGGCGTTGCTTTAGATGACAACATAAAAAAAGCATACATNAGAGCATTCAGCACTGATCCGACCTCGGCATTCGGAGGTATAATTGCTTTCAACCGTTTACTGGATGCAGAAACTGCAAAACTAATTATTGAAAAACAATTTGTCGAAGTAATTATCGCACCTNAAATTTCGTCTGAAGCAGAAACGATTCTTAATAAAAAACAAGATGTGAGAGTACTGGAAACAGGCAAGTTTTTTGATAGTGATGACGATGATTATGATCTTAAAAAAGTTTCGGGAGGACTTTTGATTCAATCTGNAGACGATGGAAAAATCTCTGAANCTGACCTGAAGATTGTTACTCAAAAAAAACCAAGTAAGAAAGAAATCTCAGATATGCTGTTTGCTTGGCGTGTAGGAAAATANGTTAAATCCAATGCTATATTATTTTGTAAAGATAATATGACGATTGGTATTGGNGCTGGACAAATGAGTCGAGTCTANAGCGCAAGAATTGCAGCAATTAAGGCAGCTGATGAAGATCTCGACATATCTAACTCGGTCATGTCGTCTGATGCTTTTTTTCCTTTCAGAGANGGTATTGACGCCGTTGCAAGTTATGGTATCAGTGCAATAATTCAGCCAGGTGGTTCTATTCGAGATGATGAGGTTATTGCTGCTGCAAATGAGAACAATATTGCAATGGTTTTCACTGGTATGAGACATTTTAGGCACTAGGGAACAAAAATAAATGAGATTAAAATTATGAAAATCTTNATTGTTGGAAATGGTGGAAGGGAACATGCTTTTGCTTGGAAATGCTCTCTTTCTCCAAAAGCAGATAAAATATATGTTGCTCCAGGAAATGCTGGNACAGCTGGAGAAAATAAAGTGGAAAATATCGCTATTGCTGCAGACGATATAGATAATTTACTTAAATTTGCCCTAAAAGAAAAAATAGATCTCACTATAATTGGACCTGAAGCCCCACTCGTTGCCGGTATTGTTGATAAATTCAATGANGCCGGTCTTGTCTGTTTTGGCCCAAACAAGCAGGCATCTCAACTGGAAGGCTCTAAATCATTTACTAAAGATTTTCTTAAACGTCATGAAATTCCAACTGCTGATTACGAAACATTTGATAACTCAGAAGCAGCAATCAACTATATTAATGAAAANGGNGCACCTCTNGTTGTTAAAGCAGATGGATTNGCAGCTGGNAAGGGTGTGATAGTCGCTATGAATGTTGACGAGGCGGTCACAGCTGTTAAGGATATTCTCGATAAAAATAATTTTGGAGAGGCTGGCACAAAGATCGTTATAGAAGAATTCTTGCACGGNGAAGAAGCAAGTTTNATTGTTGTAACAGATGGTGAGAAAGTNTTGCCNCTTGCTACATCTCAAGATCATAAGGCCAGAGATAATGGTGATAAAGGACCAAATACAGGAGGTATGGGCGCATATTCTCCTGCACCGATAATCACAGAAGATTTGAATCATCGAATTATGAATGAAATTATTAATCCAACCCTTTCTGGATTAAAAGAGGATGGTATTGATTATATTGGATTCTTGTACGCAGGCTTAATGATCAGTGAAGATAGTCAACCGAAAATTCTTGAATATAATTGTCGTTTTGGAGATCCTGAAACACAGCCAATAATGATGAGNTTGGANTCAGATTTTATAGAACTCATTCTCGCAACAATGGAAGGATCNCTGTCATATGAGAAAGTTAGATGGAGTNATGAGGTTGCCTTAGGAGTAGTTATGGCAGCCGGAGGNTACCCAATAAAATATTCNTCNGGTGATNAAATTATCGGTATTGATAGCAATAAATCNCAAAATGTTAAAGTGTTTCATGCCGGAACATCTANNAAAGATAACCAAGTNGTGACTTCNGGTGGGAGAGTTTTATGTGTTGTAGGGAGAGGAAAAACCACCTCNAGCGCAAATANNGTAGCCTATGAGATGGTAAATAANATCAGCTGGAAAAACGAGTATCATCGAGATGATATTGGGCACCGTGCTATTGATCGTGAATAAAAAATGATTTCGTCAAATCAAGCCTCAAAACTGATCAAAAATAATCTGAGGAAACTAAAAAGCAAAAAAATAAATGCCATGGATTCAGTCGGAAGTATCCTCAGAGAGGATATATCGGCAGAGCGAAATCAACCTCCATTTGATAGGGTTACAATGGATGGTATAGCCATAAATTACTCTAAAACCAAAATACAATGTTTTTACCCTATACAATCCACACATTTTGCTGGAGATGCGCCAAAAAAACTAATCAAAAAAAACCAATGTATCGAGGTAATGACCGGTTCGGTCCTTCCTGCTAATACAAACTGCGTTATACCAATTGAGTGTGTAAAAATTGAAAATCAAACTGCAAAAATAAAAGAAAATTACACCGCCAAGAGATGGCAATTTATTCATAAAGAAGGTACTGATCACAAAAAAGGTTCAGTTGTTCTAAAAAAAGGACACAGAATAACACCCATAGATATTGCACTAATACTCTCTTGTGGAAGAGAAGAAGTAACAGTGAGTGATACCCCAAAAATTCGAATACTCTCAACAGGAAGTGAGCTTATTCCGACTGGCAAGAAAATACTGCCCCATCAAATAAGAATAACAAATGGGCCCTCGATGATAACTATGTTCAAAGAACAATACTTTGATGATTGTGAACACTTCCACCTATTGGATGACAGGGATTTACAAAAGAGAAAAATTAAAAAATATTTAAATGAATCTGATGTACTTATTTTGAGCGGCGGAATATCTATGGGGAAAGCTGATTTCGTTGAAAAAATTCTTGAAGAACTTAACGTTAAATGTGTATTTTATAAGGTTAAACAGCGTCCTGGAAAACCAATGTGGTTTGGAGTAGGAACAAAAAAACAATTGGTTTTCGCATTACCAGGTAATCCTGTTTCTGCAATTACGTGCTGTCGCCACTATGTAGTTCCCGCATTACAATCAATGTGCGGAAAAATTAAAAAAAATAATGAATACGTTCAAATGCATAAAAATATAACGTCAAAAACAAAGTTTACTCATTTTTTGCCTGTAAAATTAAAAAATTTAAAGGATGGAACAAGGCAAGCGCTGCCTATAGAAACCAATACTTCAGGTGATTTTACTTCACTGAGTGGGACTCATGGATATGTTGAGTTAAGAGGAGATCAAGAGGAATTTAAAAAAGGCCAAAACGTTATTTTTCAAAACTGGAAGCTCTCATAATTTCGACATTATGCCCTGTAATATGTAATTATTTAGGAATACATGATTGAATATTAGTCGTGCATACAAAAAATTTGTTTAACTAAATGAGGAAAAGATTATGGACTTTATGAAGCAATACAAAGATGAAACTTATGCTCTACTGAGAATTGTTTCTGGCTTTCTTTTTATTTTTCATGGTATTCCAAAAATGAGTGCAATATTCGCAGGAACAGCAAATTGGATGACGATGATTGCTGGCCCTATCGAAGTAATAGGCGGTCTAATGATAATGGTTGGATTCTATACTTCAGCTGCTGCTTTTTTATCAAGCGGACTCATGGCAGGAGCTTACTGGTTAATTCACTTCTCAAAAATGGGTAACCCGGAAAAAGCATTTTATGGTTGGCCAATAAATAATGGTGGCGATGCGGCTGTTCTATACTGCTTTATTTTCCTTCTCATAGCAGCTATGGGGAGCGGAATATGGAGTATTGACAGCAAAAAAAGTTAATTTAACATTGACTTTTTCGATCCGAACTCAATATAAATAAGAGTATAAGGATACGATAAAAGTATCTTTCTCATATCCTACAGCACAACAGTTTTTGCATATGACAAAGAGATTGCAAATGCTGTTGTATGCTGTCAGGATACGACAAGATTTTTTGTAGAATTTTAAATTAACTAGAGGAAAATTGATGGATCGCATTCTCTCCAGAACGACACTTTCAGCAATTACAATTCTGTTTGCATCCCTCTGCCATAACCTTCAAGCAAAAGATTGGCAAGTAAATAATGAAAATAGCAGCATTAGATATATTTATTCTCTAGAGGGAGCAGCATTTAGAGGAAGATTTAGAGAATTTTCTGCTGAAATAAACTTCGATCCCAAAAAACCTGAAGAGGGAAAAATCTTAGGTATTGTCAATATAGTTTCTTCGAAATCTAGCAGTGCTGAACATGATGAATATCTTATGGAAGAAGATTGGTTCGATCCAAACAACCATCCCGAATCACAATTTATCTCTGAAAAAATAATAAGAAATGATAATGATGGTAACTTTATCGCCTATGGAAATCTTACACTCGCTGGAATAAGTCAGCCCATAGAAATGGAGTTTGACTTTAATGTTGAAGAATCAAAAGCCAATTTCTCAGGTTCTTTTGAGATCAAGCGATTACTTTTTGGTGTTGGTTGGGATACCACTAACTGGATCGCAGATGAAGTGGATGTTCAGATTAAATTAGAATTAAATTAATTCAATCTAGATTGAATATGAAAAATAATCAAAATACACCGATTAAAATGACGAAAAGAGAGTTCCTTACTTCAGTTTCGGCTGTAAGCGGTGTATCTGCAGTTCTCACTACTCTTAATGGGTGGGATATGGGTATAGCCTCAGCTGCAGAGGCTCCACCTAATTTGACTGGCAACGCTAAAGGCAAAAAAGTCTTAATTCTTGGTGCTGGATTGGCTGGTATGACCGCAGCTTATGAATTAGGTCTAAGAGGCTACAACTGCCAAATATTAGAGGCAAGATCTTTTGCCGGTGGAAGATGTCAATCATCACGCTCAGGTTTCACCACCACAACAACAGATGGGAAAAAGAGCACTTGCGACTTTGATGAGGGTCAATACTTTAATCATGGCCCATGGAGAATACCAAGTTATCATCATGCGGTATTCCACTACATCAGGAAGTTTGGTGTACCTATGGAGATCATGGTTCAAGAAAACGATTTAGGTTACCTAAGATATGAAAAAGCCGAGGGGCCTCTCTCTGGTAAGAGAGTAAGAAAAAGGGAGATCAAAGCAGACATGAGGGGTTACACCTCCGAGCTGCTTGCAAAACTGGTCGATCAAGGAGCTCTCGACAAGGAGATAACAAATCAGGATAAAGAACAACTCATTGATTATTTGATAAGCGAAGGATTCTTGAACGCGCGTGATCTCAAATATGACGGAACAATTCATAGAGGTCTAAAAACTTTTGATCCAATGGGCAGTGTTAAAGAGACAGCCACAAGTCCTCTTCCTTTCAAAGACTTACTTCAATCTGGACTAGGCAATACATTTAAAGGTGTGACAACAATAGATCATCCGGAAATAATGTATCAGGCAGTCGGGGGTATGGATAAAATAGCCA
>PBVS01000083.1 GCA_002728725.1 Woeseiaceae bacterium
ATGCCTGAGAGAGAGTTCCACAGTGAATATCAATTTTTAAAGAAACATCAAAGACTCAGTCACGAAGAAATATTCCGTATTGTGAAGATAGCAGTTGAGCTTGGAGTAACAAAAGTTCGATTGACAGGAGGAGAGCCGCTGCTTGATAAGAATATTTCAAAGTTAATTAACCTAATAAGCCAAGTTGAAGAGATAGAAGATCTGGCTCTAACTACCAATGGTGTTCTTTTGAGAAAGCATGCGAACGATATGATGAAAGCAGGATTACATCGAATCACCATTAGTCTCGACAGCATAGATGAGGTCATCTTTAACAAAATGAATGGCAATAGGGCGAGCGTGAGGGAGGTATTGGATGGAATAGAGGCAGCTGAAAATGCAGGTTTTGACAAAATTAAAATTAATACTGTTATCCAAAAAGGTGTAAATGATGATTCTATTGTGAGCCTTCTTGATCATTTCAGAGGGACAGGGCACATAGTTCGATTGATTGAATTTATGGATGTTGGAAACCAAAACGATTGGAAATTGGATAATGTTGTGACAGCCAAGGAGATGCTTAAAATTATTGAGCAATACTGGGAAGTGATTCCGTTAGAGAAAACCTATGCAGGAGAAGTCGCAAAAAGATACAAATACAAGGACGGTAAGGGTGAGATAGGTTTTATAACCTCTATCTCAGAGCCTTTCTGCAGTAACTGTGGAAGAGTGAGGTTATCTGCTGATGGTATGTTGTATACCTGCTTATTTGCCAGTGTTGGAACAGATTTAAGAAAATTATTAAGAAGTGATGCATCTGATCAAGAAATAAAGAATGTTATCTCTAATCGTTGGTTAGAGAGAAATGATAGATATAGTGAAACACGCAATAATCAAACAACTGATATCACTGAAAAGAAAATTGAAATGTATAGAATGGGCGGATAGCTTCATTCAAGGAAACCAGATTAATGAAAAAATTAAGCCATATCAACGAAGAAAATAAACCTCAGATGGTTGATGTAAGCAAAAAAGATGAATCATCAAGAGTCGCATGCGCCCAAACAATTGTAGTTTTTCCTGAGGCGTTATCAGCAAGATTTAAAGATGGCGATATAAAAACAAAAAAAGGACCGGTTTTCTCGACTGCAATTATTGCAGGTGTTATGGCTGCAAAGAGAACGCATGATTTAATTCCATTTTGTCATCCTGTCGGTTTGAATGACTGTAAAATAAATATCAGTCTCGATGACAATGGAAATGCTGTAATAGATTGTACTTGCAAGGTTATTCATCGAACTGGAGTTGAGATGGAAGCATTGATGGGAGCAAGTGTTGCTGCATTGACGATATATGACATGGTTAAGGCAATTTCTCCTGAAATTGAAATTAAATCAACAAAACTGTTATCAAAATCTGGTGGAAAAGAGAATTTTAATGTTAAGAAAAAAAACTGACATATGGGGCCTGATATTGACTGGTGGAAAGAGCAGAAGGATGGGGCAAGATAAAGCGTTGCTTAATATTGATGGAAATATTCAGTTGCATAAGGTGCATAATCTTTTAGAAAAAAATCTCGAAAATATTTTTGTTTCCGTTAGGGCAGAACAAGCAGAAGATCATGAAAGAAAGAAATACAAACAGATTGTTGACCGATATGATGATATGGGTCCACTTGCAGGTATAATTTCGGCAATGCATGAGTATCCTGATGCAAATTGGTTGGTTGTTGCCTGCGATTTAATTAATTTAGATCAGGATACAATCAATGATCTATTGAGAAACTATTCCCCAGAATGCAACTTTATCTCTTACAAAAGTGAAAAAGACGGTTTACCAGAACCTCTTTGTGCAATTTATAATAAATCATCTAGACACATAATCGAAAAATGCATAAAAGATAAAGTTTACTGCCCAAGAAAAATACTAATTAATAATGATGCTTATTTATTAGATCAGCCAAATCCAGATGCGCTTGAAAATTTCAATAGACCAAATGATATAGAAAGCTTGAGGAAGTAGGATTGTGAGTAAGTTAATTGAAGTAAGTTATTTTGCAGTATTTCGGGAAAAAGCTGGTAGAGATTCTGAAACTTTTAATACAAAATCCGAAACAGTGCTAGATTTGTTTAGCGAAATTGAAAAAATTCACGGGTTTGGAGAACCTCAGGGTCACTGTAAAGTTGCCATAAACAATGACTTGGTTCAATGGGATGCGAAAATAGAAGATGGGGATAAAGTCCTATTTTTCCCTCCTGTCTCAGGTGGCTGATGAAAATAACAGATAAAGAGATAAAAATTGCGCAAGCCTCAAATAGGCTCAGAAATAAAAGGTCTGGAGCGTATGTTAGTTTTGAAGGGTGGATTCGCAACCACAATGAAGGTCGACATGTTAGGAGGCTTGAATACGAAGTTTATGAGCCGATTGCAATAAAAGAGGGCGAAAACATCATTGATGAGGCTAAAAAGAAATATGATATTCATCATGCTTCTTGTATCCATAGGAGCGGCTTATTAGATATCGGCGAATGCGCAGTATGGGTAGGTGTTTCCTCTTCTCATAGAAAGGATGCATTTGAAGCTTGTAAATTCATAATTGATGAAGTCAAAAGCAGGTTGCCAATATGGAAAAAAGAATATTATGAGAATGGTGATTCAGGCTGGGTCAATTGTGAAACTTGTTCTTCTAGTTAATTACTAAATTATTAATAAGGAACTCACTTGTATAAAATTAATAATATTGATGACGCGAAGGCGCTTGAGGGAAAAGAACTTGGCATCTCAGATTGGGTTGTTGTTGACCAAGACAAAATTGAAAAATTTGCAATTGCGACAGGCGATGATCAATGGATTCACCTTGATCAAGATAGAGCAAAAAAAGAATTNCCTGATGGNAAAACAATTGCNCANGGTTATTTAACTTTGTCTCTGGTGCCAGCGCTTACAAGAAATTTCATAGAAGTNANAGGNCTNAAGCAGATGATCAATTTTGGTTGCAATAAAGTGAGATTTTATTCNGTTGTNAATGAGGGAGATAGGGTCAGAGCAAGAGGGACACTANTGGAAGCAAAGCAGCGAGGATCAATGATACAGCTGCTTTCAAAGATTACCGTTGAAGTTGAAAATAAAACTAAACCTGCATGCATGGTTGAGATGCTGGTTTTTTTGATAATGAAATAATACGATGATTGTAAAAATGAATACTAATNANTTTTTGCTATCAATAAACTTGAGAGAAGTTAAAAGGAGAAAAATTTTATGCATGGCTTAATGATGGACAATCCACTTTTGATTTCATCAATTGTGGAGCACGCAGACATTAACTTTCCGGATCGTGAAATTGTTTCAGTCACCAATGATGGTTCACTTCATCGCTATACTTATAAAGATTGCTTTATTCGAGTAAGAAAATTAGCAAATGCACTTGAAAAATTGGGCCTTAAAGAAGGCGATAGAATAGCTACCATGGCATGGAATGATAACAGACATCTCGAAGCTTATTATGCAATTGGTGGTGCAGGTTATGTCTGTCACACGATTAATCCAAGATTATTTCCAGAGCAGATTATCTATATGATTAATCATGCTGAAGATAGATGGTTAATGATTGATCCATTATTTGTTCCTCTGATAGAGAAAATATCTTCAGAGATTCCAAATATAGAAGGCTATATCTTAATGGGCGACGATAATGATATTGCCGAGAATTGTAAGCTAGAAAATTTAGTTTCCTATGAGTCTTTAATAAGGGAGGAAAGCGATNATTTCGAATGGCCTAACCTCGATGAAAAAGCAGCAGTTGGCCTTTGTTATACTTCTGGAACCACGGGTGATCCAAAAGGTGTACTTTATAACCACCGTTCGACAATTTTGCATGCAATGGCTTTGATTGCACCCGATGCTATGAATCTTTCCAATAAAGATTGTGTTCTTCCCGTGGTGCCTCTTTTTCACGTAAATTCATGGGGCTCTCCATATGGAGCAATGATGGTTGGTGCAAAAATTGTCTATCCTGGCTCTAAAATGGCAGACGGAGAAACGCTATACTCTCTTACAGAACAAGAAGGTGTTACCCTCGCTCTTGGCGTGCCAACAGTTTGGTTGGCNCTTCTACAGTATGCCGATCAAAACGACAAAAAGTTGAACAGTCTCCAGAGAACGATAATNGGTGGNGCTGCAGTACCTGAGTCAATGATTCGTGATTTTCACTCTAAACATGATGTATTCGTTCAACAAGCCTGGGGCATGACAGAAATGAGCCCCTTGGGAACTGTAATTTCTCTNAAATACGGAATGGAGAATATATCACATGAAGATTTAGTTGAATTGCANGTTAAGCAAGGAAGAGGGATGTTTGGTGTAGAGATGCGTATTGTGAATGATGAACAAGAAATACTCCCATGGGATGGTGAGGCATTTGGNGCNCTCCAAGTCAAAGGGCCATGGGTATGTAGTGACTATTATAAGCTTGATGGNGCCGCTGGTTCTCATACAGATGACGGTTGGTTTGACACAGGAGATGTTGCGAAAATTGACCCATTGGGTTACATGCAAATTACAGATAGAACCAAAGATGTTATTAAATCTGGTGGAGAGTGGATAAGCTCGATAGAAATAGAAAATACTGCGATGGGTCATCCAGGAGTAGCAGAAGCNGCTGTCATTGGTATTGAGAGCGAGAAATGGACTGAGAGACCTTTGCTTATTGCGGTTAAGGCAGAAGGACATGATGTTTCTAAAGCGGATCTTCTGAAATTTTTTGTGGATAAAATTGCAAAATGGTGGATACCTGATGATGTTGTTTTTATCGAGGAAATTCCACATACGGCAACTGGTAAGATCAAAAAAACAGCACTTCGCGACCAATTTTCTGATTATAAAGCCTCAGAATAGCGATTATATAGGAGAGCTTTATTAGTTCAGTTTTAACAGACCTAATCAATCAACTCGATCTTGAGCGGATTGAAGAAAATTTATTCAGAGGCGACAGTCGAGATATTGGAAGCGCGCAAGTTTTTGGTGGTCAAGTTATTGCGCAGGCTTTATCAGCTGCCTATAAAACTGTTGATAAAAGAATTGCTCATTCACTGCATGCTTATTTTTTGAGAAGAGGGGATATGGAGGCACCGATTATCTATGAGGTTGATCGTGCCAGAGATGGAGGCAGCTTCTCTGTAAGGAGNNTTGTTGCNATTCAGCACGGAAGACCGATTTTTAATATGGCAGCATCATTTCATATAGAGGAAGATGGATTAACNCATCAATCTGAAATGCCNGAAGTAGAAGGGCCAGAAAATTTTAAGAATTTGAATGAATTAATGACAGATGAGGTTATTAATNTGATACCTGAAAAATTNAGAAAATTTTTAACAAAAGAGAGGCCATTCGAATTTAGACCTATCAATCCGATTAATATACTAAAACCTGAAAAACTCCCTCCCTCAAAACAAGTATGGATAAAATCCACTGAAAATGTAATGGATGATCTTGTTCTCCATCAATGTTTACTTGCCTATGTTTCTGATTTTGAATTGCTTGGCACTTGCCTGAGGCCCCATGGTTTTGCACTTCCGTTTGGTGATGGAAAATTGCAAGTAGCTAGCCTCGATCATGCCATATGGTTCCATCGCAAAGTCAAAGTTGATGATTGGTTTTTGTACACCTCAGACAGTCCAAATGCACATGGAGCAAGAGGTTTTGCGAGAGGAAAAATATTCAATAGAGAAGGCATATTATTGGCATCTGTAACCCAAGAAGGACTGATCAGAATTCCGGATGCAAATAAAAAAAATACCCGAACGTCTGATCCTAGGTTACAAATCTAAAAAAAATCAGCGATTTTAATTTTTAGCTTGATTAGCAACCTCATCAATAGCACTGGCTATTTCGTCTTTATCACCAAGGAATCTCCTTGATTGTGACTTGCATTTCTCATCAAGCTCATAAAGGATTGGAACACCTGTTGGAATATTAAATTGGGTTATTTCTTCCTCAGAGACATTATCAAGCATTTTTACAAGCGCCCTAAGACTGTTCCCATGAGCTGTTATTAATACATTTTTGTTTTCTTCAAGTTGTGGAAGAATAATTTCATCCCAGCATTTTTTTACCCGAATTAATGTCGTGGCCAGGGATTCTGAGTCAGGTAAATTTTTGATATTCTCATATTTTGGATCATTGCAAGGATGTCTTTGATCATCTTTTTCAAGCGGTGGAGGAGGAATATCATAGCTTCTCCTCCATATATGAACTTGTTCGTCGCCGTACTTTTGAGCAGTTTCAAATTTATTCAATCCTTGTAAGGCACCATAACTTCGTTCATTTAATCTCCAGTCTCTTTTGATTGATAAATCCGGATCTTCTAGCTTGGTTTTGATGATATCTAAAGTTCTTATCGCGCGTATTAATTCAGAAGTAAAAGCTATATCAACTTTAAAATTCAGTGATGAAATTATTTGTCCTGCTTTTTCAGCTTCTCTTATACCCTGTTCTGTGAGATCAACATCTGTCCATCCTGTGAAAAGGTTTTTGAGATTCCATTCACTTTGACCATGCCTTACTAATATTAAATTCTTTTTCATGTATGTCTTGTCAATTTTCTTGGTTGTGGGCAAGTATTTAATTATTTATTGATAATTTTTTAATGAATATGTCGAAGCTTCTGATATTCCTCGGTTGACATCTCGGTTAACCTGCTTTCAGTTCTTTTGAATTCAAAAGTCAGCTTCTTTCCAGTATATAATTTTTTATAGTTAACAGCAGTAGTTATAAATACTTTAACCTTTCTTTCATAGAATTCATCAATAAGTGAAATAAATCTTCTCGCTTCATTCTCTTTTTCACTATCCAGGATAGGAATCTCTGAAATAAAGACATTTTGAAACTGTTTCGCAATAGATATGTAATCACTCACGCTTCGATTTGTCCCGCAAATTGTATTGAAATCAAACCAAATTATGATCTTTGACTTAAGAATTGATTTTATTTTCCGGTTATTGATAGTGATAAGAGCATTCTTCTCCGTTCCTAAAGGTGACTTTTCAGCTATAAGATTCGAAAAATAATTGTGGCTGTTTTTATCGTGAATGGCGTGATATTTCGTTTCATTTATGTGATTTCTCATTCTATGATCAGGCCCATTTCCAATATTGATGACAGACATATTTTCTTCAATTAAACCAATGGCCTCCTTAAATCGATCTCTCTGCAGACCTTCTTTGTATAAATCTTTTGGCTCACTATTGGATGTCATTACAAGCACAACTCCTTTTTTGAAAAGACCTTTGAGTAATTCTCCTAAAATCATCGCGTCTGCAATGTCTTCAACAAAAAACTCATCAATACACAAAATTTTTGTTTCTTGTCCGATTGAATTTGCAATCGTTTCTATCGGGTTTTTCTTATTCTTATTTTTTTTTAATTGTTCATGTATTTCACTCATCAGATAGTGGTAGTGCAATCTATTTTTTTTTATGTTTTTGATGCTGGAGAAGAACATATCCATGATGAACGTTTTTCCTCTACCAACGTCTCCCCATAGATAGATGCCCTTTACCTTTTTTTCTTTCTTAAAAAAATCAAGAAATGATTTGTTCTGATTCAACAGAGATAATTTTTTTTGAAGTTTTGCAAATTCATCAATAACTTCAGATTGAGCTGGATCCTCGATAAGATTCTGAAGTGATTGGTAGTTTTCTTGAATATTCAATTTTGAAAATTTGGTTAAAAGGTTATTTAATTACTTGCAAACATTGTAAAATACCCAAATATATTTTTCAGTAATGAAATCCACAATCAAAGAAAATAATAAATTTACATCCCTGAGAGAGGTTAAATGACAGAATATCACGAAAGAGAATCAATGGATTTTGATGTTGTGGTTGTTGGTGGGGGTCCGTCTGGCCTTGCAACTGCCTGCAGATTAATGCAGTTAGCAAAAGAAAAAAATAGCGAATTGTCCATAGTGGTTGTTGAAAAAGGATCAGAAATTGGAGCGCACATACTATCTGGTAATGTTTTTGAAACATCAGGGTTAGATGAGTTGTTTCCTGACTGGAAAACTCAAGACGCTCCCCTTAAAACACCGGTATCAAAAGACATTATTCACTACCTTTCAAGTGAGAAGAAAGGCTTCAAAGTGCCTAATATATTCATCCCCAAGACAATGCATAATAAAGGAAACTACATAATTAGCTTGGGAAAGCTATGTCAGTGGCTCGCATCTAAAGCAGAGGCGCTTGATGTAAATATTTTTCCGGGATTTGCTGCATCAGAAATTCTCTACGATGAAAATGGCGTGGTAATGGGGGTTGCAACCAGTGATATGGGTATTGGTGCTGACGGTGAAAGAAAAGAAAGTTTC
>PBVS01000084.1 GCA_002728725.1 Woeseiaceae bacterium
CGCTAAGGTCAAAATGGGCTACAGTGTATTCAAATACAATCATGCTAGAGGAAATCAACCATTCTATAAATCAAAAGGCAACACATTGGATGACTTAGGTAACTATTTAAATGACTATACAATATTTGAATTATTTGCTGAGTATAAGCATGAATTATATGGATTGCCCGTAACCGCGCATTTGGATTGGCTTAAAAATAATGAAGCAAGTGATCAAGACACAGCATATTCAGCAGGAATAAAACTTGGCTCATCAAGTAAAAAATATGGAAGAGAATTCAGTTACACCTATCATGACACTGAAAAAGATGCCGTAATTGGTGCATTTTCTGATTCTGATTTTGCGGGCGGGGTTACCGACTCAAAGGGTCATTTTATTAGAGCTAGATATGGTCTAATGGATAATGTGAGACTTGGTGGAACCTTTATAATTTCTAAGCATGGCTCATTTTCAGGAACAGAAGAAGATTACAACCGAATGCAGCTTGATCTTGAATTCAAATTCTAATTCACTCTAGTTAAATATTATTTCTTAATTCATTCAATTATGTAATCATCTATTGGTTGCAAATAACTACAAAAGAATAATATGGCTTACTGGTTGATGAAATCGGAACCCGATGTATACAGCATTGATGATCTCAAAAGAGATAAGAGAGAACCGTGGGATGGAATCAGGAACTACCAAGTTAGAAATATGTTCCGCGATCAAATGCAGATTGGAGATCTGGCATTCTTTTATCACTCTAACTGCAAGCCGCCTGCAATAGTTGGTGTAATGTCAATTGTAAGTGAAGCCTATCCAGACCCAACTCAATTTGATCCAAAATCAAGATACTTTGATGCTAAAAGCGATAAAGAAAACCCAAGATGGCTTCTCAGAGATGTGAAATACAAACGAAAACTAAAAAGAGAAATAACACTCCAAGAACTAAAAGAACAAAAAAAACTAGAAAATTTTCGTCTTAATCAGAGGGGAAACCGTCTATCCGTTATCCCGGTCACAGAATCCGAATGGAATTTCATTCTCGGTCTAGAATAATTTAAACGCATTGGAAAAAAATATGAGAAAAATATATGTATTGGCTTGTTTGTCAGCACTTTTTTTAATTACCAGTTGTGATAACAAAGAAAATATCCAGGAAATTGTAACTGAGGCTGGTGCACCACTTTTTGATGGCATGGGGGATCATACCCATCCAATTACTGCCAAAAATGAGTATGTTCAAAGATACTTTGATCAAGGTTTAACCATCGATTTTGCATTTAATCATGCCGAATCCGCCAGATCCTTCAGAGCTGCACAAAACCTGGACCCTGATTGTGCTATGTGTTACTGGGGAGAAGCTTTGGCATTGGGCCCCAACATTAATGTTACCAGTAACGGTTCAGTTATCATGGCCGACCATGAAAGAGTTGCAGCCTATGCGGCAATTCAAAAAGCAGTTTCTCTAAAAGAAAAGGTATCTCAAAAAGAAAGAGATTTTATTGACGCGCTAGCATCAAGATACAATGGTGATATTTCTTCGCCAAGAAATCCTCTAGATCTAGCCTATGCAGAAGCAATGAGAGAACTCTCAAATAAGTATCCTGAGGACGACGACGCTGCATCGCTTTTCGCGGAATCTCTTATGAATACCATGCCATGGGATTATTGGATTGATGCGGATAATCCTAAACCCCTCACAATTGAGGCCATTGATACGCTTGAAAAGGTATTAGAAAGAAACCCAAGGCACCCTATGGCATTGCATTTATACATTCATGCTGTTGAGTCATCATCCCAACCAGAAAGGGCTGAAAAAGCAGCTGACATACTCCTTGATTTGGTGCCAGGCGCTGGACATCTTGTACATATGCCCTCTCATATATATTGGCGTGTTGGAAGGTATGAGGACGCTTCCGAGGCAAACATAATGGCTGCGGCAGTTGATGAAGCTTACATCGCTGCTTGTAATGCCCAAGGTTTCTATCCAGCAGCATACTATCCTCACAATATTCATTTTCTATGGGCATCAGCAAGCATGGAAGGAAGGAGTAAAATTGCGATCGAAGCAGGTGAGAAAGTTGCCAAAAACGTTCGCATAGAAATGATTGATCAATTTCCAGGTGTTGAGTTTTTTAAAACAGTTCCGGTGCTGTCATTGGTTCGATTCGGATTGTGGGACGATATACTTCAACTTGAAGCACCTGCAGAAAGATTAGAGTATGCGAACGCCATCTGGCATTACGCTAGATCGATTGCATATTCAAATACTGGTGATCTTCAAAACGCAGAGAATGAGCGCAAGCAAATTGAATCATTAAAAGGAACCGATGATGTGTTGCACCTAGATTCAATATACTATCCCGCGTCGATGTTACTTGAGATTGCTGACTCCTTGGCACTTGGAGAAATCTCATTGGCTAAAAATGACTTTGATAGCGCCATTGAAAGTTTCAAAGAGGCTGTGGCCGTTCAAGATATGCTTCCCTATACAGAGCCACCATTCTGGTTCTATCCGACGAGACTGTCATTAGGCAAGGCTTACTTATCGTCTAATCAACCAGGCGAAGCTGAGAAAGTTTTCCAAGAAAATCTTAAGCAATACCCAAGAAATGGTTGGGCTATGTATGGACTCAGCCAGGCTCTTGAATCACAAAATAAAGACAGCTCGAATGCTCGCAAGCAGTTCGAAACAATCTGGCAAAATGCAGATATTGAATTGTCTTCGTCGACGTTTTGATAAATATCTTTTGGATTTATTAATCTTCTGAAATGTCTTTGTCCTCGAGCGTATGACCCCAATCTTTTTTGGCGAATAGGTATTCTCGATTTGTACCGGTAACGCCGATTATATGCTTCATTGGAGTAATGGTTTCAAGCCCTTTGTCTTTCAAGTCATCAATCTTCTTTGGATTGTTTGTGAGCAAACGGAATGGTTTGTTGCCATAAAAATATTTGATCAGAGTGGCCGCATCTGAAAAATCTCTGGAATCCTCATCAAGTCCGAGAGATCGATTTGCTTGGTAAGTATTTTCTCCCTCATCCTGGAGTATATAAGTAGCCGCTTTGGCCCATAATCCAATCCCTCTTCCTTCGTGTCCTGCCATGTATANTACGAANCCACCTTGAGAATCATTGGATATGTCTTGAATGGCTTTATCNANCTGAGGGCCNCATTCACATCGNCCTGATCCNAGNACATCTCCAGTCAAGCAGCTTGAATGCACCCNGATGAGTGGATTGGTCCAACTGCTGGGGTCACCNATGATCANCACNCTATTGACTGCCATTGANGANGCTAAATTTGCNAATGAATTTTTTCTATTNCCCTCTCTTAATTCCTCGGCTAATTGCTCTACTTTGCTCAGCTCTGTGTGTCTGACACAGGCATACCAAGAGACATCAACGGTCTTTTCGGCTTTGATTAGCGGAAGCGGTATCGGCCCCAATACACTGATCAGTCCCTCCAATTTATCAAGGTTGGAGTTTGCCTCAACTGATTTGCCATCTGAATTAACAATAATCAGTCTTTCTTGGTCAAGTAAGCGTTCACGAACTGTAGGATCAATATAAGTAAACATTGCAAAAGAATATCATTTAGTAAATAGTTAGATAAGTTAAATAATTCAGACGCAGTATTATCACACGCAATATAAATGAAAGATATAGGCGCCATAAAATCACAAAGCTCATCGAGACGACAATTAATTAAGACCATAGCGTATTCCTCCGCTTTGGTTTCTCTCGGTGGCTGTGGCTCGGTTCTAAAACCAAAGTACACGAAAAGATACACTCGTCCTCACTCCCGCAAACCCTTTATTGCACCCAGAATCACAAAAGATAAGATTGTCAGAGTCATCGTCGGTTTGAGGCCATACAGACCCTCAGGTTTTGTAGTTAAATTACAAGATTTTAATGGAAAAAATGTTATTCATAACTATGGGCATGGTGGTGGTGGCATTTCATTGTCCTGGGGTTCATCCGCACTGGCCGTGCAACAAGCATCGAGAATAACCGTGGACAAGGCCGCAGTGATCGGAAGCGGAATTATGGGGCTAACCACTGCAAGGTTGCTGCAAGATGCCGGCTGGGATGTGACAATTTATACACGTGATATGTCTCGTCACTCAGTTTCTAATGTAGGGGCCGGGCAATGGGCTCCAACGGGTGTTTTTGAGGAGGATAAAGCCACTGATGAATTCAAAGAGCAGTATAAATATGCCTCACGTATTGCACATCATGCTTACCAAAATCTTATTGGCGCAGATTATGGCATAAGGTTTATTGAGAATTACTATCTGGGCGATAAACAGAGAGACGAATCGTATTACTTAAGAGAGATGCCCGAATTATTTACTTCAGTAGCTGATCTCAACCCAGATGAGCATCCATTTCCAGTTCAATATGTTAAAAGAACAGTAACCATGCTGATTGAACCGGCAAAATTTTTAAAAAGAATACGCAATGATTTTCTTCTATCTGGTGGCAAATTCAAAATCAAAACGTTCACAAATCAGAATGAAGTTCTATCTGTTAAAGAAAATACAATATTCAACTGCACGGGATTGGGATCCAAAGCCTTATTTGAAGATGAAGAGTTAACACCTGCGAAGGGACAGTTGGTATTTTTGCCTCCCGATCCAGCCATTGATTATATGACTGTTGGCGGAGGACAAGACGTAACCTACATGTTTCCTCGCAGCGGAGAAATATTATTGGGCGGTTCACATCAAGTGGACGATTGGTCAAGAAATCCTGAACCTGAAGTTACAGAAAGAATTATCGAAGACAATAAGAGAATATTTGATAATTTAAGGATTTAATAGAGAGGATGATTTCTCTATATGATCTTTTATTGGCTTAATGATTTTTTCAGCCCGAGTTTCCAATAACCAATGACCGGCATCTAGCTCGATCTCCTCAAAATCACCTTGGATAAACTTCTTTTGTGTCTCTACAGCATACCTTGATACTGCCGGATCATTATTTCCCCATATAAATAAAGTGGGGACGCCAATTTCTGCTTGATAATCAAATTTTTCAGACTTTCCTATAGCTCGATAGTATTTCAGGACCGAATTCATGGCACCGAATTCTGAATAAAGACTCAAATACTCCTTTTGGTGATGCTTTGGCATAACTTTAATAATCCATTTTTTGAGAAAAAAACTTCTATGCGATACGAGCAAAAACTCTGGTATCCATGGAATTTGAAGGAAGAGTATATATCTGCTTTTTTTACGTTGCGTTTTATTTGTCCTGACTGCGTTAAAAAATGCCAGTGGATGCGGTATCGACAATGCCGTCCATGATAGAATCCGTTCAGGTGTTGACATAACAGTGGACCAACCGATTGCCGCTCCCCAATCATGCCCAATGAGATGGAATTTTTCAGCCCCAAGTGCATCAGCAACACCGAGTAAATCATCGATTAGGAATTTAGTTGTGTATTCTGATGTTGATTTTGGTCTTGCAAGTGGACTGTAACCTCTCTGGTCGTAGGCAATGACTCTGTAATCTGAATTTTTAAAGCTGTCGAATACTGGCTCCCATGATATTGATGTTTGTGGAAATCCATGCAAAAGAATAATGGTATCTCCAGATGCCTTTGGATTGAGTATTCTGAGCCTGAAAATTAAATCATTAATTTTGATGTTGGCAATTAAAAGTTGTGAGGATTGAGTTTCTGAAAAATTAGGGAATTCAGAATTTACTTTTTGGTATGAATTTTTCCAATCGATTGAGAATAAATAACTAAGAAAAATATAGAAAATGCCGATAGGTATGATTAAAAATATATACCAGATTGATAGCATCATAAGA
>PBVS01000085.1 GCA_002728725.1 Woeseiaceae bacterium
GTATGATAAATCAACTGGGTTCTATCTGCTTGGATAGTATTCGTAAAAATTGAACCAGCTTATCAAGCAATATTATATGTTAATTAGAAAAAAATACGGTATTTCAATTACTTATCTCTCACTGGCTTGCCTATCAATCTTTTTTTTGTTACCTCAAATAACTGGATCAACTGAATTAAATAACACTGCAAAAGCGCACCTTAAATTAGCTGAAATAGCACTAGAAAACTCCAATTTTGATGAAGTTATAAAAAGATACAAAGACGCTGTCGATTCTTCTAGTAATATTGAGATATTGAAGGAAGCTGCTTGGCTCTCAAAAAATTATGGATTTTTAGATCAATCACTACAATTTGCAGAAATTTGGGTTGATAGAGAACCAGACAATGACACGGCATTATTATTTCTTGTTAACAGGCAATTGGAATCAGGCTTAATTCTAGCGGCAAAAAAAAATTTAAAAGAAATAATTATCAAAACTGAAGAGAATCCAGAAGAAGTTCTTTTTTCCATATACTCATATCTATCTGACGAGAAGCCAGAAAATTTAGAAAAACTCATATACTCATTCACCAGGATATATTCAAAGTCAGCATACATAAGATATATATATGCTGCTTCTCTGCTAGAGAATAAGAATGTTGAAGAGGCACTTGTTCAATCTGAATTAGCCATTCAGTTGGAACCAAGTTGGGAAAAATCCAGTCTACTCTATGCTAGAGCACTCCTTCTTGCGGATAGGACCGATGAAGCAATTAACTTCCTTGCTTACTTTATAGGAGATCAGCTTAATCCAAGCAAAGAATCAAGACTGGAGCTGGCATTGGCTTATATGTCATCTGATCGGCTGGAAGATGCGCTGGGTCAAGTGAGTCAAATCCTCTTAGAGAGAAGTGCGGAATATGAAGCAATCAGGCTTATGGCAATTATTAATTTTCGATTAGGTGACCTTAATTCAGCAAGACAGGATTTTGATGAATTACTAGCACAGAATTTTTTTCGAATGGATGCTGTTTTTTATTTAGCCAGAATTAATGAACAAGAATCTAATATAACTGAGGCTATAAAGTTGTATTCACAAGTGACGTCTGGTGTAAATGCAATCTATTCCCAAAATAAAGTGGTTCAACTATTGCTCTCTATGAATAAGGTTGATGAGGCCAAGAATCATCTTAAAAATTTTGGGAAAACTCATCCTAAGTATATGCAGCGCGCAATGATGCTTGAAATGAGTTTACACCAACAATTAGGAGAATATGAGTCAGTATTGACTCTATCAGAAAAGCTGCTCTCCTATAATCCACATAATAACTCAGTTGCATCAATTAGAGCGAATATCTTATTGGAACTAGATCAAGTGTCTGAAGCCATAGATGCATTCGCACAGCTTGCTAAAAACTCACCCAGAGACCCGTTGATCTTGAATGCATATGGATATGTTCTTACCAATCATTCCAATGACTTCAAGAAAGCTGAGAAATTAATCAAAAAAGCGATCAAATTGGACCCAGAAAATCCTGCAATAATTGACAGTTATGGCTGGGGTTTATTTAGATTAGGTGAATATGATTCAGCATTGAAAGAATTAGTAAAAGCCTATGATTTATATAAAGATCCTGAAATTGCAGCACACATAATTGAGGTTTTATTGGTTTTAGATCGAAAAAAAGAAGCAAAGATTCGTTTGACCGAGGCTCAAAATTTATTTATTAACAACAAATATCTTGAGAATGTCAGTGAACGCTTTTTTGAGTGACTCTATGAAAATACCCCCTAAATCAAATATTTTCTTAATTATGATGGCATATCTGATAACAGGTTGTGTCTCCAGCAATCAAAGTTTGTTTTTAAAGGACAATAAAGATGCCCTTTATCCATTATTTGATGAGTGGAATGCGAGCGGACGTTTTGTTGTTATTTATGAGAAGGAATCAATAAACGCAAAATTTATCTGGAAACAGAAAACAGATGAATTTGAACTTCGTATTCTAAATTCATTGGGCCTGAGATCGATTGTATTTCGAGGAAATAATCAGGGCATAAACTCCATAGATGGAGCTGCCTCTGATGACATAATCGCTAATGAAGATCTTTTAGAATTGATACCTCTGAGTGAGATGCGCTTCTGGCTTACTGGGAATCCTAATCCAATGATTGAATTTTCACTGTATACTAAAGACTCCGAAAATATTTCGTTTACACAATCAGGGTGGAATGTAAAAATTCTTGAAAATAGAGAAATTGATTCATTCTATTTTCCAGGGAAAATTAATATCAGTAATTCTGAATCATCAATTACTATCCTGATATCTGACTGGAAAATCTGATTAAATTTATTAATTCACAAACGAGATTTGACACATTCAACAACGAACTTCACAATTAACAGATTATTTTGTAATTATATGAGTCTGATGGGGTGTAGCCAAGTGGTAAGGCAACGGGTTTTGATCCCGTCATTCGCAGGTTCGATCCCTGCCACCCCAGCCATAATAAGGGCTGTAAAAGAGAGTTGTTTGTTAATAAGCTGATACATTAAGCATGATTATGAGGAACTAAACTTTGGATTCTGCATCAATAGCAATTATCTCAGGAAATGCACACCCAAAATTAGCGCAAGATATCGCAAAATATTTGCATTTACCACTCACTAAAGCTCAGGTAGGACGCTTTAGTGATGGAGAATTTAATGTTGAAATACTTGAAAATATTCGTGGTAAAGACGCGTATATAGTCCAGTCCACCTGTCCACCTGCCGCTGAAAACCTGATGGAGCTGCTCGTAATGACCGATGCATGTAGGAGGGCGTCTGCCAATCAAATTACAGCCGTGGTTCCTTATTTTGGTTTCGCTAGACAAGATAGAAGGCCAAGGTCATCAAGAGTTCCTATCACAGCGAAACTGGTTGCTAGATTATTTGCATCTGCTGGAATTGATAGAGTGTTAACCGTCGATCTTCACGCTGAACAGATTCAAGGATTCTTTGATATTCCTGTTGATAATGTTTACGCATCTCCAATCCTTCTTGGTGATGCATGGAAGAAAAAACACAAAAAAATGGTAGTGGTATCTCCAGATGTAGGAGGAGTTGTTAGAGGAAGGGCGCTAGCAAAGAGATTGGATAATGCTGACCTAGTAATTATTGATAAAAGACGATCAAAGGCGAATAAATCAGAAGTCATGAATATCATAGGTGATGTGGAGGAAAAGAATTGCATCATGATAGATGATATGGTCGATACGGCAGGAACGTTATGTCAAGCAGCAGACAAGTTAAAGGAGAGCGGTGCCGACACTGTACATGCATATATCACTCATCCGGTATTATCAGGACCAGCTATTGAAAGAATTTCAAAATCAGAAATCGATGAAATCGTCGTCACCGACACAATACCCCTCAGTGTTGAGGCGCAAGATTGCGGTAAAATAAGACAATTATCAATCTCTGAACTCTTAGCTGAGACCATCAGGAGAATCAGTGAAGAGGAATCAGTAAGCTCTCTTTATCTTGAATAATCTAAAAAAAATAGATTTAAAATAAAAATACTATTTCCTAAGCGCCTTCTTTAAGCTATTATGCCCAACTCAGTGCAGTTTGGTCGCGAACTGTGTTGATAAATTTACAATATAATCAATTATTTAATGGAGATTAACCATGAGCGAAGAGTTTAATCTTATAGCAGAAATGCGAGACGATCAGGGTAAGGGTGCGAGCCGCCGCCTTCGTCGACAGGGCAAAGTGCCAGCTATTATATACGGAGCTGGGCGTGAGCCAAGATCACTGATGTTTGATCACAACAAGGTCTTACAACAGCTTGAAGATCCTTCTTTTTATTCCAGTATTCTTAATATTAAGGTAGGGGACAAGAGTCGAGCTGCAATTGTGAAAGATATTCAAAGACATCCAGCAAAACGACGAATACTTCATATTGATCTTCAANGAATTGTTGAGGATGAGAAAATTAAGATGCAAATTCCTATACATTANCTTGGCGAAGAAGAAGCTGTCGGTGTCAAATTGGGTGGCGGAACTGTTTCCAAGCTAATGACAGAGCTTGAGATATCTTGTTTGCCAAAGGATNTGCCTGAATTTCTTGAAGTAGACATATCGGAGCTTGAGCTTGATCAGATGTTGAATGTTTCTGATATAAATCTTCCTGAAGGCACAGAAATTTCAGAGCTTTTGATTGAGCAAAATCCTGCAATAGTCTCNATTCAAGAAATTAAAGAAATTATCGAAGAGGACATTGAAGGCGAAGATACTGAGGGAGAATCTGAAGCTGATGANGCATCAGACTCAACNGAACAAGATCAAAAAGAAGAACAAGGTCAATCTGAAGGGGATAGNGGCGAAGAAACTCCCAAGGATGACTAGCAACAACATTATTGCTGGATCAGTCTAAGGCGTTTTTTTGTATGAATTCGAATCTCTCAGTAATCGCGGGTCTGGGTAACCCAGAAAAAAAACACTCAAAAACATTGCATAACGCGGGTTTTTGGTTTGTTGATGAAATTGCTTCCCAGAACAATGTTGAATTTTCAAAAGATTCAAAATTTAATCTTGAAATATGTCAGGTGAATTTAGTTGAAAATGATATTTGGTTAATCAAGCCTCAGAGTTACATGAACAACAGTGGCGGACCAATATCTGCTTTCCTTAATTACTATAAAATACCAACTTCCAAGATGTTAGTAGCGCATGATGAAATAGACCTATCACCAGACTCTATNAAATTAAAAATTGGCGGCGGTCATGCTGGTCATAATGGTTTGAGNGACATAATAAGACATTGCGATAATAATTTTATGCGTGTTCGTCTCGGAGTTGGTCATCCAGGCAATAAAACAGAAGTTACAAATTATGTTTTAAAGAATGCATCAAAATCACTCCGCGATACGGTAGATCAAAATATTGAAAATGCTATCTCTGTCCTTCCCACGCTGATATTGCAAGGAATTCAGGAAGCAATGAAAGAACTTCATACGGCCTCAGAAAATTCAAATGAGGANAATAATAAATGTCAATAAAATGTGGAATTGTTGGNTTACCAAATGTGGGTAAATCTACCCTATTCAATGCCCTTACTGCTTCAGAAATACCCGCTGAAAACTATCCTTTTTGTACTATTGAACCTAATGTAGGTATCGTTCAGGTCCCAGATGAACGCTTGGACGCAATTGCCAATATTGTAAAACCCAAAAAGATTATTCCTACAACAATGGAATTTGTTGATATAGCAGGACTCGTCAGCGGCGCCTCAAAGGGAGAAGGTTTGGGTAACCAATTTCTGGGAAATATTAGAGAAACTAATGCTATTGCACATGTTGTGAGATGTTTTGAAGACGATGATGTAACTCATGTTTCTGGATCAATAGATCCAATCGACGATGTAACCATAATCAATACAGAATTGGCTTTGTCTGATATGGAAATGGTTGAAAAACAACTTCANAGNGCTATAAAAAATGCCCGNACAAACGAAAAAATGGCAATACTTAAGGTCGACACATTAAAAAAAATATATTCNCATCTCGATGATGGCTATCCATTGAGATCAATTAACTTAGATGATGTTGAAAAAAGCACAATTAAAGAATTGCAATTCTTGACTTCTAAACCTGTCATGTACATAGCCAATACTAATGAAGATGANGTTAAAGGAAACAAGCATACTGAAAGGTTGGCACAATATGCACAGAACGAAGGGTCACAAGTGGTGACGATTTGTGCTTCTATTGAGTCTGAAATTGCCTTGCTGGATGGAGACGACAAACATGAGTTTTTAATGGATATTGGTCAGACTGAACCGGGTCTTAATAGGGTCATCAGGGGTGGTTATGACTTATTGGGATTGCAAACATTTTTTACGGCAGGGCCCAACGAGGTCAGAGCTTGGACAACGAAGATCAATGCAACCGCACCAAAAGCTGCAGCTGAAATACATACTGATTTTGAGAGAGGTTTTATTCGTGCAGAAGTGATTTCATTTCAAGATTTTATATCAAAAGAAGGTGAACAGGGTGCGAAAGAAGCNGGTTTATTNAGATTAGAAGGAAAGGAGTATATTGTTAANGAAGGNGATATTATNCATTTTAGATTTAATGTTTAGTATTGGATTTTAAGACTTGCTTGACACCGCAATTGCTTCAACGGACAATTCCTCTTCTTTTATTGTAAATAATGGTGATGTAGCTCAGGTGGTTAGAGCGATGCACTCATAACGCATAGGTCGGTGGTTCAAGTCCACCCATCACCACCANCTTNTCTCTTTATAANAGATCTCTAATCTTATAGAGCATTACACCTAATGCCAGTATCGGTTTTTGAAANAAATGAGTTCCNGGAATAGCAATCGGTTTGATCTTGTTAAATAGATCAAATCGCTCCATTGAGCCAGAAATAACTTCAGCCATAATTTTGCCAGCCAGGTGCGTCGTATTGACTCCATGACCTGAATANCCTTGACTGTAATATATATTTGAATCNAATCTCCCTATTTGNGGNACATGGTTGATTGTTACTGCTATTTTTCCAGTCCATCCATAATCAATATTTACTTCATTAAGATTTGGATATATACGAAGCATTTTTTTTCTGAGTTCTTTCTTTATNTANTCATCATTATCTCCATGATAATTAAGNCGTGTTCCAAATAATAAGCGTTTATCACCGGTTAGACGAAAGTATTCAAGTATGTAGTTCGGATCACAGACAGCTAAATCTTCTGGATTTATGATTTTGATTTGTTTTTCAGAAAGCGGCTCGGTTGTGATAACGAAACTATTGACTGGAATAATAAAATTTTTCATTTTTTTATCGAACTGATGATATGCGTTTCCGGTCAACAAAATACTATCAGCAGACACAGATCCTTTTTCTGTATGCACACGTGGTTTTCTCGTTTTATCTATTTTAATTACAGGCGAACTCTCAAAGATTCTAGCTCCGAGCGTTTCTGCTGCCATTGCTTCACCGATACACAAATTGAGTGGATGAAGATGTCCGTTGCCCATATTAAGGAGAGCACCTATATANTCATCAGTCCCAATTAATTCACTTGTTTTTTGTTTGGAGAGAACAGCTATTTCATGNGGGTANTTATGACTGAGCATGGNCTCNTNNAANTTTTCAATGTCTCTCATGTGTCTTCGCTTTATGGCAACGTCTAAATAACCCCATTTTAAGTCGCAACTGATATTATATTTTTCAACATTTTTTCTGATGATTTCGTTGCCTTCCCATCGCATATCCCATATCAAATCATCATAATCAGAGCCATACTTTTCTAGCATTACATCATCGCCTGAGAAGCCACCAATAATCTCACCACCATTTCTTCCAGATGCACCCCAGCCAACTTTATTGGCCTCAATTATTATGACTTTATAGCCTAATTCGCTTAGATGGAGTCCTGCTGACACACCGCTGAAGCCCGCGCCAATGATACAAACATCTGCATTATGATCACCCTGAAGCTCAGGGTAATTTGTTTCTTTATTGATGCTGGCAGCATAATATGAGCCAGTGTGATTGGAGGGTTTCATGTTTATTCTTTTTCAAACGTTTTGTCTAATAACTCTCTCATTATTTCCCTCATTTCTCTTGCTTGATGTTGTTCATCTTTTTTATAACCAGTCCATACGGCAACTGTATCTCGTTCTGCGTTTATAAGAAGACCCTGACCAGCCCAGCCACCCTTGAAAAAATCACCGTTCTCATAAACTGCATCCCATTGATAAATATTATGTCTAAGATCATCAGGCATATTTGCAGTAGGTATATTTTGATATAAATTTTGCATTAGCTTTGGATTACCCTTAGTTAGGATAAGGTCAATATGTTCATCACTTATGATTTTTTCCTCAGATACCGTTTTATAACTCGGTGTGAATAACAATCCAAATCTAATCATATCCCTCATATTTGCTAAAAAACCGCCATGTGAAATTGGAATTCCATATCTAGGTGCGATGAAAGATGCATCTGACTCTGCTCCAATCTTAGTCCATATCTCTTTGCTGAGCGCATCCTGATAGGGTATACCGCTGAGCTCCTCGACAAGCCATGCCAATACAAACGTATCAACACCAGAGTAAGAAAAAATTTCACCTTGTGGTGCATTTCTTTCAATTTTTGTATTCATGACAAAGTCATATGGAGTATCTTCGGCATCTTCAGTTCTAAAGCCATCACCAATGGACATAGAATAGAGGTAGTAACA
>PBVS01000086.1 GCA_002728725.1 Woeseiaceae bacterium
GGTCTTCAGCACTCGCATCCAAAGCAACAGGATTTCCAATTGCAAAAATTGCCGCAAAATTGGCAGTGGGTTATACATTGGATGAACTAAAAAATGATATTACAGGCGGGAGAACTCCCGCGTCTTTCGAGCCTTCAATAGATTATGTAGTAACCAAGGTACCAAGATTTACATTTGAAAAATTTCCAGGTGCAAATAACCGATTAACCACTCAAATGAAATCTGTTGGCGAGGTGATGGCTTTCGGTCGTAACTTCCAAGAATCATTTCAAAAGGCTCTTAGAGGACTGGAGATTGGCTGTTCAGGTCTTGACGAAACCGTTAATGATCTTCCTCTTGTGGATGATGAAGATGATCTAAAAATCGAGTTAAAATTTCCAGGCGCAGAGAGAATTTGGCATCTTGCAAATTTGATAAGAAAAGGATTGAGCTTGGATGAAGTTAACAGGATTACTGGAATTGATCCATGGTTTCTTCACCAAATAGCAGACATTATCCATGAGGAATCAAATTTAGAAAAACAAAAGCTTGAAGATATAAGTAAAGAAGCACTAATTAATCTCAAGAAGAAAGGTTTCTCAGATGCAAGAATAGCTCATATATTAAACATTAAAGAGTCTGATGTTAGAAGTTACAGATCTAAACATAATGTGCGACCTACATACAAAAGAGTAGATACTTGTGCAGCGGAATTCCAAACGGATACAGCTTATATGTATTCCTCATATGATGAAGAATGTGAAGCAAGGCCGAACGATACTGACAAAGTGATTATTCTGGGTGGCGGGCCGAATCGAATTGGTCAAGGCATCGAATTTGATTATTGTTGCGTTCATGCTTCTCTTGCACTCAAAGAAGCAGGTTACGAGACCATCATGGTGAATTGTAACCCTGAGACTGTCTCAACTGATTATGATATATCTGATCGTTTATTTTTTGAGCCACTGACATTTGAAGACGTCATGGAGATTATTGATATTGAAAAGCCAGTTGGAGTAATTGTTCAGTATGGTGGGCAGACACCTCTTAAATTAGCAAGATTGCTTGAAGATGCTGGTGCACCAATAATCGGTACTTCTCCAGATTCGATTGATTTAGCTGAGGATCGTGAAAGATTCCAGAGCTTAATAAATGAACTTGCTTTAAAACAACCTCCAAACCGAACAGCTTCCAACAAAGAAGAAGCTTTAAGAATGAGTGACGATGTCGGCTTTCCATTGGTCGTCAGACCTTCTTATGTCCTAGGCGGAAGAGCAATGGAGATCGTTCATAACAAGAATGATTTGAGTGAATATATGAGTATGGCTGTTAAGGTTTCCAATGACAGTCCTGTTCTTCTCGATCGTTTCTTAGATCTCGCGATTGAAGTTGATGTTGACATTATATGTGATGGTGAAGATATCTTAATTGGGGGAATAATGGAGCATATTGAGCAAGCCGGTGTCCATTCTGGCGATTCTGGTTGTTCACTTCCCCCATTTAGTCTTAATGGGTCTACCCAAAAAATCCTAATAGAGCAGGTAACGAAACTCGCTCATGGTCTAAATGTTATTGGTCTAATGAACACTCAATTTGCAATACAAGGTGATGACGTTTATATACTTGAGGTGAACCCAAGAGCCTCTAGAACCATTCCTTTCGTATCAAAGGCAACTGGCATTCCTCTAGCCAAGATTGCAGCAGAAGTCATGGTTGGAAAAAAACTCAAAGACATGGGATACCCAAAATATTCATTCCCATCATATTTTTCAGTCAAAGAGGCTGTATTTCCCTTTATAAAGTTTCCAGGAGCCGACCCAATACTTGGCCCAGAAATGAAATCAACGGGTGAAGTCATGGGTACAGGAAGATCCTTTGGTGAGGCTTATGCCAAAGCACAGTTAGCATCAAGCGTAATTTTGCCCGTTAAAGGAACAGCTTTAATGAGCGTGAGAGATAGAGATAAAAAGGACGTAATAGAGCTGGCTAAAATTTTAATTTCTCGAGGATTTCAGCTTGTTGCAACCAATGGAACTGCGAAGACTTTAAGTGATCAAAATATTGATTGTGAGAGAGTAAATAAAGTAAGAGAAGGTAGACCACACATTGTTGATATGATAAAAAATGATGAAATAGATCTGATAGTAAATACAACAGAGGGTAAAAGAGCAATTTTGGAGTCTACATCAATTAGGGCTGAAGCAGTTAAGAGAAATACAACATACTACACCACAATTGGTGCTGCTATAGCTACATGTGAGGCAATTGAGCACATAAATGATAGCGATGTCAATAGACTGAAGGACCTGCATAAGGAACAGCATAATGAATAAAATTCCGATGACATCTAGAGGTGTAATGCTCCTCCAAAAAGAACTCAAACAACTAAAATCTAAAGATAGGCCTAATGTGATAGAAGCGATATCTGAAGCTCGTGCACATGGAGATCTTAAGGAAAATGCAGAATATCATGCAGCAAAAGAACAACAAGGTTTTATAGAAGGACGAATAAAGGAAATTGAAGCCAAGCTCTCCAATGTCCAAGAAATTGATATCTCAAATATCAATGCAAAAGGCAAAGTTGTTTTTGGTTCTACTGTTACCGTTGTGGATCTTGAAAACAATGAAGAGACAAAATATAAAATTGTCGGTGAGGACGAGGCTGACATTCAATCTAATTTGATATCCTATAGTTCACCAATCGCTCGCGCACTGATTGGGAAATCCGAAGGCGAAGACATAATATTTCAAGCTCCAGGCGGTCAGAGAGAGTATGAGATAATTTCGGTAGAATATATATAAAAAACCCTAGATATAATTTTGAAGTTTACAAAACTATTTAAAAAAATTTTTTTTGAGATTTGGGATTTTTTCTAAATACAACAGCAGTACTACCAGCAGTGCTCACTACCTGAGATTTCGATTTATCGCAAAGCTGTTCAATTAATTCTTTCCTCGAGGATTTATCAGAAATTCTGATTCTTATTTTGATTAATTCGTGGTGGTCTATGGTTTTTTCAAATTCTGACAATAAAGATTCCGACAGGCCATTCATACCTATTGTGATTACTGGTTTTAAATTATGTCCAGCAGCTTTCAGTGCCTTCTTTTCCGATTGTTTAATTTTCATGGTGTAATTGTATCAGTATTTTGTTAGCTTCATTATCATATTTATAAGCACATAAAAAAATGTCCGATAAAAGTACTTGGCGAAGACAGCAAAATAAAGATATCTATTTCAGGAAAGCTATAGATGAGGGTTGGCGTTCGAGGGCGGTATACAAGCTCAAGCAAATTAATGAAAAGGCGCAAATACTCAAACATGGAATGACTTGCATTGATCTTGGATCATCGCCTGGCAGTTGGAGTCAATTTGTATCAAGGGAAATGAGTGGCGATGTTCAAATATTCGCTGTTGATCTAATCTCTATGGATAAAATTCAATCTGTAAATTTTATGCAGGGTGATTTTACTGATGAAAAGTTTTATTCAAATCTTTTAGAAACCATAAAAAATAAAGAGGTAGACCTTGTAATGAGTGATATGGCACCCAATATCAGTGGTATAAAAGTTAGTGATCAAGCAAAATCGATTTATCTAGCTGAGTTGGCAAGAAGTATTGCGATAGACACACTAAAAGACAGAGGAAATTTCGTGTGCAAGCTATTTCAGGGTCAAGGTATGGACGAATTTGTTAAAGAAACTCGCGAGCAATTTGAAAAAGTTAATTTATTTAAACCGCGGGCTTCCAGAAAAGAAAGCTCTGAAATATTTTTGATAGCAAAACACTTTTATGGCCAATCGGTATGATATATTCACAATAATAGATAGTTTTTTAAACGGAGTATCCTAATAAAATGAGCGAGTTAGCAAAGAANGTATTGGTCTTCATAGTTGTTGCGGTTGTNATGATGTCTGTATTTCAAAACTTTGGCGGCTTAAATACAGGTCAATTGCAAAGACAAGATTACTCTGATTTCTTAAGTCAAGTGAGAACAGGTCAGATTGAAAGGGTTGAGTTTCANGGNGACCGAATCACATATGGATCAAGAGAGCCTTTATCTTTTTATACTATTAGCCCTGAAACAGACAATAATGCTCTTATCGGTTTATTGGAGGACAACAATGTTCGTTTCACTGCAGAAGAACCAGAAACACAAGGTCTCATAAGTCAATTACTGATTAGCTCCTTCCCAATTTTGTTGTTGATTGCTGTCTGGGTGTATTTTATGAGGCAAATGCAAGGTGGCGGTGGAAGAGGAGCAATGTCTTTTGGNAAAAGCAAAGCAAAACTTCTAAGTGAAGACAATGTAAAAATCACTTTTGANGATGTCGCCGGTATTGAAGAAGCNAAACANGAATTGTCTGAAGTTGTCGAGTTCTTGCGTGATCCTAGNAAATTCCAACGTCTCGGTGGAAAAATACCAAAAGGCGTCTTAACAGTCGGACCTCCNGGTACNGGTAAAACTCTGCTAGCTAAAGCAATTGCTGGCGAAGCAAAAGTNCCGTTTTTCACAATCTCAGGTTCTGATTTTGTTGAAATGTTTGTTGGTGTTGGTGCCTCGAGAGTNCGAGACATGTTTGAAACCGCNAAAAAACAAGCCCCATGCATTATCTTTATTGATGAGCTGGATGCAGTAGGAAGGCACAGAGGTGCTGGATTAGGTGGGGGNCANGANGANAGAGAGCAGACATTAAATCAAATGCTGGTTGAAATGGACGGTTTTGAAGGTAATGAGGGGGTAATTGTTATTGCAGCAACCAACAGGCCTGACGTTCTTGACCCAGCTTTATTGAGACCCGGAAGGTTTGACAGACAAGTAGTTGTACCTCTCCCTGATATTCGTGGTAGAGAGGCAATTCTTAAAGTTCATATGAGAAAAGTACCTATTTCTGATGATGTTGAACCGTCCATAATAGCAAGAGGCACGCCCGGTTTCTCGGGTGCAGATCTTGCGAATTTAGTGAATGAAGCNGCATTGTTCGCAGCTCGTGAAAANAAAAGAACNGTCACCATGGAGGAGTTTGAGCAGGCAAAAGACAAAATTATGATGGGNACTGAGCGTCGCTCAATGGTAATGAGTGAAAAAGAAAAATTGAATACCGCTTATCATGAGGCAGGTCACGCAATTGTTGGCTATATTGTNCCTGATCATGATCCTGTGCATAANGTTACAATTATACCCAGAGGAAGAGCNCTGGGTGTGACGATGTATNTNCCTGAAGAAGATAAATACAGTATNTCAAAAGAGAAATTAGAAAGTAATATATCTTCTCTTTACGGTGGTAGGCTCGCTGAAGAGATGACTTTAGGGCCTGAAGGTGTAACAACTGGAGCCTCAAATGATATTGAGAGAGCGACAGAGATTGCCAGAAATATGGTGACTAAGTGGGGTCTATCAGACAAGTTGGGTCCTTTAACTTACAGCGAAGATGAGGGTGAAGTGTTCCTTGGTAGATCGGTCACACAACAAAAGCAAGTATCTCCAGAAACAGCGCAAGCGATCGATGCTGAAGTGAGAAATATAATTGATAGAAATTATAATCGAGCTAAAGAGATCCTAAAAAAGCATAAAAAACAACTAAAAGCTATGGCTGATGCTCTCATGAAATATGAGACGATTGATAGAAAACAAATTATCAATATCATGGAAGGACGAGAGCCAGGGCCTCCNGAAGGCTGGCACGATGATAAATCAAACAAGAGTGACAAAAAATCGAAGAGCAAAAGTTCTAAATCACCAATAATTGGTGGACCAGCAAGCGAACATTAGTTCCCGCTCGATGTTGCTCAATTTAGGGTCACGAACGCTTGATTTATCGAAGCCCAAAATTATGGGTGTTCTAAATATCACTCCCGACTCATTTTCAGATGGTGGAAAGTATCAGTCACTCGATCANGCTCTTTCCGCATGCGAAAAAATGATTGATGAAGGTGCTTCAATTATTGATGTAGGAGGAGAGTCAACTAAACCCGGTTCCAGCCCGATAGAGGCAGGCATTCAAATTGATAGAGTGATNCCAGTAATTCAGAGCATTAAAAAAAACTTCGATACCATTGTTTCTGTTGATACTGGCGATCCAGTTGTCATGAGAGAAGCGATCAAAAACGGTGCTGAGATTGTAAACGACGTTTATGCGCTGAAAAATACCGNCGNTATGGATTTTCTATCGGGAGAAAATAAGGCAATCTGTTTGATGCATATGAAAGGCTCACCTTCAACGATGCAAGAAAATCCTGTTTATGATGANCTGATGACTGAAATCAAAGACTTCCTTGAGGAAAGAATAAATTTTTGCCTTAGAGCTGGTAAAAATAGAGAATCCTTGATTATTGATCCTGGTTTTGGTTTTGGGAAAACTTTGAGGCACAACATACTGTTACTAAAAAATATTGAGCAACTTAAATATTTAAAAGTTCCAATATGTATTGGTATTTCCAGAAAAAGTTTTATTGGTAAAATTACNAATAAAACCATAAATGAAAGGCTCTATGGAAGCTTGGGNGCCACTTTAATAGCACTTCAGAATGGCGCTAATATCATTAGAACACATGATGTCGGACCCACAAAAGATATAATTAACCTATATAACTCTCTAAATAATATTTAGTGTAATTATAGNCCTNCAGATACTCNTATAGTCATAAACTTGATAATATAAGCCCTTATTTGNATNTGAGACAANGANATGNNGTATTTTGGTACAGANGGAATTCGTGGTCGTGTNGGTGAGNCACCAATGACGGCCGAGTTTGCACTTCGTTTGGCTAACGCTTCCGCACAGGTTTTAGCGCCTGACGGCGGTACAGTCCTCATTGGAAAAGATACAAGAATATCTGGATATATGTTTGAATCGGCTCTAGAAGCAGGATTTGTATCGGCCGGTATGGATGTTAAGCTTTTGGGGCCTATACCCACACCTGCAATTGCCTATCTTGTCAAAAAATATAATGCTGAGCTTGGCATAGTAATTAGCGCTTCCCACAATTCTTTTGTCGATAATGGGATCAAATTCTTTAATTCAAAAGGTACAAAGCTGGATGATAAAACAGAGTTGCAAATCGAAAATATCCTCAACGGCACTACATTCACAAAAGATTCTATTGATTTAGGCAGGGCGACGATAGATTCCCTAGCAAGAGAAAGGTATCAAGAATTTTGCATCTCAAGTTATAAAAATAAGGAAGATCTGCAAAACATGAAAGTGATATTTGATGGAGCTAATGGGGCTGCCTATAAAGTTGGCCCTAGAATCTTAAATAGCTTAGGTGCAGAGGTNTTATCGATAGGATGCTCNCCTAACGGTAAAAATATTAATGAAAACTGTGGATCCACNCATCCTGAACTNCTTCAACAAACAGTAAAGGCAGTAGGTGCAGATGTCGGTATTGCTCTTGATGGTGATGGAGACAGGGTGGTTATGGTTGACGAAAATGGAAACTTGCTCGATGGTGATCAACTTCTATTTATTTTGGCAATGTATTGTAAAGAAAATAATATGCTTAAAAATCCAGTAGTTGGCACAGTATTGAGTAATTTGGGTCTAGAGGAATCACTAAAAAGTCATGGAATTGAATTTATTAGATCAAAGGTAGGTGATCGTAATATATTATCATTGCTTCGTGAAACAGGTGGCAATTTGGGGGGAGAGGCATCAGGGCACATGATATGCATGGACTATGTTGAAACTGGAGACGGCCTAATTACAGCAATTCAGGTTCTTGAAATAATGAAAAATAAAAACAGCAGCTTGAGTAATCTCGCTAGCGGAATGAAAAAATATCCACAAGTGATCGAAAATATTGATAATAAAAATAACTTTAATGTATCTGATTCAAAAGAAATAGAAACACTTGTGGATGATATAGAGAAAAAATTGGAAGGCAAAGGAAGGTTAATCTTGAGACCTTCAGGAACTGAACCTTTAATTAGGATAATGCTTGAAGGTGAGAGCAGAGACGACCTCATCTCTCATATGAGCGATCTTAAGCAAAATATCGAGAAAATTGTTTCGTCGTGATTAGAGCTATGAATAAGATTTTAGTGGCAGCAAACTGGAAAATGAATGGTTCAAAATCATTTGTCTCAGACTTCATTAGAGATATTGTCACCAATTATAATCAAGAGCATTATCATGAGTTATTGATTTGCCCATCATTTCCCTATCTTGATCAAGTTTCAAAAGGACTAGCAAAAACAGATGTTAAAGTAGGCGCTCAGGACATAGCTCAGTATGAAAATGGTGCATATACTGGAGAAGTCTCAGCAGAGATGCTTTCAGATAATGATTGTAAGTATGTTTTGGTGGGCCACTCTGAACGAAGAACAATTCTTGGTGAAAATGATCATATTATCTCAGAAAAATTCAATATGGCGATTAAGAAAAATCTCGTGCCAATCTTATGTATTGGAGAGACACTTGATCAAAAAGAGAAGTCTTTAACAGAGGAGATAATAAATTCTCAGATAACAGCCATTACTGAAGGTATTGACCTAGATAAGCATTCTAAATTTATCATTGCATATGAACCTGTGTGGGCCATTGGATCAGGATTATCGGCAACACCAGAAGATGCTCAAGATGTTCATGAGTTTATAAGATCTATGATAAAAAAAATATCAAAAGAACTGGCAGAAAGCACACAGATTCTTTATGGTGGCAGTGTTAATATTAACAACGCTAAAAAATTATTTTCAATGCCTGACATAGATGGTGGTTTAATCGGCGGTGCATCTCTTGATTCATCTGGTTTTTTGGCGATAGCGAAACAATAAGTTTGATAGGATTAATACATGACAACAATACAAACCATCGTACTAAGTGCGCATACTATAATTGCTCTTCTTATAATAGCGCTTGTACTGCTTCAAAAGGGTAAAGGTGCTGAAGCTGGAGCAGCTTTCGGATCCGGTGCATCAGATACGGTATTTGGTGCAAAAGGTTCATCTAATTTTTTCTCTAGGGCTACTGCAATATTGGCTACAGCATTTTTTGTCTCTAGTCTCTCTCTAGCCTATTTGAGTAGCCAGCAAGCTGACGTGCCTGACAGTTTGCTTGAGACTGTTGTTATAGAAACTAATGACATATCCAATCAAGAAGCTCCAAATGAAGAGAGCAACATGGACACCTCAATTGAGAGTATGCCTTCAATCATTTCTTCAGAAACGGAGAATTAAGTAAAAAAATATTATACCTTTTGGCCGATGTGGTGGAATTGGTAGACACGCTGTCTTGAGGGGGCAGTGGCGAGAGCTGTGCCGGTTCGAGTCCGGCCATCGGCACCAATATTTAATATTTTCTGTGACAAATAATAATGGATTAAAATTGTTATAAATATTTTAAAAAAAACCAAAAAATACCAATCAAAAAATTGTCACATATGACCGTCACACTGATATAATATTGCAATATTTGAGGGGATGACTGATATGCTGCAACAGTACTTACCAATTCTTGTATTTATGGCAGTTGCTACTGCTATTGGACTGGTTTTGCTTGGACTTGGTTTTTTGCTTGGCAGAGGTAACAAGGATGATGAAAAGCTATCACCTTATGAATGTGGTTTCGAACCTTTTGAAGACTCAAGAATGAAATTCGATGTTCGTTATTACCTAGTAGCCATTCTTTTTATTATTTTTGATCTAGAGATAGCATTTTTATTTCCCTGGGCAGTTTCCCTTGATGCTATTGGAGGATTTGGGTTAGTGGCTATGGCCATTTTTCTCACAGTGCTTGTTGTTGGGTTTATCTATGAATGGAAAAAAGGAGCTTTGGAATGGGATTAGCGGAAGATCAGCAATCAAGTAATACAGATTTAACTCAATACAGCAATGCCGAAAGTTATCAGCAGAAAGGCTTCATGGTAACAAGTATTGATGCTTTGATGAATTGGGCAAGAACGGGTTCAATGTGGCCAATGACTTTTGGTTTAGCGTGTTGTGCTGTTGAGATGATGCATGCAGGTGCTGCTAGATATGATTTAGATCGTTTTGGAATTATTTTTAGGCCTAGTCCACGTCAGTCTGATGTAATGATTGTTGCTGGAACTCTTGTTAATAAGATGGCCCCAGCATTAAGAAAAGTCTATGATCAGATGCCAGAACCTAGATGGGTTATCTCTATGGGGTCATGCGCTAATGGGGGAGGTTATTATCACTATTCATATTCTGTAGTTCGAGGTTGCGACCGCATTGTTCCAGTTGATGTCTATGTTCCTGGTTGTCCACCAACAGCTGAAGCTCTCGTTTATGGATTACTTCAATTGCAAAAGAAAATTAAAAAGACAACAACAATAGCGAGATAAATGTAGATCATGGACAGCAAACACGAGGAAATCAAAACTCGGATAATCGCTTGTTTTAAAGACAAGTTAACACCGATTGAGCCTCCGTCAAATGAGCTAGTTTTTGGATTGGAACCTCATTTATTAAGAGAGGTTGCAACTGAACTCAAAGAAAACAAGGAGTTATTATTTGAGCAATTAACAGATTTATGTGGTATCGATTATCTCACTTACGGAATTGACGAGTGGACAACAAAATCAGCAACTAACTCTGGCTTCAGCAGAGGTGTCACTAGACAGCCAGTAATACTGGATGATGCAGATTCATTTGATGGCGAAAGGTTTGCTGTTATCTACAATTTATTGTCTCTCAAGCTCAATATTAGAATTCGACTAAGAATGTTCACAGGAGAAGACAACCCACCAATAGTCCCTTCTGTGTCAGACATTTGGAGTTCAGCAAATTGGTTAGAGCGTGAAACTTTTGATCTCTACGGTATCATTTTTGATGGTCATCCTGACTTAAGGAGAATACTCACCGATTATGGTTTCGTTGGTCATCCATTTAGGAAAGATTTTCCAATCTCAGGCAATGTGGAGATTCATTATGATCAAGAAAAAGAAAAAATAATATACAAGCCTGTTTCTATAGAGCCCAGAACTTTGGTTCCTAGAGTAATCCGAAACGACAATCGCTATTCCGAGGACATCAAGGACAATAACGATGGCTGAAATTCAAAATTATACAATGAACTTTGGCCCCCAACATCCAGCTGCACATGGAGTATTGAGATTGGTTTTGGAGATGAATGGTGAAGTTATTCAGAGCGCTGATCCCCATATCGGTCTTTTACACAGAGGGACTGAAAAGCTGGCTGAAACAAAACCCTATAATCAGAGTATCGGATACATGGATCGACTGGATTATGTTTCTATGGTTTGTAATGAGCACGGATATGTTCTGGCGATTGAGAAGTTACTTAAATTAACACCTCCAAAAAGAGCTCAATATATTCGTGCTATGTTCGATGAAATCACCAGAATTCTAAATCATCTAATGTGGCTTGGAACACATGGTCTTGATGTTGGTGCAATGACTATGTTTCTTTATTGTTTTCGCGAACGTGAAGATCTGATGGATTGTTATGAGGCAGTATCGGGTACACGGATGCATGCCACATACTACAGGCCTGGAGGTGTTTATCGAGATTTACCCGATGTCATGCCAAAATTTGAAACATCCGATAAGAGGAAAAAAAAGCAAGTCGATCAGTTAAATTATAATCGTGAAGGCTCTCTACTGGATTTTATTGAATCCTTTACTGAACGCTTCCCATCTTGTATCGATGAATATGAAACTTTATTGACAGACAATAGAATATGGAAACAGCGAACAGTAAATATTGCCGTCATTCCCCCTGAGCGAGCAATAAATCTTGGCTTTACAGGCGCAATGTTAAGAGGCTCCGGGGTTGAATGGGATTTGAGAAAAAAACAACCTTACTCAGTATACAGCGAACTGGATTTTGATATTCCTGTGGGTGTTAATGGAGATTGTTACGATCGTTATCTCGTTCGCGTTGAAGAAATGCGACAATCAAATAAAATAATTCAACAGTGCATTAAGTGGCTACGAGAAAATCCTGGTCCTGTGATGACTGATGACAAAAAGATATCGCCACCACAAAGGATTGGAATGAAAGATGACATGGAGTCACTTATTCATCACTTTAAATTGTTCACAGAGGGATATTGTGTACCTGAAGGCGAGGCTTATGCTGCTGTTGAAGCACCGAAAGGTGAATTTGGTGTCTATCTTGTTTCAG
>PBVS01000087.1 GCA_002728725.1 Woeseiaceae bacterium
AATTGAAAATAATAAACCCCAAAGTATTATGTGTTTTAATTCTCTCTTTTTTGTATTTCCACCAGAAGCAAGCGTATTCATGACCAGGATTCCAGAGTCAGCCGATGTCACCAAGAAAGTTATAAGTAATATAACAATAAGTATAGAAAGCAAAATAGCCATGGTTGGATTCATAAATAAATTTATCGTTTGAAATAATTGAGCAGATATATCGGCATTGACGATTGCTCCTTGAGCCACCCCGCTGAGCTCAAGATCTATTGCTGTACCACCAACAAATGCAAACCAAAAGAGGGAGATTAACGAAGGTATAAATATCGCGCCCATTATGTATTCACGAATTGTCCTGCCTCTTGAAACACGAGCTAGGAATAATCCGACAAATGGAGCAAATGCAATCCACCATGCCCAATAAAAAATTGACCAAGCAGATTGCCATTTTTGAAGATTTGAACTGGTTTCTGTACCGTCACTTTTCCATACAGATATTGCCATTTCTGGGAATGAAATGAGATAGTCCCAGATTGTTATGAAAAAAGTTTTTAGTGCGAATAATGTTGCACCGAAGAATACAAAAAATAACAACAAGAGAAGGGATAATCCCATGTTGATGTTTGACAGCCACTTGATCCCTTTTCTAATTCCAGTGAAAGCGGACACACAAGAAATTGTCATAATGAGAACCAGCCCAAAAATTTGACCGGTTAATGATGGTCGTCCTTCATTGTCTATAAGCCATTCTAGACCTGTAATGTTGAATAGGCCTGAGGAAAATTGTGAAACGCCATAACCTATTGTGACACTAAGACCAACCAGTGTGGCAAGAATAGACACGATATCTGTCATATTGCCCAGTCCACCCGACATAAATTTTCCAAAAATAGGTTCAAGTCCGCTTCTTATGGTCAGTGGCATTCCTCTATTGTATGAGAAATAAGCAAGTGAGATGCCTATGATTCCATAAATACACCAAGTATGCAGAGCGTAATGAAAAATTGCCCATTTGTAGGCATTTCGAACATTGTTCTCATTTAATGTTGCAGAGACACCTGTAATGGTATCTGGGTTATTTGCAAAATGGAAAATAGGTTCAGCAGTGGAGTAAGTGAGCATCCCTATACCAATACCGGCACCAAACATCATAGACAACCATGAGAGAGTTGTGAACTCGGGGTGCTCGTTTTCTTTTCCCAGTTTTATTTTTCCTGTTTTATTAAATAAACCGAGACTTAGACAACATATGACATAAAAAAGAGATACGTATATGTACCAGCCACCAAATGTTTCTGTCGACCAATTTTGTGCCGCCAATAATTTTTGTCCAGCAGAATCTGGATATATCGCCACGAACAATATCAGTGCGATAACCAGTAACTTTGGTGCCAATGCCACTGTTTTGTTGTATCCATGATAAAAATTATCAATTATTTTATTCATAAATTCATATTTCTAAATGAAAGTTAATTAATTATTGTTATTCACCCGCACCCAATCGAGATTTTTCACTCGATTCAACAAGCACATTATTGGCAATAGACGATAATTTATTTAATTTGGTACTTTCCATATAAAATCCATCCATTAACTTTTGTTCTTTAATTGACCAGAAGTGTTCAGGTTTGATTCGATTGATTATCTTTATTTTATTTAGATCGTTTAATTTGAAAATTTCATTTTCATTATTTTTATGATCATTTTTATTGTTTACTAGAACTGTATTAATGAATTTTTCATTTGGTTCGGAGACTGTCTTATATATTATTAAGTTTGAGCCATTTTCATTTCTATAAAATAGATAGGACAGATAATTCTCGTCCATCCAATTTATTGATAAATAATTTTTAAAGAGTTTAGATTCAATTAATTTTGGAATCAATGCTTCGGGATTTTTTGAATTAATTATTACTAATCCCTCATTTTCATATTTTTTGAAGAGTGTGCATGCAATGTCTGAAATTAAATGTGCATTAAAAATATGACATTCATATTTTCCATCGATGATAAGTGATGCATGTTTATTATCAATTATTTTCGGCTGTAAATAATTGTATTCAGAGTGTTGATCCAGATGATTCAGAAACATATCTATTCCGGAAAAATCATAGGTCTCCAGCCATAAGATTGTGGAAGCCGTCTCCTCAAAATCATTCTTGTGACTGATAAATGCTTCGCACGCATTATTTAAAATGGCNCGAAGCTCATTATTAGAAACTCTAGTGAATTTCATTATTCCTGTTTTGTTCAGATGGCTNTATTGTGGNGAAAAACCAATCGTCTACNTAATCATCTGATATATCATCGATGATTGGAGCGCCCTGAAACATCGTATTTCTTACCCACAATCGTGATTTTGGATCAAATTTTCCAACACCAAAAAACGATAACTTACATCTTAATAGATGAATGGGCATTACGTCTTCTTCTAGCAAATTGGCCTGAATTTCACCATATGTTGTCCTAGATAACGTTTGAATACGTCGAATAATTTTTCGATATTCTGGATGAGCAAAAACAAACTCACCAACTGTTTTTATTTGTGAACTGTTAGAGATAGAGCAAATTGACTTGTAACATTCAGAAACAATCTTTGCGATTCCAATTAACATCTCTTTTTCTGCTCCCTCATCATATCCTCTTTGACCTAACCTCGGCTCCATTTTTTCTTCTGATCGATACCAAAATACAGAATTATTTTTCTGTCTCTTGAAATTATATTTAAGAGCCCAGTTGTACTTTTCTTCAATGATATTTTGAAGCTCAATGACACTCATTTTAGGCATGAGTTCATATTTTTCGTCAATGTAATCATCATTTTCCATATCCAATGCAATATCTGGATAAATTTCTATGAGGATGGTGTTGGCTATTTCTTGAGTTTCAACACCATAATTTAGACCGATATGGTCAATAAGATCCGTCCAATTTGTTATCGCTTTTTTATTTTTTGAAATCCAGCCAATCATTCTTTTTAGATCTTCTGCTGCATCTTTATTGATTTTATTTTGCATTTTATTTTCACTGACGATTTCCTCTAAATGATGAAATGCTCGGTGAGCTAGAGACAGGAAATCATCTAAACTATTTTTATCTGGTCGAGTGGTTTTCAGTATTTCGCATAAAACTTTCTCTCTCTTTTCAATCCAGTTATTGATTAATAAAGGATGTTTTATGAGAAAAGGGGCCATTCCAAGACCGGTTGCATTGCCGATACCTAAGTTTCTTTTGATACTGTTTTCAAGTGCAACTGAATTTTTTGGCGACTTAATTTTTGCAATATGCTCGACTTGATCAAAACTGAATTGCCTTATCATAAAACAAGAAAACATTTCTGCTGAAAAAGGCTCTGAGAAATCTTTATATTGCGTTCTTACTTTTTCCCAATCAGCCATACCAAATTTACCGCTACCATACACTGCTGTGGTTCTATAGATATAACCCACTTCTTTTATCTTTTCTATTGAAGGCTGTTGACCTGAGGATAATTGATTGATGACATAATCAAAATTTCTGCTGCTCCGATTTGCTCTAGACAAAACTATAGTATTGGATGACATTCTGCCTTTTTCTTGGAGCGGGACATTATTTCTCAACATTTCCAATTGATTTTGATCAAATTTTCCATGCCTCAACGTAAGCGTGATATCCCATTGCTCTGCGATCACTCTGTCCGTTCTTTCGTTCGGATCAAGGAAGTTTGAAAATACAGCAAAATGGAAATGATCTTTTGGTGTTCTGATATCATAAATAATCTCTCCATAGCCATCATCATTGAGATTGAAGTGATCGATAGAAATTTTCCACTTTTGGCCCATGATCTTTCTTATTAGTTTACGCATAAAGCTTAATTTATAGGGGTAGAAAGAGCCAAGTCTTCTGAGATCCATGACAACACTGGGATCACGCATAAATTGATCATTTGATTGGGCTGTATTTGTGTTTGCTTGCATGATTTTATTGTAATTTTTGAAAAGATTTTTTGAAAAAATTTAACCAGTTTTTCCCCATAATTTTCTCAATTTCTTCTTTATTAAAGCCAATCGAATCCAATCCTTCTATAATATTTTGAAAACCTCCATGATCTTCAAACCAATTGGGTTGCTTAGGCCACGATGGGTTATCAGATGAACCTTCTCCAAAATCCGGTTTAAGCGCCCACCTTCCACTTCGCATCCACTCTAAAATCGTGTAATCCCAATTCAGACAAAGATCAGAACCAATACCAAGCTGATCTATACCCATCATCTCTGCAGTGTCATAAATCATCTGACAAAATGCAGATAACTCACAGTTTGATCCATTAGCTAAATGAAATGGGTATAAGCTGACTCCAAGCATTCCTCCTGACTGACTTAAGTTTTTTAATACCGTGTCGGATTTATTGCGAAGCGCATCGTGAAAACTGCTTGGATTCGCATGTGTGATCGCAATCGGACGCGATGATAACTCGATGGCTTGAAGTGTAGAATATTCAGCACTGTGTGACATGTCAATAATCATGCCTAAACGATTCATTTCCTTTATCGCCTCTTTGCCAAATCTTGTGATGCCCGAATCACGATCTTCATAGCACCCGGTAGCCAGGAGACTTTGATTGTTGTAGCTGAGTTGCATAATTTTTGCGCCCAAATTATGCATCTCTTCAATTTTTTTAATATCATCTTCAATTGGTGAGCAGTTTTGAAACCCAAAAATAATGCCTATTTTATTTAGTTCAATTGCCTTATGAATGTCATCATAATCGTGGATAGGCATTATTAAATCATCGTGCTTCTTGAAATGTTCATCCCACTTTTTAAAATTATTGTGGGTTTCTTTAGTATTTTCCCAGTATGCAATGGTTACATGAATTATATTTAAACCAGAAGATTTTGCATGTTCAAATAACTCTCGATCCCAATTAACATACTCGAGGCAATCTATAATTAACATATCTTGTGTTTTTATCATTAAAGACTCTATTTTTAAGCGGATGATATATAACTGGTCTTTACTGTTGTAAAAAACTCTTTTGCATACTGACCTTGTTCTCTTGGCCCATAACTGGATGCTTTCCTGCCTCCAAATGGCACATGATAATCCGTCCCAGCAGTAGGGAGATTTACCATGACACAACCCGATTGGGAGTTTCTTTTAAAGTGATTTGCATGCTTAAGTGAATCAGTAATGATTCCTGAGGTAAGGCCAAAATCAGAATCATTTGAAATCGCTAGCGCATGATCGTAATCATTTGCTCTGATAACACAGGCAATGGGACCGAAAACCTCTTCTCGGTTAATCTTCATATTGTTATCGGTATCTATGAGTAACGTTGGCCTCATGAAG
>PBVS01000088.1 GCA_002728725.1 Woeseiaceae bacterium
CCCACCAATAATCTAGCTGAGGTTCCTGAATTACCCAAATACAATGCTTCGGATGCTTTATTAAGACCATTAATACCGACACCGTGTATTATGAGCTGATCATCACTTAGATTAGCGAAGACACCCATTTCTTTAAATGCGTTTAAGGTCGCCAGACAATCTTCGCCAGTTAGAAAGTTTGTAAATTGAGAGACGCCACTAGCCAAAGAGCCAAATATTATTGCTCTGTGTGATATAGATTTGTCACCGGGAATCTCTATCTCGCCTGACAGGTTTTCTGATGGTTCTACGTAAAAATCCATTTTTGAGTCGTTTTAATCAATTGCTTTTGGATATGACCCTAGCACTCTAAATAATGAGCAATTTTTTTCGACTGATTTAAGTGAACTTGCCAATACTGGGTCATCTATATGGCCATCCAAATCAAGAAAAAATACATAATCCCAATTTTTTTTATGAGACGGTCTGGATTCTATTCTGGTTATATTAATCTTATTTTGTGAGAATGGCTGTAGCATTGAATAAAGAACTCCAGATCCAGTTTTTGTATCATCATTTGAAATAATAATTGAGGTTTTATCATTGCCACTACTAGAAATTACATTTCTACCAACAACTAAAAATCTCGTAGCATTGTCTGGACGATCTTCAATATTTTTTATAAGAATATTAAGATCATAGATATCGCTAGCAATCTCACTTCCGATTGCTGCTGTTCCATCTTCATCTCTCGCTCTTCTTGCGCCAGCTGCATTGCTACTTACTCCTACTAATTCGACGTCTCTGAGGTGCTCCCTAATCCAGCCTCGACACTGAGATAAGGCTTGTTCATGAGCGCATATACGCTGAATGTTCCTGATATTATCCATTTTTCCTATTAGATGATGATTGATTTTCAGCTCTACTTCACCACAAATCTTTAACGGAGATGTGACAAACATATCTAGCGTATTATTCACTGTCCCTTCTGTTGAGTTCTCAATAGGGACAACACCAAAATCAGCGACATTGCTTTCCACTTCTTGAAACACCTCATCTATAGCACCAAATGGGAGGGCTTTTACAGAATGACCGAAATGTTTGTAAACTGCTGCTTGGGTAAATGTTCCTTCAGGACCTAAAAAGCCTATTTTTAAGGGTTCTTGTTGCGCAAGACAAGCCGACATAATCTCTCTAAATAAACGAACCATTTCTTCATTATTTATTGGCCCTTTATTTCTTTTTTGAACCAAGTTTAAAACATCTGCTTCCCGCTCTGGTTTATAGTAATCAGTTGATGATCCATTTTTTTCTTTTGTTAAACCGATTTTTTTTGCGAGTGCAGCTCTTTCATTGATTAGTTTTTGTATTTTTTCATCAATGGAATCAATTTTATCCCGAGTTTTTTGAAGGATTATTGGCTTTGCACTTTCTTTTTTATTGCTCATATCTATAATTTGATTTTAGTAAAAGAAACAAAGCTAACATACTGTAATTGATAATAAAATTATTAATTTAATTAAATACCAAGATATCTTAACCTCAATATGCCATCAATATTAGATATTTTATCCAAAACATCATTTGATAACTCTTTATCTACGTCCACTATTGTATAGGCTAAACTCCCTAAGGATTTATTCAGAAGATCCTCAATATTGAGATTTTCTGCTGCCAATATGGCTGTAATCTGTCCAACCATGTTAGGTATGTTTTTATTTGCAACTGTAAGTCGATAAGCACTATTCCTTGGCATATTTGCCTCTGGAAAGTTTACTGAATAGTTTATGTTGCCATTCTCAAGGTAGTCTTTTAAATTTTCAATGACCATTATAGCGCAGTTTTCTTCNGCTTCATGAGTNGATGCACCAAGATGNGGAAGNGCGATTATTTTTTCATGAAACATGATNTTTGGNTCAGGAAAATCACAGACATAGCAATNCAATCNATCANNATCAAGTGACNTCAAAACATCATCTGTGTTCACNATACCNGCTCTTGAAAANTTAATTAAAATNGATCCTTTTTTTAGNANATTGATACTTTTAGAGTTTATCAGNCCCTTAGTCTCATCGATCAAAGGAACATGNATTGTTACAGCATCTGATCTNTGAAATATTTCATCTAATGATTCAACCTTNTGAACTCCTGAGGATANCTTCCATGCATTATTNATTGTGACATTTGGATCAAAACCAACAACTTTCATACCAAGCGCAAGTGCTGTGTTNGCAACACTNACTCCAATAGACCCAAGACCAACTACACCTANNGTTCGTCCAGGAAGCTCAATTCCTGCAAATTGTTTTTTTCCAGCTTCCACAGATTTTTTTATATCAATTTTTTGTGGATCCAATGAGCGTACATAATCTCTCGCTGTGCAAATATTTCTTGCTGCAATCAGTAATGAAGCTATCGTAAGTTCTTTTACAGCATTTGCGTTTGCGCCTGGAGCATTAAAAACAGGGACGCCTCTATCGCTCATAGCATCAACNGGGATATTATTTACACCCGCACCAGCACGTCCAATAGCATCAATTGATAGAGGTATATTATCCTCTGTGAGTTTATGTGAGCGAAGAACAATTGATGTNGATTTTGATAAATCATCTATTATTTGATACTTATTTGAATCTAACCTTTCTAGACCCGAAGNTGCGATATTATTAAAAATTTTTACNTTGTACATAGCCTTTTATCCATACTTTTGTTCGAATTNTTTCATAAAAGAAATTAAATCCTGCACAGCTTCCACCTCAATTGCATTATAAATCGAAGCTCTCATNCCTCCTACAGANCGGTGACCTTTTAGATTAGCTAAACCCGCATTAAGAGAGTCAATTAAAAAGGTATTTTCTAAATCTTTATCATTTAGTAAAAAAGGAATGTTCATTCTTGATCTAGAGCTTTTCTCGACTGGATTTGAGTAAAAATCTGAGTTATCGATNTAATCATAAAGTAGATTCGATTTTTTTATATTTGTTTTTTCAATTACTTCAAGACCGCCNAAATTAATGAGATATTCAAATACTAATCCAGCAACATACCATGANAAAACTGGCGGAGTATTATACATAGACTGTTTTTCTATATAATTTCTATAATCAAGCATTGCTGGGATTTTAGCTTTATTGTTTTTTATTAGGCTGTTCTTAATGATGACAATAGTCAAGCCAGCAGGACCTATATTTTTCTGGGCACCGGCATATATCAATCCATATCTATCAACATCAATGGGTCTTGATAAAAGAGTGCTTGAAGCATCAGTTATCAGTGGTACTCCATTTGTCTCTGGATTAAAATGATACTCGACACCTGCAATTGTTTCATTTGAAGTAATATGAACATAATCAGCTTCTTCACTCTTTATCCACTCCTCTTCATTGATAATAGAGGTGTAATTTGAAGCGCAAGAATCGCATACAATATTAACTTTTGTAAATTTTTTTGCCTCGGCTACTGCCTTTTTCCCCCAGGATCCTGTGACAGCATAATCAACANTAGAATCACTTTTTGAAAGGTTCATGGGTANCATCGAAAATTGCAATGAGGCNCCTCCTTGAAGAAACAATACATGATAATTGTCAGGAATATTAAGAAGCTTTCTAAGATTCTTCTCTGCTANAAGAGCAACCTCTGCAAATTCTTTACTACGATGGCTGACTTCAATTATAGACATACCCGATTCATTCCAATTAGGAAAATCAGTTTTAATAATTTCNATTACTTTTTTTGGAAGAGCGCTCGGTCCTGCTGAAAAATTATGTACAAGTCTGCTTGATATACTCATATGAACTTGGCTTTACTTACTCTTCATCAATAGAAATTATTTTTGCAAGTCCAACTAATTTTTGTTCGTCAACTAGCTTAATTAAGGTGACCCCTTGAGTATTTCTTCCCACTATCGAAATTCCGTCAACTGGAGTTCTTATCANAACTCCATTAGAACTAATCAACATAATCTCATCATCATCAGAGACTTGAATTGCTCCTATCGTTAGTCCATTTCTGTCGGATGTTTTAATTGCGATAACTCCCTGACCACCTCTTCTTTGAGTCGAGAATTCTTTTATTGATGTTCTTTTTCCATAACCATTCTCGGTTGCTGTTAGTAATAAATCTTCATTGACTATAGATAAAGCTATCACCTTATGGTCATCTTTGAGTCTCATNCCNCTTACGCCATGAGCAGTCCTGCCCATCGCTCTTACATCGTTCTCATTNAATTTTATTGCTTTTCCATTACTGGCTACGAGCAGTACTTCCTTTTTTCCATTTGTAATTGCCGCGTCAATCAAATAATCATCTTTNAGGTTGATGGCTATAATTCCNGATGATCTTGGCTTTGANAATAATTTNAAGGGTGTCTTTTTTACAGTTCCATCGCTGGTGGCCATAAAAACAAAGGAATCNTCATCAAANTCCCTTATTGGCAATACGGTACTAATTCTCTCCCCTTCCTCTAGCGGCAACAAATTNATAATTGGCTTGCCTCTTGCNCCTCTACTGGCCATTGGTACTTGATAAACTTTNAACCAATACAGTTTTCCTTTGCTTGANAAACAAAGAAGGGTGTCATGAGTATTTGCTACCCAAATTTTATCTATGAAATCCTCATCCTTCATTTTTGTGGAGGATTTACCTCTTCCNCCTCTTTTTTGAGCTTGATAAGTATCTGACGATTGAGATTTAATNTACCCACTATGGGAGAGCGTCACNACAACNTCCTCGTCAGGTATTAAGTCNTCATCAACTAAATCTGTATAGTCATTATTTATTTCGGTTAATCTAGAGTCGCCGTATTCTGANAGAGTTTCATGTAATTCNTTTTTAATTACATCCATCAGTACTTCAGTGCGCGAAAGAATTTTTGTGTANTCATTGATTAANTCAAGAACTTTTTTNTATTCTTCAATAATCTTCTCTTGNTCGAGACCNGTTAACCGATGAAGNCTTAAATCAAGAATTGCTTGTGCCTGGNTCGGGGATAGTTTGTAACCTTTTGGTGACATACCAAAGCTNCCAGCTATATTTTTAGGTGAAGTTTCAGTGTTNCCAGAATTTTTCAACATTTTCTTTACTGCNCCTGGTTTCCANGATTTTTTGAGTANAGCCTCTCTTGCATCAACAGGTGTTGGNGATGATTTGATTAACTTAATTACAGCATCAATATTTGAAAGNGCAACAGCCTGGCCCTCAAGGATATGTGCTCGATCTCTTGCTTTATTGAGATCAAATATTGTTCTTCTGGTAACTACTTCACGTCGATGAGAAATGAATGCTTCGAGAACTTGCTTCATATTGAGTAATTTGGGCTGACCATCATGCAGAGCCACCATATTGATACCAAAAACAGTTTGCAGAGACGTTTGTTTATACAAATTATTTAAAACCACATCAACGACCTCACCTTGTCGAAGCTCAATCACTATTCTCATTCCATCTTTATCTGACTCATCTCTTA
>PBVS01000089.1 GCA_002728725.1 Woeseiaceae bacterium
AACGATGGCTCAATAATGATTGTTGTAGCAACAGATGCACCTCTAAATCCAAGAAATCTTGATCGATTGGCGATGCGTGCCATGATGGGTTTAGCAAGAACAGGCTCTCATGCAAGTAATGGCTCTGGGGATTACATAATTGCGTTCTCCACGGACCCCGATGTAAGAAAACCAAGAAGCAGTATTTTACCAGTCACTTCCCCAACTTTGGTTAACTCTTCAATGTCACCTCTATTTGCTGCTACAACTGAAGCAACTGAGGAAGCAATTTATAATGCAATCTTTAAGGCAACGACTGTTTCCAGTGATAGGGGTTCTCGTCAGGCAATACCTTTAGATGATTTAATGCGTATTTTGGAAAAATACAATAGTTTAAATTGGAATACCAACATCTCAACACAGTGATAACTTTCATCATATGGATTATAACTTCCAATAAAAAATCAATATTTATAAACTGAATAAATAGAATAAAGAAAGATAGAAGCGTGAAGAAATACAATACAATAATAATTGGCAGTGGTCACAATGGTTTAGTTTGTGCCTCATATCTCGCAAAGGCAGGACAAAAAGTCCTGATACTGGAAGCGTCTGAAAATTATGGGGGTCTGGCAAGAAGCAGAACTTTTTTTCCTGGATACAAAGCCAACACTGCTTCGGCATTAAATCACTTCTCTGAAAAGATATCTTCAGATTTAAATCTATCTTCGTTTGGCTTTAATCACAGTAATACCTACCTTGATAATATCGGTCTACACATTGACCAAAATCATGTTCTAGTTAAAAAGGATGAGGTTCAAGGTGTTGGTGAGAAAGATATTCAAAGTTATAAGAATTACGTTGCTCTTTTGAAAAAGTTCTCAGAAAGATTAAAACCTTTTTGGACAAAATCAATTCCTCGTCTTAGTAATGAAAATTTTAAGGACATGATGACTTTTCTTCAAATTGGGCTGAGATTAAGAATGATGGGAAAAGAAGACATGCGAGAATTTCTCAGAGTCTTTTCTCTTCCAACAAGAGATTTAATGGATGAATTTTTTGAGTCGCCATTACTAAAAGCCACGTTGAGTTGGGATGCACTCATCGGTTCAAGTCAGGCGCCTAGATCGCCAAATAACAGTATTTTAACAATGCTCTACCGAATGTCTGGGATGCACAATGGTCATTTTTATATCCCAGAGGGTGGCATGGATTCTCTGGTAAATGCTTTGGTGAAATGCGCAACAACTAGCGGTGTAGAACTCCAGTCCAATACAAAAGTTAAGCAAATTATTATTGATAAAGGTGAAGATAAACTCAGAGCATCAGCAATTGTTACAGACAAAGATGAGCAAATAAGTGCCGATAGGATTATTTCCGCTGTCGATCCCAAACAGACCTTTATCAGTCTCGTTGGAACTAAATATTTAGAAATCGAATTTTCAAACAGGATTAATCGTCTGAGATCACACGGTTATGTGGCGAAACTTAATCTTGCGCTATCCGATGAACCTTCATTTTCTGGCCTTAAATCGGCTCATGGGAGACTCATTATAGCTTCCGATATGGATAAAATTGAATTTGCTTGGGACGATGCTAAATATGGCCAGTTCAGTCAAGAACCGGTTCTAGAGATGATAGTGCCGTCACTATATAGCCCTTCTCTGGCTCCAGAAGGAAAACATGTGCTGTCTGCTAATGTTATGTATGTGCCATGTCACAAAGAGAATGGATGGTCAGAAACAGATAAAAGCGATCTAAAAGAAAAAATAATCAATCAAATAGCATTGTACGCGCCATCAATAAAGGGACAGATTTTGCATGCAGAACTAATGACACCGAAAGACCTTGAGAGTGAATATAATCTTACAGGAGGTCATTGGCACCATGGGGAGTTAGCTCTCGACCAAATGCTCATGATGAGACCGACTTATGAAGCTGCTCAATACAGAACGCCAATTGACGGGCTATTTTTATGCAGCGCTGGATGTCATCCGGGAGGCGGATTAATGGGAGCAGCAGGATTCAATGCTTCTCAAGAGATACTCAAATGAAAAAATATGATGCGATCATAATTGGCGCAGGACACAATGGTTTAACCAATGCAACCTATCTTGCTAAGGCCGGTTTAAATACATTAGTAATCGAGAAAAATGATTACATTGGTGGTGCAGCCGTAACACGTGAGTTACATGAAGGATGGTTTTACTCAAATTGTTCTTACGTTTGTTCTATGATGCGTCAGTCAATTCATCGCGATTTAAATCTAACGAAACATGGACTGATATTGGTGCCTTATCTTGGTACTGTAACTTTTGGCGATAGCGGAGACACTATATCAGCCTATCACTCTGAAGGACCATACTATAATGAGCTTAGAGCAAGGTCTCCCCATGACGCAGACGCAATGTTTAGATTGCAAGCTGATCTCAATCGATATGCTCAACTGATTAGAAAAACACTAATGAGAACTCCACCCGATCCGACATCATTCAAACCCAGGGATGTGAAAGAGCTCATATTTTTGGCAAAGGAGTTCGGTGCTCTTGGTGAGCAAGAAATATACGAGTACATTCGATTTTTTACAATGAGTGCTGCTGAATTTCTTGATGACTACTTTGAAGATGATTTAATCAAAGCAGCCATGGCAAGTCCTGGCATTATAGGTACCGCATTGGGAGTGTACTCACCAGGCTCAGCATACATTTTGTTGCATCATGTTATGGGAGATGTCGATGGAAGCATTGGTGCTTGGGGGCTTGCAAGAGGTGGTATGGGCGCTATCTCACACGCTATCGCAGGCGCGCTTCAGGAGCATGGCGGTGAAATAAGGACAAATTCACCTGTTCAAAAGATTATTGTAAAAAACAAAAAAGCAGTAGGTGTAGTTTTAGAAAGTGGTGAGGAAGTTTATGCATCGATAATTGTTTCTAATCTTGATGCAAAGAGAACATTTACCAAGATAATGGAGAAAGATGATCTGCCCGATGGAATTTATGATAAAGCAAAGAATTTCAAAATAAGAGGATCATCCGGTAAGGTTAATATAGCGCTTTCTGCGTTACCAAAATTTAACAATTTACCCGAAAATAAATACATTAATCGTGGTGGACAGAATTTTTCTGGATCACTTAAGACAATGGAAAAAGCATACGATTGCTGGAAAAGAGGGACATGGTCAGATGATCCTTTTATTGAATCGGTAATACCATCAGCCTGGGATCCTACCGTTGCCCCTCCAGGAAAACATTGGATGTCAAATTTTATTCAATATTGTCCTGCTGAACTAGCTGATGGCCCCTGGACACCGGAAAAACGTGATCAGTTTGGTCAAACCGTGGTAGACAAAATTGAGAGATATTCACCAGGTTTTAAAGATCTAATTGTTCACATGGAGGTAAGAACACCTCATGAAATCGAAAAAGAAATTGGGTTAACTGAAGGCAATATCTTTCAGGGTGAACTAACTATTGATCAATTATTGTTTAACCGTCCTTTTCCTGGTTACTCTCAATACAGAATGCCGGTTAAGAATATGTATATGTGTGGTTCATCAACACATCCAGGCGGTGGAGTTTCTTCAGCATGTGGAGCCAATTCTGCTAGAGAAATACTCATGGATTTAAGAAAACCAAATACAGTACCAGAGGACGATTGTTACGATGAATAATCAAAGTAAATTTTCAGACGAACAACCAAAGCTTTCCCCTTTTCATGAAAGACAAGCAGAACTTAATATAAGAGATGCCTGGTCAGTTTGGAATGGCTATAAGTTTGCTGATTATTACTACGAAGCAGAATATGAATATTTCTGCATACGAAATACCTGTGGTACCTATGATATTTCACCAATGCAAAAATATTTAATTGAAGGTAAGAATGCAGAATCAATGTTAAATAGAATGGTGACCAGAGATATATCAAATCTCAAAATAAACAGAGTCACCTATGTGCTTTGGTGTACNAACGAAGGCAGAGTAATCGANGATGGAACCATCTTTAAATTGGATGCTGAGAAATTCATGTTGACTTGTGGAAGCCCAAATTTGGCCTGGCTCAAAAAAGCCAGCTATGGTTTTGATAGTGTGAAAATAGAGGACTTGACTGATAACTTAGCAGCATTGTCTCTTCAGGGTCCAACCTCATATTCTGTGTTGTCTAATATGGGTCTGAGTGACATAGATAAATTGAAGCCCTTTGATTTCATGACCACAGATCTTGATGGAGTCGAATTGATTGTCTCTAGAACAGGTTTTACAGGTGACCTTGGATACGAACTCTGGATAAAAGCAAGCGCGGGGATAAATCTGTGGGATAAATTGTATGCTGCAGGAGAAAATTATGGCATTCAGCCCTACGGTGAAGCAGCAACTAATATGGCTCGCCTAGAAGCTGGATTTATTATGCCATATATGGAATTCAATGAGGCTTTGAAAACGGTTAACTTTCAGCANGATCAAACTCCCTTCGAGTTAAATCTNGGATGGCTTGTNGATTTTAANAAACCNATCTTCAATGGAAAAGAGGCGCTTATNCAAGATAAAAANAATAAACCAAAATACACACTGACAAAGCTTGATATNGAGGGAAATAAACCAGCTGAAGCTTCCTATATTTATAGTGAAAAAGAATGTAAGAATGAAATTGGATATGTTACCTCTGCCATGTGGTCGCCGGCCGTTAAAGCGAATATTGCTATGGCAATGATAAAGACCGAGTACCTGGATGATGAGTTGTGGGTGGAAATATACTATGAAAAAGAGCTGAGGCAATATGACAAAGTTGTTAGATGCCAAGTTAAANANAAACCATTCTGGATGCCAGAAAGAGCNAAGTTGACTCCACCAGAAAAATACTAAAACTTTTTTGTTTTATGTTGGCTATTTTAAAATCAAGACAAACTCTAAAGGTAATAATATATTCCTTATTATTAATTAATTTCGTTCTATATATTATTGATGACATAAGAGCNGCTTCCATTACTATGAAGGACGGTGGNTCAATACTGGATTGGACACAGTCTTTTGCTACAACGATTGATGAGTCAGCATGGCTAATCTTGCTCTTTTTATTTGAGCTTGAAACATATCTCCTCTCAGATAAGACATGGAATATACCCATCTTTAATCGGGCCATGTATCTCGTTAGAGCTTTTTGTTATGTCTTTTTAGCGCATTCTGTGTATGCGTTCAGTATGATTTATTATGACCTTCTCAATGTAGAACAGCTAATCAATGTATCTAATCTTTGTGAATTGGTTCCTTTAGATCTCTCCTTTATCAGGAANCTTTCTTACAGTGTNATTGATGCTGANAGTTGCCTTAATTTATCAATGGAAAANGTCTTTTATTATACCGANCCAAATATAGTGGTTACCGATANGAGTGGGTTGAATCTTGAAAAAAATCTAGCCCTNGTTGATCTACTTGANGTNTTNGTTTGGTTAATGATATTGGCCACGATTGAGNTCATGGTGTGGCTCCATGATCGTTCAATCACCAGAGGCATCATCATTAATTTNATTAAAATATCAAAATATATNTTGTATTCTTCNTTGTGGTTAATGGCTGCCTACTGGGCTTATCTGGGGCATTATTATTTCGCTTGGGATGAAGCCGTCTGGATTGTTGGTTTTATATCCATTGAAATGAACGTATCGCAATGGAAAGATGAGATTGAAAGTGAAAAAGCACCCCAAGTTACCACGCACTTATGAGGTAGCTACTCTGATCACCTAAAACCTTGTGGGNGTTACCAAGACAGAATTTGGATGGGACCACATTGACAGATGACATTATCAGCCGTTTTATTTCTCCCGCTTCTGCCGTCACTTATTCTTCTCTCGCTCTGACAAAAAAGCATCTCNTCTTTTCTGCATTCAGTTTCACCTGATGTTTTNTCAAGATTTGAGAAACTCTGAAGGAACTGAACTAATTTCATCTGGTTTTCCTTGGTAAAGACAGTTTCTGAACCTGATATCTCTATCTCGGCAGCATCCAGTAAATCTTCAAAATCTTTATACTTCATCTCCAGTAAATCAGAGTATTGTTTGAAAGTGATCTCATTGTTGTTCCCTGTGATCTCTCCTTTCTTGGCTTCATCAGTTAAAGCTTCTCCATTGAGAATAAAACATAGCAATAACGTATATATGTATTTTTTTTTCATAAACAGTTCTTTTGTTTTGTTCAATTGTTAACGAACTTCATTTTTATAGATAAGGCCACCTTTCATCACAAAATTAACACTTTCCAGTGACGAAATATCTCTTAACGGATCTTTTTTCACAGAAATAAGATCTGCTTGTTTACCAACTTCAATACTTCCATGNGTATTTTCAATTTCCAAAAATCTNGCAGCTACCGAGGTNGCCGANTGAATGGCCTCCATCTCGGGCATGCCACCTNGNACCATGAGNGCAAATTCTTGNGCATTATCNCCNTGCGCAGATACACCTGTATCGGTACCAAAAACGATGGGCACTCCATAGCTGTATGCGTCAGTGAAAGTGCCCAATGCAACCGGTCCAATTTCGGCAGCTTTTGGTCGGACGAGCTCTGGAAAGAAACCATCAATTTCTGCTTTTTCTGCTACCCAGTCGCTTGCCAGCAGTGTCGGAACGTAATAAGTCCCTCTATCAATCATCAGATCCATTATTTCTCTGTTCATGTATGTGCCATGCTCAACTGAAGCCACTCCTGCTAGAACAGCTCTTTTCATTCCCTCACTGCCATGAGCGTGAGCTGCAACTCTCATTCCATAATCTTTGGCAGTCTCGACAATCGCCGTTAACTCATCATCTGTAAATTGAGGGTTTTCTCCACTTTTAGCGACACTTAAAACACCTCCAGTGGCCGTAATTTTTATCCAATCAGCACCATCTTTATACCTTTGCCTGACTGCTTTTCTGGCATCTTCGACACCATTGACAATTCCCTCATTAGGGCCAGGATCACCCATAATAATTTTTGCCCATCCATTTGTTGGATCACCGTGCCCACCAGTTGAGCTTAGTGTTTTTCCGGCAGTGAATATAATTGGCCCCGGCACTGTATTTGATTTGATTGCCTTATTAAGAGCAATAGTTACATTGTATGTATCACCTAAATTCCTAACGACCGTAAATCCCGCCTCTAATGTCTTTTTTGCATACAATGCAGAATCAAGTGCATAGTCGGCCTCATTTGAAATAAATCTTTTTAGACGACTATTTTCATTGTATTCACCTGTCAAGTGAACATGTGTATCAATAAGGCCAGGCAATACAGTTTGATCTTTGAGGTCAATCAATGTGTCATTTGGGTCTGGGTCAATGAATCCAGACTCAATGTTTTGAATTCTTGATCCTTCAATTCGAATCGTTACATTTTCTATAACGGCGTCTGAAATACCAT
>PBVS01000090.1 GCA_002728725.1 Woeseiaceae bacterium
AAGTCCTGGCGCAAATTACCCAAGATTAATTGGTGCCCAAGGGACCTTTCTTTTAATGGCAGTTATGGGTTTTACAGCATTAATACTAGGAATAAATAATCTTTAAGTGAGATTATCATTTTGAATGAGAATAATTTTTAATTATATAAATAAGTTAATTGTAAGTTGGTTACAAAAACCTATAAAAAAATACGAATCAACATCTGAATTTAAAATAAAAGATCTTGAAGAAGTTATGCAACCAGGCGATATTTTTCTTGTTGAAGGCAAACAAAGAATTTCATCAGCTATAAAATATTTAACACAATCTACATGGTCTCATGCAGCCTTTTATCTTGGTAAAGATAATGATTGTACCGAGAAATTTGGTAAAGGATCTTTTCTTATTGAATCAGATCTGAAACATGGGGTTGCTGTAGTACCTCTTTCTAAATATGAGAATTTTAATACAAGGATTTGTAGGGCTACTGGTCTATCAGACAAAGAAATGAGTTTAGTTATTGATTATATGGTTAGTTCTATAGGGCTAGATTATGATAGAAAAAATATTATCGATTTATTGAGGTATTTACTGCCTGAGCCCCCCGTTCCTGTGAGATGGAGAAGACAAATGATTGCCCTTGGCTCCGGGACACCTTCAAAAGTTATTTGTTCAACTTTAATTGCAAAAGCTTTCCATTCAGTTGGATATCCTATTCTTCCCATAATTGAAAAGGTAAGTAATGAACATCAGTTAAATAAATCAACAAGATTAGAGAAAGAGATATATCATATTAGACATCACTCACTTTTTGTGCCTCGCGATTTTGATCTATCTCCATTTTTTTCAACAATAAAACCTACTATAGAAAAAGGGTTTTCTTTCAAGGAATTACCTATAAAAGGTATAAAAATGTAGTCAAATATTGTTATGATTTTCAAGTAATAAATTCAATGAGTTTGTTGTTATTGCTGTATATATTTTTCCAATTGTTTTCGCTTATTTTAATAACCGCCATTGCTGAAGTAGGAAATTTATTTTTAATAATTTCTAAATCTTGCGGTATTTGACTCTTTTTTATAAGTGATAAAGATAAATGGTGAATTCCTGGATTATGACCGATGCAAATTATATTTTTATTGTATTTTGAATACTCATAAATAATGTCTAACATTTCTCTTGAAGACGCTAAGTATAATTCTTTCAGATAATCGATTTTTAAACCTGGTAATAAATCAGTTATAAATTTAGATGTTTGCATTGTCCTTCTTGAGGTTGAACTTATTACTCTTAAGTTCTGATATTTATTTACCAATAATTCAGCAACCCTTTTTCCTTCCGATTTACCTTTTTTAGTGAGTTTACGATCATGATCAAGAAAGCCTATTTGCGTTTCTGCATGTCTTAATAATATTAAAAATGAATCCATTATTTAACTTTATACAAAAAAATAAATTTGATACAAAAAAAGTGTTTGTTTTTTTTCCGAAACTTGTTAATTGTGCGTCAAATAATTTAAAAATAATTAAATTATTATTATGAGAGCTGAAATGCTAAATAATAAATTAAATTATATCTCGATATTTCTTTTTCTTTCTTTATTAATCTTTTCGTCAGCTCAGGCTAATCCATCAATATATGGTCGGTTTGATATCGCAATTTCTAACATAGATAAAGCCAATGAAGGGGCAACATCTGATGTAAAATCTCATGCATCACGATTAGGGATTAAGGGGTCACAAATTTTTGATAGTGGTTTATCTTTTATCTACCAATATGAATTGCAAACGGATCCAATTGATGGAGACCCTCCTTTTAAACAAAGAAATAGTTTTATAGGACTAAAGGCTGCTTTCGGCCAATTTATAATAGGAATGCATGACACCCCTGTAAAACAAGCTCAAGGCAAAATTGATTTATTTAATGATACTGCAGGCGATATTAAAAATATATTGTGGGGTGAAAACAGGAGTAGAAAGATTATACAATGGTCATCACCTTCTTTACGAGGTTTTAAAATTAATTTGATGACAATTATGGAAGATGAAGAAGATGAAGCTTACTCATTATCGGTTAATTGGTCCGGTAATTTTGTGGGTAGTAAAGCAAAATTCTCTTTAGCTTTTGATTCAGAGGTACCTCAAAAAGGATATTTTTTTGATACAACTAGATTTTCAGCATCAATTCCACTAGGTAAGCCATCTACACTTGGAGTTATATGGCAAGAGTCTGAGGATACAACTGGTAAATTTGATGATGATGGTTATATCATTTCGTTGAAATCAAAATTAATAGAAAAACTATCTCTTAAACTTATGTATGGAGAGTCAGATATGATTAAATCTGGTGGTGAACTTATTGGTTTTGGTTTTGACTATAAAGTCGCAAAACCTCTAAAACTTTATGTCAATTATGTAGAAAAAAACTTCGATGATATTGGAAAAAGTTCGGAAGAAATTATGTTCGGTATCCAGTACAAGTTCGATATTGGTTTATTTTAAATTAATTATTTCAATTTAAGGGTTTGATATGAAAAAATTACTAAAAAAAATTACATTTATAGTTTCGACAATATCTTTAATAACTTTGTCATCAATTTCTTATGCTGAGGATCAGATACGCATCGTAGGTTCTTCAACTGTTTTTCCTTTTTCAACAGCTGTCGCTGAAGAATTTGGTAGATCAACCAAATTTAAAACGCCTATAGTTGAATCAACTGGATCTGGAGGCGGTATGAAGCTTTTTTGCTCAGGCATTGGTTTTGAATATCCCGATATAACTAATGCTTCAAGAAGGATAAAGCAGAATGAATACAATACATGTTCTGAAAATGGGATTAGGATTATAGAAGTTAAAGTTGGTTATGATGGAATTGTCCTAGCTAATTCAAAAAAAGGTAGTTTGTATAATTTGACAACCCGAGATATTTATCTTGCCTTAGCAAAAGAAATACCAGTTAATGATAATGATTTAACTTTAATAGATAATCCAAATAAGACTTGGAAAGATGTTAATGCAGAGTTACCAAATATAAAAATAGAGGTTCTTGGGCCACCACCGACTTCAGGCACAAGAGATGCTTTTGTTGAACTAGCAATGGATAGTGGAGCAAAATCCTTTACTGCTTTAAAAGACCTAAGGAGTAGCTCTAAAGAAGGCAAAGCTGAGTTTAAAAGAATTGCAAGAACTATAAGAGAGGACGGCTCATATATTGAAGCTGGAGAAAATGATAATTTAATTGTTCAAAAGCTTGAAGCTAATCCAAATGCTATTGGAATATTTGGGTATAGTTTTCTTGAGCAGAACTCTGATAAATTGCAAGGTTCCAATGTTAATGGAGTTGAACCAGAATTCGAAAAAATACTTTCTGGAGATTATGTAATTTCTAGATCTCTATACTTTTATATTAAAAAGAATCATATAAGGATTAAACCTTCATTATTAAATTTTGCGAAAGAATTTACAAGTGAGGGCGCTATGGGGTTTGATGGATATCTTGCAGACAAGGGTTTAATTCCTTTGTCTGAAAATGAGTATGAAGAGGTAAAAATAAATATTATAAACCTAGTTGAGCTTGAACTTTAATTCTCTTTGAATTAAGAGGTTAGATATTAATATAGATATAATCATAAGTTTAACTGTAATTACTTTAATTGGATTACTATCATTTCTATTTTTTAGGAATCGCGCACAATCTCTTCTTATTCAGGGCAAGCCCCTAAGATCAATGCCAAACTATCATGGTCTATTTGTAATTTTATCTAGTTTATTGCCTTGTATCATATTTCTTATTGTATTCATTTCTATTGATGGCTTTATTAAGGGAGTGATTATTCAGAATCACCTACCAAATTCATTAATTTTGTTAGGGCAGGAGGAAGTAGATTTCTCAGTAAGTATTCTTAGAAATAACATTCATAATTTGCAATCGATCCTATCTTTGGAAATTTTATCGACCGATTCAGCAAATTCATTATATAATTATTATTTCTTTTACAGAGCTGGATTTTTAACCTTAACGATCTGTATAACTACTTTCTTGGCGTATCTTGCCGGTAAAAAGCTTAATGTTAGATTTGATGCCAGAAGAAATGTAGAAAAAATATTAAAGTTTATTTTCTTTGTTTTTTCCATAGTTGCTGTTTTAACTACTTTTGGAATTATTTTATCTTTAATTTTTGAAACAGTTAGATTTTTTTCGCAAGTTAGTTTTAGTGAATTTCTATTTGGAATTCATTGGTCTCCACAAACAGCTATTAGAGAGGGTCAAGTAGGGTCATCTGGAAGTTTTGGAGCCATCCCAATATTTACGGGAACTCTTTTAATAACTGCCATATCTATGTTAATAGCTGTTCCTTTAGGTTTATACTCAGCTATTTACTTATCTCAATATGCTAGGCCTAAAGTAAGAAATTATTTTAAGCCAATTCTTGAAATATTGGCTGGAATTCCGACTGTGGTATATGGTTTTTTTGCTGCATTATCGGTTGGTCCTTTTATTAGGTCTACAGGAGAAAGTCTGGGCCTTACAGTTTCAACAGAATCTGCATTAGCTGCTGGTTTGGTTATGGGTATCATGATTATCCCTTATGTATCGTCATTATCAGATGATGTTATGACCGCAGTGCCTGAAAGTTTGAGAGACGGCTCTTTAGCCTTAGGTGCTACTAAGTCTGAAACTATAAGAAAAGTAATATTTCCTGCTGCTTTACCAGGAATTGTTGGAGCAATATTGCTCGCAATATCCAGAGCTATAGGGGAAACAATGATTGTAGTTATGGCGGCTGGATTGGCAGCAAATTTAACTGCAAATCCTCTTTCTGCTGTGACTACTGTTACAGTTCAAATTGTTACTTTATTAGTTGGAGATCAAGAGTTCGATAGCCCTAAGACCCTTGCTGCTTTTGCTCTAGGCTTAGTTTTATTTTTTATAACTTTGGCATTGAATATCTTAGCTATGGTTACAGTTAGAAAATATAGAGAAAGATATGAGTAAAAATATTAATAGTATGATGTTAAAAAGACAATCAGCTGAAAAAAGATTTAGATTTTATGGTCAAGCATCTTTAGCGATAGCTTTGATAATGTTAGTAGTCATTATTTCCTCTATGACTTATCGATCTATTCCAGCATTCACAAATTACGGTTTAAATCTAAACATTAATTTATCTAATGAAAATATTTCTCAAGATAATATAAATTATCGTCGTTTAGTTAGAGATAACATTTCCTTATTAGATTCTGGTTGTGATGACAGGAAATGCAGAAAAGAGTTTTTAAGATTATTTTCATCTGGTGCTGCATATGAACTAAGAGATACAATTGAGAATGATCCTTCCTTAATTGGAAAAGATTTTAGTAAGTTTATCCTTTTCTCTGATGATGCTGATTTATTTTATAAGTTTGGAATTGATAATAGTTTGCCAGAGAGTGAGAGAAGATTGAATGATAGAGAAATAACTTGGCTTAATGGATTCAAAGAATTGGGCCTAGTTGAAAAAAGATTTTCAACAAACTTATTTACAAATGGCGATAGTCGAGAACCTGAAATTGCAGGGGTCCTGGGAGCTGTTATTGGATCTTTATTAACTATTTTAATAACTTTGATAATTAGTTTTCCTATTGGCGTCCTTTCTGCAATTTATTTAGAGAGCTTTGCTCCAAAAAATAAACTTACTGATTTTATAGAGGTAAATATTAACAATCTCGCTGCAGTTCCTTCAATTGTTTTTGGCCTATTAGGGCTTGCCTTATTTATCAATTTTTTTGGTATGCCTCGATCAGCTCCTTTAGTTGGAGGTTGTGTGTTGTCTCTTATGACTTTACCAGTCATAATAATAGCTACACGCGCATCTCTTCAATCTGTACCCCCATCAATTAGGGAGGCTGCACTTGCAGTGGGAGCTTCAGAGATGCAGGTTGTATTTCAGCATCTGCTTCCAGCTGCTTTACCAGGAATTTTAACAGGTACAATAATAGGTTTAGCAAGAGCTTTCGGTGAATCTGCTCCCTTACTTTTAATAGGAATGGTAGCATTTGTTGTAGATATACCGGGGTCATTTACTGATCCTGCAACGGCTTTGCCCGTTCAAGTATATCTTTGGGCGGATAGTCCAGAGAGAGCTTTTGTAGCAAAAACTAGCGCAGCGACCTTAGTTTTGATATTCTTATTAATAATAATAAATTTAGCTGCAGTAATTTTAAGGAAAAAGTATCAATTAAAATGGTAGATGGCACAGAAAATGATATTAAGCCAAATGGAAATTATTCTTCGGATAATAACCTTTTAATAGATTGTAAAAATGTTGATGTTTTTTACGGAGATAAGCAGGCATTATATAATGTTAGTTTAGGAATCAATGAGAAAGAGGTCACATCTTTAATCGGACCATCTGGATGTGGAAAATCTACTTTTTTAAGATGTCTTAATAGAATGAATGATGTAATCGATTCATGCTCAATTTCTGGAAATATAAAAATCAACGGTGAAGATATTTATAATCCACATATAGATGTAGTGGAATTAAGGTCTCGTATAGGAATGGTTTTTCAAAAACCAAATCCATTTCCAAAATCTGTTTTTGACAATGTAGCTTATGGACCAAGACTGCACGGGAAAATTACTGATAAAGATGAGATGCATCATAAAGTAGAGGCAAGTCTTGTTAGGGCTGGTTTATGGGATGAAATAAAAGATCGTCTTAACGAACCTGGAACAAGTTTATCAGGAGGTCAGCAACAAAGATTATGTATTGCTAGGGCAATAGCTGTAGATCCTGAGATTATTTTAATGGATGAACCTTGCTCGGCACTTGATCCAATTGCAACAGCTAAGATAGAAGAATTAATTGATGAATTAAAAACAAATTATACAATAGTAATTGTTACTCATTCTATGCAGCAAGCTGCAAGAGTTTCCCAGAGAACCGCTTTTTTTCATTTGGGAAATTTAATTGAGGTAGGTGATACTGAAAATATTTTTAGATCACCTGAAAATGAACAAACAGAAGCCTATGTAACTGGGCGTTATGGTTAGGATAAAATATGACTGAACATATTGTAAGTTCTTATGATGATGATTTAAAAGAGATATCAGATGGTGTGATAAACATGGGTGATGAAGTTCTCGGAGCCTTAAATAATATTGAAACTTTATTGAAGAATAACGATCATGAATTAGCAAAAAAAATTATAAAAAATGATCTTATAATTAATGATCTTGGCCAATCAGTTGAAAACAAGGTCTTTAATATACTTGCTTCGAGACAACCTATGGCTATTGACCTCAGGATAGTATTTTCGGCAGTTAAAATTTCATTATATTTAGAGAGATGTGGTGATATGTGCAAAGGAATATCTAATCGCGTATTAAAAGGCGATCTTAATGAAGCACAATCACCTGAAACAATAAGCCTCTTAGTAAATATGTGTTCAATGGTCCATTCTAACTTAGGGATTGTTATGGAGGATTATTCTAAAAAAGAGTGTGACAATTCAGTTAAAGTTTGGAAATCTGACAGCGAAATCGACTCATTATATTCTGAAATATTGATGGATATACTTAACTCCATTAAAACAAACCCTGATGCAACAGATGCCTTAGTTCCATTATTATTTATTGCTCGATATCTTGAAAGGGTTGGTGATCAAGCAACTAATGTGGCTGAGGAAACTTATTTTGTTGTTACCGGAGAAGATTTAGAAGGTTTAGAAAAAACAGAAGTTGAGAATGAAACAACTTTTTAATTTATAATTTAATATATATTTCTATTTAAAAATTATTAATTTTGGACGCGGGCATTCTCTTATTTAAAAGTTTGTTCTTCTTCTTTTTCTTTTCAAGGGGCTGATAAGCTACTCTTGTATGTTCAGCGCAATAAGGAGAGCCATTTTCTTTGCGGTTACCGCAGAATCTGAAATCATCATCTCCAGGTTCGCCAATAGGCCACTTACATACTTTTTCATTTAAAGATAAGATATTAATTGGTTCACCATCAGATGTCACTGCTGGCTCAGGCATAACAAGTGGTTTAATATTGTCATTAATTCTTGATCTTGAGCTTCCAGGGTATGAAGACTCTCCATAATCAATATGTTCTCTATGCCTTAACCTACTTTTTGGTTTTGTAGGACTAGCTCTACCAGCTAAACCTAACCTA
>PBVS01000091.1 GCA_002728725.1 Woeseiaceae bacterium
AACTGCTTCGAGAGGTAATCGAAATGATTATTTAACAGAGTCTATGAAGGTTTTATTAGGAGTTGAAAATGAAGCTTTTGTAAACTTCCATAACTCCATAGAGACTTCTGATTCTGGAGTAATTCTTTTTTGCTCATAACTAACCTTCTTTTGCCAATTTAATAAAGCGCCATATTGAAGATCTTTAAAAACTGCAGTTTTATTTAATTTTGCACTATGGAGATACTGTCTTAATTGTGCTCTATGATTATCTTCGAGTTTAGTTGAATATTTTGTTTCTATTATGATTGGGTCTTCTAAAGTAAAAAATTTATTTTTTTGGGGTGGAAAGAAAAAGTCTATTTCGCCTAAACCTACCATTTGGTCTTTATAAAATAACTCAATTACAGTTTCCCTTAAGTAATCTATGTTGTTAGCTCTTAATTCAATTGATAATGCTTTTTGATATATGTCTTCAGAGAATCCATCACCTAAATTTGCATAAACTTCTAAAGATAATTTTTCTATTGTTGCGAGAAACTTTGTGTGATTTTTATCCATTTATATATTTTTACAAAAAATATGGTCCTAGTCTCCTAAAAATCAGTTTTTTAAAGGAATAAATGTTGGAAAAAACACATAAAATGTCTTATTTTAAAATATGCGGGAGAATATTTAAGAATTTAATCATGTTTGCTTCAGTACCAAAACTTAAAGAAATTGCCAATACTGCACGTTATCCTGGAGACGAAAAACTTCAGACTAAATTGCTTGAAGATGGAAAAATAAAACGGTACATAGAAGACAACAAAAAGTCTTATAAAACTTCTTCAGATCATTCATACCAGCTGTTGCTCAGTCACTGCATGCAAGTAACTCAAAAAAGTTCTCCATATTTATTTAAAACTATTGATAGGTGTACAGAAATTTTAGATCTAAGAGATCATGAGCTATCTGTTTTCATTGACTCAAATAGAGATATTAATGCATGGTGTCGTAAATCAGAGAATAGAGTCACTATTGGTTTAAATTCTGGATTAATTGATTGCATGGAATTTGAAGAGCTATGCTTTATTGTTGGTCATGAGTTCGGTCATGCATTCTACAATCACCATCTTTTGCCTGCCTATGGCATTTGCCAAGATCTTAAACTAACACCATCAAAGTTACTGACACTTATGTCCTGGAGTCGTCAATCTGAAATTTCAGCAGATAGAGCTGGCATGTTATGTGCAGATTCTCTAGATGCATCAGTTCAAGCTTTAATAAAATTATCTACTGGGGGCTTAGGTAAAGGAATAATAGCTTTTGATGTCGATGAATTTGAAAAACAATTAGATGATATAGATTCCTTTATTGATGAAAACAGTGATCTTATGTACACGACTCATCCTCTTAACCCCTTCAGAGTTAGGGCTTTAATAGAGTTTTCTAAATTGTCTGATTTTTCAAATAAAAAAACGAAGGGCAGCTTGGATTTAGATGATATCAACCTTCAGATAGATAAAATCATCGAAAAAATGAATCCTTCAGAAATTAAAGCGCATAACGAAAAGAATGCGGAAGAAAAAAAGACGACACCTATGGACCTTTTTATGGTCTACGCAGGATATTGGGTCTTATCCGCTGATAGAGAAGGCAGTGGTGAAGAATTAGCAAGTTTAGAAGATATCTGCGGAATAGAATTGGTAGATTCTATAAAGCCTGTTGGTGGATTATCTTTAGATAGAGATCAAACTTACGATGAATTTAAGAAAATTCTTGATGGCGATCTAAAAAAATTAAAGAAATCTGAGAAGTGCACAATTCTTGAAACCTTAGTATCCATAGCACGAGCAGATGGAGAAATATCAAAATTAGAAAGAGCAGCATTAGATGAAATGGCTGTACTGATAGATATGGATGTGAGTTTTATTGACGGGATATTAAAATTTCTAGATTAACTATTTAATTTTTCTTTCAATCAAATCTAATCTTTTATTTATTTTTTCTAGTAGGGCAATATTCTCAGGTAATTCTTCATCATTCTCTCTTACAACAACATCTATTATTACTCCAATAATCATATTCATGAGAATTAAAGAATTTAATATGATGAAAACTACAAAAAATATCCAAGAATAAGAGTTATAACTAAAGGCTTCATACATTAAATCGGGCCAACCCTCTAATGTTGCAGTCTGAAATAAAGTTAGCATAGATAAACCTACATTTCCCCACCTTAATTGATCAATTTCTGAGAAAAATGTAGTTCCTGCTACCGCAAAAATATAAAAATTTATCAGCATGAACAGCAACACATAGAAAACTCTTGGAATTGATGTAAATAAGGACTGGATAATGACCTTAAACTGAGGAATAAAAGTTATCAGTCGAAGCACACGAATTAATCTCAATAATCTAAGCGCTATTACAGATTCGAGCATACTAGCAGGTATGACAGATAGCGATATAATTACAAAATCAAAAACATTCCATCCCGATTTAAAAAAATCAATTTTCTTCTTTTCGGCTAGTATTCTAAGCACTATCTCAGCAAGGAAAAATATCGTTATAGAATAGTCCAACACCTCAAGTGTAGAAATTACTGAAGAAGATACTGAATCATAAGTTTTGATGCCAATGATTACACCAGAAACAACGATTACAAAAACAACAAAAATCTCAAAAAATATATTATCTCTGATGCTCGTAAGTCTTTCTTGCACCTTCATTTTTTATTGGCTAGATTTTAAGGGCTAATTTTTTATCATTTATGGCTTCTGCAATCTCATCAAAATCAGCTTGCATAAATTTTTCATTATCTTGAAAGACCACATCTAATATTTCTTCTATTTGTTGAAAATGATCTGAAGATTGTGCATCTCGAAGTATTTGCATAAATACTCTTTTTACCCAATCGATATCTGAATAACTTGAGCTACTTGAAATTGTATTGAGTGCTTGGATCTTAGTATTGAAATTATGATCATCTTCTAACTCAAATATATCGTCTTTTGCTTGCAGTAAAGTATATTCTGGAGGAATTGAATAGCCTTCTGAATTAAATAGTTTGACCTCAACATTAAACATAGCACCTAGAGAATGTTCTAACTCTCTAACTGTTAGGTTGTCATTAAGCTCAAGGCTATCAATGTTACTAGGCTTTTGTGATGTATTTTTGTTTGTAAAGTTACACCCCAAAGAGTAATTCTCTTTGAGGTGTTTCTTTATCTGCTCTAATAAAGTGTCAGCTTTTACCAGCACTTATTAGTCACTACTTGGCTTAGGTGTTGCTTCAGCTGTAAAAGTGTCGATTGGGACAAAAACAGATGCAGTCACAACAATTGAGCCATTTTTAATTTTTCCTGGCTTTAGACCCCAGAAGCTTGGTTGGAAAGTAACAGATGACTTAGCAGGAAGCTCTCTATAATCATAAGTATCTTCTAACTGTGCATCTCTCTGATCCATAAGCTTAAGAGTAGTCTGTGCACGAGCGATGAAATCATCAGAAGTATTTCTGACGCTAGAAACGATTTCAAATTCTGCATCTCCATCATCACTATCTTTCATTCTTAATACACTCATACCCATAAGTTCAGCAACTCCGCCTATTGAGATATTTTTCTTTATCTCAGACAGATCTCCTTCTTTTTCTGGAATTTCTAAAGTGCCGACTTTTACAAATTCTCTTCTATAAGTCGTCATGTGAACTAGAGCTTTGCAGTCTGCTCCAGTACCAGATTTGAATTTATCTTTATGTACACTCTGCCAACTCAAAAGACTAACGTCTCCTGAATCTTTAGATGCAATAAAGACTCTATCATCTTCATCCTCTGTGCCGCCTACAGCAACATCATTTTCATTTAACATGATCACAGAAGTTTTAACAAATTCTACATCATGGTCGGATTTATTTTCTAATACCCCTTCCATTTCAAAATCTATATTTCCCCAATCACTATCAGGTTTACCGTACGTAAATTTAGTTATTTTCATTCGTAATCTCCCATTAAAGCCCTTTTTAGGGGCGAACCCCCATTTTATGTATTTTATGCATACATTGCAATGCAAAAAGCACTAAAAATGTTTATTTATAAGCTTATTAGCCTAGTAGATTTGCAGGATCTTTTTGTGATACTTTCCAGCGCTCTTTTAGGTAATTGCAATTTTCACATCTTGGTGATGATTTGGGCATATCGCCCTCAAGTGTGCTCTTAGCATTAAGAATCGCCTGCTCTACCCAATCGGTACTACAATCAAGCTTTATTAGGTGTACATCAAATTCTATCTTTTGGTTAAACATAGGTGCGTCTTTCTTGCCGTTGTAATAGAGTAAATATCCTTCGGGTACAACTTCAAAACCATTCTTTTTCAGCAACCATTGATACATCTCTATCTGACGCCTATAACCCTTTGCATACTCCCATTTTGAATATGTATCCTCCCAATCAAAAACTTTCTTTGCTGTGGCCTTCACATCAATGACAATAAGCTCGCCATTTGGTTTTTGCCATATATCATCTACAGCTCCGCCAAAATTAAAGCCCTTTTCTTCATCTATATACCTCAAGCCTTTAAAATTTTCTCGCCACTCGTCCATTTTTTCATGAGCAAAAGGAACTGCATCAATATTATGTTCAAGAAATATAGGATGTGGTTCTTTCTTAGCTCTGTAATAATCAAACTCTGTCTTAACAATATGATCCACAGCAATATTTAAAGTAAAAGGCATAGTTTTAGGCCTTATCTTATGTTTGTATTCTAGATAAAAGCAACGCTGACAATTTATATGCTTTTCTACTGCTGATCTACTTATCTTTAACATTATTTAACATCTCAATATGAGGTATATTATCCTCTAAATATTCATCGCTGCATTTGGTGAAGCCAAATTTAGAATAATACTCTTCCAGATAGCTTTGCGCTGAAATTCTAGTATTCATTTTATACTCTTTATCAATTATTTCTAAAGCTTTAACAATAAGAGCTTCTGCCAAACCTCTGCTTCTTGCAATTTCTTTAGTAACAATTCTGCCTAATGAGGGTTCTTTAAATCTTGTTTCTGGTGGATTTAATCTTAGATAGGTCAAAATTTCACCATCTTCCTCTATCCATAGATGCCTGCCTTGAGAATCAAGATCATCTAGATCTTGATATGGGCAATCCTGCTCAACCACAAATACTTCAATTCGTAATTGCAATAACTTATAAAGTTCTTGCTTGTCTAATTCATCAAAAGTTTTTATTATTACCGAGCTCAAATTTTTAGGCATTTAAGAATTATGAAAGAAAGTTTTTACGATTTCAAAGCTAA
>PBVS01000092.1 GCA_002728725.1 Woeseiaceae bacterium
CATGAAATGATGTTCTTTGAACCAGATCATCTAGCATACGCCTATGAAGTGGGAGTAGAAGATGAGCCAGGCAAAGTTTTTCAATACAACAATGTTAATTCAATGTTAATGGGTGAAATATTAAAAGGCGCAACAGGCAAAACTGCAAAACAACTAATTGAAGAAAGGCTATTCAGTAAGATAGGATTAAAAAATTACACTGCATGGGAAGATGAAGCAGGCAACACTCTAACTTATTGCTGTCTAGATATGTCAGCTAGAGATTATTCCAGATTTGGAATTTTATTTTCAAGAGATGGAAATTGGGATGGTGAACAAGTCATTTCAAAAGATTATGTTGATGAATCTTTAAAACTTTATTGGGGGTCTACTCCTAGTATGGGTTGGATGCATAGTGATACAAGAGGTTATAGCCTGCAATGGTGGATCTCTAAATATGATGATGAAGCAAAAATTTATAACACAAGTGGAAAATTTGGTCAGTTTGTATTTATCGACAAAGAGAGAGATATCATTTTTACAAGAATTACAAAATATAGGCCTATAGAAGGTGATGTCCAAGATTGGGGTCCATTAGGTTACTTACGTTTCTTAGGTAGTGTAGATAGAGCTATTAATTTTTCAAGATTTCTAATCTGGATTGGTCTAATAGACATTGATGGGGGTAGTGTTGTTATTCCTTATACAGAGGCAGATGGAGAGTCAAAAGAATTCTACGAAAATTATGTAAAGATTGTAGAAAGAATTGCTGATCTAGAAGAAGATGATGGTTAGATCTTTACTGATCCTAATTATATCTTTTAATGTCTTTTCAAAAGAAAACTTAAATGAAGAAGTTTTTAAGCAATTAGTTGAACTAATTGAATCTGATAGTGCAACGCAAAGTTTCATTATCTCTAATGATAATGAAATAGTTCATGAGTATTACGGAGATGGTTATACAAGAAATGATCTTGCAACATCTTGGTCAATATCAAAGACTTTTTATGCTGCGCTTTTTGGTGTTGCTATAGAGAAAGGTTTAATTTCATACAGTGACCTTCAAAAACCCATAAGTTTCTTTATTCCAGAATTAATTGAAGATTCAAAATCACAATTAACCTTATATAACTTATTGGCAATGCGTTCAGGGCTTGAAATTACTGAATATCTCAATGAAGAAATGTTTTTCTCAATTGATAATCTAGATTTTGCAATGAATGCTCAACCAGCCATGCCTCAAGGGGAAATTTATGAATATAACAATGTTAATACAATGCTACTGAACCCTATCATTAAAAATATTTTTAAAGAGGAGCCTCATAATGTTTTGATAAAAGAAATATTTGGTCCTTTGGGCATTGATAGATATGGTTTATGGAGTGATTCTGCAGGCAATGACATGACTTATTACGGCATAGATTTAATGCCAAGAGATTTCTTAAAATTTGCAAATTTATTTATGAACAATGGAAGGATTAATGAAAATCAAATTATTAATGAAGAATTCCTGAAAGAATCAATAAAACCTCTTTCCAAAGGAGTTGGTGAATGGTTTGGTTTACATTGGAGTGTCAGAAAATTTAATGAAGAAAAAACTTTAGTTGGTCTAGAAGTGACAGATGGGCAATTTATGTTCTTTATTCCTGAAGAAGGAATCTCAGCAATTAGATTTACCAAATATTTTCATAATTATGAAAAAGGACATCAAGTGAAGTTTGGAATTCTAGAATATTTATTATGGATGCCCTACTCTTGGGTTAAATACATTACAACTCTAGTAGCTACTGAAACTGAATCAGGCCAGAAGCCTGAGGATGACCCTAGCATTAATTTTCCGGATACTAAATCACTTGGAGTTTCAGAATTAAATTGTCCATTCACATCTCCAGATATGTGCCCGGGAGTAAGCAAGATTCAAGATTTAATCTTTGGACTTGGTGATCCTAGCACCAATTGAGTATAACTTTTCCAGCCTTACCTTCATTTAGCAGCTGGAATGCTTTTTCAAACTCCGTGTAATGAAAAGAGTGAGTGATCACTTTTTTTACATCTAACCCAGAATCAATAAGAGCTAATCCCTTATACCAAGTTTCAAACATTTCTCGGCCATAAATGGATTTTATATTTAGAGCTTTAAAAATTAATTTAGATAGATCTAAATTGATCGTATCAGATGGTAGGCCTAATAAAGCAACATTACCTCCCATGAGCATAGAATCTATCATTTGATCTAATGCAATTTCTGAACCTGACATTTCTAGCCCTACGTCAAAACCTTCTTTTAAGCCCATAGATTTCATTTTATCTTTAATATTTTCTTTTGATGGATTTAGCGTCTCAACAGCAGACACAGTTTTTGCAAGAGATAGTCTGTCATCATTGATATCTGTAATTAAAACTTTTCTTGCGCCAACATGCAGGGCTATAGCTGCAGACATTATGCCTATTGGTCCTGCGCCTGTTATTAAAACATCTTCGCCAACAAGATCAAAAGACAAAGTAGCATGGATTGCATTTCCAAAAGGATCAAGTATTGCGCCCATTTCATCATCTACTGAATCTGGAAGTTTAACTATATTCCTAAAAGGAATTGAAACAAATTCAGCAAAAGCACCATCTCTATCTACGCCTAAATTAACTGTGTCAGGATCAAGGTGTAGTTTTCCAGCTCTGGCATTTCTGCTAATAGAGCCCACTATATGTGATTCAGCCGAAACTCTATCACCTAATTCTAAACCCTTAACATTGTCTCCAATCTCAATAACTTCTCCCATAAACTCATGGCCAACTGTCATTGGAGGTTTAATTGTTTTGCTTGCCCAAGTATCCCAATTCCAAATGTGCAAATCAGTTCCACATATAGCTGTTGCTTTGACCTTAATTAAAACTTCATCAGATTTAATTTTAGGCTTATCTACTTCTTGTAACTTAAGACCTACTTCTGATTTTTCTTTTACTAATGCTTTCATATAATATTTAGTTCCTTTCCAACTTTATCAAATATTTCAATCGCTTGGTCAAGTTGTTGTTTTGTATGTTCGCTTGTAATCTGCAACCTAATTCTAGCTTCGCCTTTTGGAACAACAGGATAGAAGAATCCAATTGCATAAAGACCTTCTTCAAGAAGCATTTTTGACATTTCTTGAGCTTTTTTTGCATCTCCCAACATCACAGGAGTTATAGGGTGCATGTCTCCTTTCACTTCAAACCCCAAAGATTTAATCGAATCTCTGAAATAAGCAGTGTTTTCTTTTATTCTCTCTCTTCTTTCTGGCTCATCTTTGACAATCTCTAAAGCTTTTAAAGATGCAGAGACTATTGATGGTGACAACGCATTAGAAAATAAATATGGCCTAGATCTTTGTTTTAGAAGTTTGATTACATTTTCTTTTGCACATATAAAACCACCAGATGCTCCGCCAAGAGCTTTTCCAAGTGTGCCGGTTAAAATATCTATCTTTCCTTCCAGGCCAAAATATTCAGCTGTACCTCTACCGTTCTCACCAACAAATCCAGTAGCATGGCAATCATCAAGCATTATTAACGCATTATATTTCTCTGCGAGCTCAACAATCTTATCTAATTTTGCGTACGTTCCATCCATTGAGAAAACGCCATCACTAACAATAACTTTATGATTCGCTGAATCAGAGTCTGCTTGCTGTAAGCATTTCTCAAGATCCTTCATATCACTATGCTGATACCTGTATCTCTTTGCTTTGCATAGTCTTATACCATCAATTATTGAAGCATGATTTAAAGAATCACTGATTATGGCATCCTCAGCACCAAAAAGAGGTTCAAAAAGACCTCCATTTGCATCAAAACAAGCTACATAAAGTATGCAATCATCAAAACCCAAAAAAGAACTCAATTTCTCTTCAAGCTTTCTATGTAAATCATTAGTCCCACAGATGAATCTAACTGAGGCCATACCAAAACCATCTTCTTGAATGGAGTTGATGGCTGCATCTTTTATTTCTTTATTATTTGCTAGACCAAGATAATCATTGGCGCAGAAATTCATAACTTCTTTGCCATTTTTGAGTTTAATTGCGGTTTGTTGAGGTGAATTTATAAATCTCTCGTTTTTATATAGATCGTCATTTAATATTTGTTCGATCTCATGATCGATATGATTATAGAAACTTTTACTCACAATCAGATTATAATAGAATCCACAATTATCTTATGCATAAAAGAACAAAAATAATTTCTACAATAGGACCTTCATCTAAATCGCCAACTTTAATAAAAAAGCTTTATGACAAAGGAATGAATGTTGTAAGGATAAATATGTCTCATACTTCAATCGCGGATATGAAAGAGGTTATTAAAGATATAAAGACTATAAATAAGGGAGTAGCCTCTTCTATAGGCGTAATGATTGATACACAAGGACCTGAGATTAGAACTGCAAATTTTGACGAAGACATAGAATTGACTAAAGGTGATGAGATTTTCCTTGTTTCTGAAAATCTGAAAAAGAAGAAGCAAATAATTGTTGATAATCTTTCACATATCAAAGGTTTGAAAGTTGGAGGCAAAATCTCCTTAGATAATGGCCTTATAGATTTGAAAATAGTATCTACTTCAAAGGGATGTATAGAATGTTTAGTTTTGGATAGTGGGAAAATATCAGGGAAAAAACATGTTAATTTCCCTGGAGCGCAAATTAAATTACCGACATTAACAGATAAAGATAAGACAGATCTGAGTGAAGCATTAAAAGTTGGAATTGATTTTATAGCGCTATCATTTTGTAGAAGTGCTAAAGATTTAAAAGAACTGCGCAACTTTTTGAGTGAAAGCAAATATCAGCCCGAAATATTTGCAAAAGTTGAAGATCAAGAAGGCATAAAAAATATAAAGGAAATAACAAAAAATAGTGATGGTCTTATGATTGCAAGGGGTGATCTTGGAATAGAAACAGATATGACCAATCTTCCTTATGTTCAAAGAAACATGGTTAAAGTTGCTTCTGAATTAGGCAAGAAATCAATCGTTGCAACACAATTGCTTGAATCAATGATAGATAAACCGCATCCAACAAGAGCTGAAGTGTCAGATGTTACTAATGCTGTTTATGAAGGTGCAGATGCTTTAATGCTTTCTGGTGAAACAAGTATTGGTAAGCATCCTGTAAAGTGTGTGCAGTATCTAAGAGATATTTCTTTGAATGCAGAAAGATCTGAAACACTTCATTTTGAAAGCAATTTAAAGCATGAAAGTGATTGGCATACTCTGGCAGCAACATCCGTAAAACTTGCAAAAAAAATAAATGCTGAAGCAATAGTAGTTCTGACAAGAAGTGGTTTTACTGCAGAATTGATATCTAGTGCAAGGCCAAGAGTCCCAGTTTTTGCTTTTACTAATGATAGAGCTACACAAAATAAACTCTCAATTTCATCATCAATAGAAAATATTTTTCTAAATTTTAGTGTAGATCATGAAAAAACAATTAAAAATGCTTTTGAAATTCTAAAAAGTGAGTATAAGTTTAAAAACAACAATAAGCTTATTGTTATTTCAGGCATATTTTCTGATATTTTTGCAGATGCAATACAAATTAGATTTCTAAAATAATGGAATTCAAAAATTTGCCTCAATCTAGCCCTTTCATAAACTTTCAGGACTATTATGTAAAAGCAGAAGAGCATGGTGAAAAATTTATTGAGGCCGGGTGTATAAGTTCTATTGATGGTGAAAATAAGCCTCATTCTCGTTTTGTTAATTTTAAATATTTCTTTGAAGACAGTCTTATTTTCTTTAGCAGCTATAAAAGCAAAAAGGCAGATAATTTTGCTGCCAATAATAATATTTGTGTAAATTTTTGGTGGCCTTCTATAGAAACACAAATAAGAGTTGAAGGAACTATTTCAAAATGCGAAGAAAAATTTTCAGATGAGCATTTTTCTGGTCGAGATGCAGGTAAAAATATTGCTGCTATGGTCTCAAACCAATCTGAAGAGATTGAATCTTATGAATTGTTAAAACAGAAATACGAAGTGGTGAGACAAAAGGTTGATTCAGGTGAAATCGAAGAAAAAAGACCAGATAATTGGGGTGGCTACCAGATTAAAGTAAATTATTTTGAGTTCTGGGAAGCTAATGAAGAAAGACTCAATTATAGGGAATGCTATAAAAAAGAGTCTGATGAATGGAGAAAATTCTTTCTTCAGTCTTGAGCATATTCAAGATCAACTAATAATTCAGGGTTTATTCTTTCCTCGTTTAAAAAAATTTCCCAATGTAAGTGTGGTCCTGTAACTCTTCCAGTAGACCCAACATAACCTAATAGATCTGTTTGCTCTACAATTTGATTAACTTTAACAGCAAAATCATTTAGATGAGAATAAGCTGTAAATAAGCCGCCTCCATGATCTAAAATTAACTTATTTCCGCCATAGAAATGATTCTCTGCCATTACAACTTTTCCTTTTTTTGGAGCAAATATTTTTGTTCCAATTGAACCTCGTATATCTAGTGCCATATGCGGAGATCTTTTTTCTCCATTTATAAATCTTTGCTTACCATAGTTACTAGTAATGACGTCATCTATCGGGGAAATGAAATGAAAATTAAAATCATATTGATCTGAGATTTTTTTAACTATTGATCTAACTTTAAGATATTCAGCAGAAGCCCGTTCTCTATCAGCAAGCTTTGGTTGTACCAGGTTTGAATTAAGTATTTCAATTCGAGATTCTCCAAAATCTTTTTGCAATACTTTTACTTTATACTTACCAATTATTATTACTTGATCTGCTTCTACATAAGGTAAACCATATGCAATATATTTTTTACCATTCTTTTTTATTTGATAGCCTATATTGAGCTGTTCATATGCTGGAAGAATAATTACAGAACCAGAATCTCCTATTAAGTTTTTACTTGGTTCATCATTTTGAACTAAATTACAACTATGTAAAAACAAAAGAATTAGTAAGAACCTTATATATCTCATTTCTAATTTAAATTATAAAAATTTTTAAAATTTTAGTAAAAAAATTAAACTTATAATTAAGAGATGATTAATTTTGAATTCGTAGTATTTGCTAATTCCTTTAAAAATAAATTCCATTGTGTTGCTGGGAAAACAACAAATAATAAAAAATGGATCAGACCTGTTTCAAATAAAAATGGGGGCGAACTTAGCCATGAACAAATTAAATATAAAAATCAGTATGGAATCTTTTCAGTAAAAACATTACAAATAATAAATTTATATTTGGATGAACATGTGCCCTTGCCAAATCAACCTGAGAATTATCTCGTTAGTAATAAAATTTGGACTCAAAACTACCGCATAGAAAGTAATGAAATTTTTAACTATTTAGACTCTCCTGCAAATTTATGGGGAGATGGAGATAGAGTTTCATATGATAAAATTATTAAAAATTATGTTTCAATAAATCAATCACTTTATCTCGTAAAAGTATCGAATTTAGTACTGTATCGATCAGAAGATAACAAAAGACGAGCAATTTTTACTTACAATAAAGTTAATTATAATTTAGCAGTTACAGATCCAAATTTTGATGATATTCTAAATAAATTAAATAGCATTCAATCAGTACTTTGTATAAGTTTAGGCAGCAATTTCCAAGGTAATTGTTTTAAGCTAGTTGCTGGAATATTTTAATATGGAAATTTTTACTATAGGTTTTACACAAAAAGGTGCCAAAAATTTTTTTGGCATGCTGAAAGATGAAAAAATAAAAAAACTTTATGATGTCAGAATACACAATGCTTCTCAGCTTGCAGGTTTTGCAAAAAAAAATGATTTAGAGTTTTTTCTTAAAGAAATTTGTGATGCTGATTATTTTCATTTTCCAGAATTAGCTCCAACAAAAGAATTATTTAATGAATATAAAAAAGGTGAAATTATTTGGGAAGGCTATAGTGACAAGTTCTTAAATTTAATTTCGCAGAGAAATGTTGAAAGAATACTTAAGCCTGAAGATTATGACGAGAGCTGCTTGCTGTGTAGTGAACACGAGCCCCATTTTTGTCATAGAAGGCTCGTTGCAGAATATCTTAATGAAAAAGGGTTTAATCTAAAAATAAAACACCTCTATTAATGAATTCTCTTATTATTTTGTATCCAGAACTTTTTAATTGTTATTCAAAATTTGAAAGACATGTAAAAAAATATACTTCAAACCCTAATGAACCAAAAATTTTTGAAATTTTTTTTTAAACATGATTGTAATTCATTTATTGAAAAAGTTTGTAGTGATGCGCCAAATTTGAATTTTGGTAAAAAATTAAAAAGCATGGATTTGGCATACTCTAAGTACGCAATAATTTTTGATGATGGCGAATGTTTCAATGATGAGATTAAATTACTAAAGGAGAGGGGTGTTAAATGTCGTGTAATAAAAATACCTATTACGAGAGTAATAAACATAAATACAGATCCAAATTTTCACTCCTATAAAAGATCATCTGCCTATGAATATATCGGAAGAGGTTCTTATTGGGGCAATCCACATAGTATGTTTGAAAAAGGTGAAAGCAGAGATGAGGTTATTAGAAAGTATAAATATGATTTTGACTATGATAAATTTCCAAATAAATCAAAAAATGAAGTTTTTAAATTAGCAGGCAAGAGACTCGGATGTTTTTGTAAACCAGAATTATGTCATGGAGATGTATTGGCTGACTATCTAAATTCTTGGGATGATGGAGAATAAATTTATTAGATTTAAAAATGGCGGAGAGAGAGGGATTCGAACCCTCGATACAGTTGCCCGTATAACACCTTAGCAGGGTGCCGCTTTCGACCACTCAGCCACCTCTCCGGACAGTAA
>PBVS01000093.1 GCA_002728725.1 Woeseiaceae bacterium
CTTATTAAATTATTAGTGGCTAGTATTGCCTTGTTTTTTTGGGCCATTAATTAAAGCATCTCTCGTTAAATCAACTATTAGATCAACCTCTTCAGAGGTCATTTGAAAGTAGGGTGTATATCTTAAAGAATTTATTCCGCCATGAATAACACCCAAACCATTTTTTCTGAGATACTCTTCTGTACTGTTTTCTCCATAGCACTTATATTCTTCACTCAGTTCACAGCTAGCGAGCAGTCCAGTACCTTGAACATTTGTTACATCAGATTTGAGCTCTTGGCTTAATGCTTTGAGTTTCTCTACTAATTCTAATCCTCTATCACGAATATTCTTTCTTATCTCAGGGTTAATGTACTTGATTACCGCTGATGCAACATCCAATGCTTTTGGATTGCTGGTCATAGTATTGCCGTATATTCCTTGACGGTACAATTCTGCTGCTTTTCCAGTCATTGCCAATACGGAAAGAGGGTACTGCCCAGCATTGAGTGCTTTTGAGTACGTTTCCATATCAGGACATTCCGAATTTTCGAAACCCGGATAATCAATAATTGAGAGAACTCCTTGTGCTCTCAAACCAGCCTGAATTGAGTCAATTAAGAGAAGCGTACCTGATTCTTTGGTGAGTTTTCTTGCTTCGTCATAAAATTCGGGTGAAATAGCTTGTCCTGGATTCCCTTCACCCATCACTGGCTCCATAAAAAATGCCTCGATGAAAATGTTTTCTTTTTCAGCTTTTTTAAACACCTCTTTCAGTTCATCGATATCATTAGGTGTTACCGTGAATAGGTCATTTTTATTTTCGAATGACTTAAGATGTTTTTTGTAACTGCTTCTGGTTGAATCTGAAAATTGAGCTGGTCGATCTGTTCTTCCATGAAAACTTCCAGATAGTGTTAGTCTTGCTATGGATTTTCCAAAGTGTTTAGCTCCCTTAGCTGTGAGTTCTTTAGCATTAACATCTGCTAGACGAGCGCCAATGGAAACAGATTCAGAACCACTATTCAGGCAACAAAATTCCGTGAATGTAGATTTATTTGTTCTGCTGTGTCCTATTTCTTTTTTGAGAATATCAATAAACTCCATTTGGCTTAGTGAAGGTGTCATGACATTTGCCATCACATGCGGTTTTTTTATTTCATTGAGAGCTAGCTTTGGTGAATGACCAAGCCCCAACATACCATATCCACCGCAATCATATATAACAGCGCCTTTTAAGGTGACTATCCATGGGCCCATTGCGCTAATGGCTACATAAGGATTTACATTTTCATTTGCATAAAAATTTACAATATTCTGTTGAGCAAGTTTAATTTGTTCTTTTTCTGAAAGAAGAAGAAAATCTGGCTTCTCTTTTTGGAGAACCGCAAAATGTTCATAAGCAGACTCGATTGCCGACCTGAGATTTTGGTCATGAGAAATAAATTTTTTTAAGATTTCTTCTTTTAGTCCATGAGTCAGGATTTCACCGCCGAAATTCCTCATTTCTTGCAAGCGTTTGATCGAGATATTCTGATTTAAAATATTTGCCGGTTGCGCCATGTTATTAATCTTGTAATTTTAATTTTTATACAGTGTTTATATATATATGGTTACTTAAACATTATACAACAATCTGATAAGTTCATTGTCAGAATTTTCTAGCATGAAATAAAAACAATTCATTAGGCCATCATGATGACCACTGCGGTGATCAGTATGGATGATCCCATTATAAAATTAAATTTTTTGTAATGTTTATCATCTGACATAAATTTATTTAGGATATTGCCGAGAAATAACCACGTGCTTGCCGTTGGCATACCAACGAAAACAAATGTTAAAAGTATTATCAAGAGGCTCATTATTGGAGTTTCTCCAACATCGATGAATGCGGCTGCAATCGCAATGGCCACAATTATTGCTTTTGGATTTGCCCATTGCAACAGAACACCTTCATAGAATCGAAACGGCCGCATTGTTCTGGGTTTCTTATTGCTTTGATTGCTTTGGATTGAGGAAAAGCTATTTTTGAAGAACTTCACCGACAGAAAAGCCAACCAAAGTGTTCCAAATGATTTTGCGGCAAATAATAGCCAGGGCCATCTATCAAGAACAGCCCCGAGACCATAAACAGATGCAGTTACCAGAACAGCAGAGCCAAAATTTATACCTAAATACAATGGAACAGTTTTTCGCCATCCAAAAAGAGCTGAGGATGACATCATCATTAAGTTAGAGGGACCAGGTGTAATGATGCTAAGGAAAGTAAGGCTAATAAGGCTTAATAGAAGTGCATTATTTATCATTGGCAATTAAATTTTTCAGCGGAATGTAGTTTTAACCGAATTTTCTTTAGCAATATAATTTCAATTTTTATGATCAATAGAATCAAAATTATTTTTTTAAACATTATGGGGTATTATAGTTTTATGAAATGGAGGTCATCAATATTTTTGTTTTTTTGTTAATTATAAGAACCGCAAATTATTATGAATAATTTCTTGAAATATTTACTGTACTTAATATTTATTTTTATTGTTGGTTTTTTCTATTTTCAAATGAAGACAGAAAATCAAAATAACAATTTGGTTGATTTCACACCTGATTCATCTCGAAATGATTCATCACAAGAAGAAATAGTTCCTCGTTATCCAATTCCAGATATAGAGAAAAATAATGTTGAAAAATCAAATTTAATATCTCTTCCTCCAATTGCTGAAAGTGATGAATATCTCAGAATTGAACTATCAGATTTAATTGCAGATGAGCTATTCTCTTTAGTGACAAAAAGTAATCTTGTGGAAAAGATAGTTGCCACAATTGATAATCTTCCAAGAGCTTATCTGGCCGAGAGGATGAGGCCAATTAATATAGAATCTGAAAAATTTATTGTTGAAGCTCAAGGCACTTTAGATGGATTTATTCTCAGTGAAAAAAATTATGAACGCTACAATAGCTTAACCGACACCCTTGAGGTCATGGATAAAAACGTATTGGCAGAGATCTACCTGAGATTTTATCCTCTTTTTCAAGAAGCTTATCAGGATTTAGGTTACCCAGATGTCTATTTCAACGATCGGCTCATTGATGTGATAGATCATCTGCTTGACACTCCGGAGGTAAATGATCCAATCATTCTTCACACTCCAAACAATTTATACGAATATGTTCATCCGGAGATCGAATCGTTGTCCAGTGGTCAAAAGCTGCTCATTAGAATGGGAAAAAGAAACACAAACAGAATCAAACAATTTCTTATAGAATTTAGGGCTCTGATCTCCTGAAAGTCGTCCATTAAACAAGACAGTTAGGTCACTGGATTATTTCTTTTTAAGCCTTCTTATCATGTTGTTCACACCAGAGGATCTAAAACCTCTTATGTATGAAGTAGATTGAGATTTTCCGATTTCTCGACGAGCAATGAATATTCCGCTACCTATAATGATTGATGCGCCAATCAGTACAAATTTATCTGGAACCTCATTCCATAGATAATACCCAGCAATGGCAGCTCCAATAAGAGCCAGATATTCAAAAGGCGCTAGAGACACCGGGGAATATCTTTTGTAGGCATTAATATATCCGATCCAAGTAAAAACAGATGCGACCCCGGCAAATAAAAATATTAGCCAATCTGAGCCATCAGGGGCGATGTAGTTATTTGGAAGAAAAAACATTGAAGCAATCATTGGTCCGATCAATACATATACAGACATAGCGATGATGGATTCCGTTTTTGCCATTTTTCTGGCTGTGATGGCTAATAGGGCAAAACCGATGGCGGAGGCAAAAACGGCTAAGGAAGCCTCGATATTCGATCCCTCGCCTGGCCTCAAAATTATTAGTGCACCAGAAAATCCCGCAATAACTGCTATCCATCTGGGCCAACCAACCTTTTCATTGAGCAACGTTGTTGATAGTGCTGTGACAATAATTGGGGCAATGTAGACGATTGTAACCGCATTAACCAATGGCATCCGACTGATACCATAGAAGAATCCAAACATTGCTATAATTGAAAGGAATGCCCTAAGTAAATGCCATTTCCATTTTTTCGTTTTCATGCTTTGCAAGCCACCATACCAAGGACAAATTATTAGAAAGATGATAGTTGCAAGCAGACTCCTAACAAAAATAAACTGAATTAACGAGTATTCTTGAAGAATATATTTGGCAGAAATATCAAGCGCGAGACCCGAAAACTCTCCCAATAGAAGATAAGATAATGCCAGTCCGAATTTATCGCTGCTTACATTTTTTTTGGCCATTTGAAATCACCAAATTGGATTAATACGGCAAATAAAAAATATTAGATATTTGATCGCTAGCCCTAGAATCTTTTCCATTATTTTTATTTGATTTTTATTATTCTAGGTAAAAAAAATGATAATATTTTGACCTATTATTTGTGTATTAAAAGTATACTTTCATGAGTCATATCTGAAAAGTAATAAAGTTTAATTAGAAAATTAAGGAACAATTATGCTAGTTCAATTTCCACCAATGGGTGTATATGAGACATTATTCAAATTTGCTGATGCAACAAATAAATACATGGGAGATGGAAAAACTCATCCATGGGCTCAAGGCTACCCAATAACTTCTCAACTTCCAAACGGCCCAGCACTTCCTGATTCAATAAGCCTTAATACAATATCTGATCTTAAGTATCCCAAGGCTACTGGTGAGATTGAGCTACGAACAGCGATTTCTGATTATTATAACGAGCATTATAATGCAGGCATTACACCAGATAATGTTGGTGTATTTGCTGGTGGGAGACCCGGTTTGATGGCATGCATGTCATTTCTTGAAAAAGATATCTGCGTTGCTTTAGAGGAAACTGAATACACACCATACTGGGATATGTTCAGACTGTTAGACAGAAAAGTTCATTTTATTCCAAGTAATGCAGATAATAATTTTAGGCCCTCTGACCAAGATTACGACATCCAGCCTGTGGAAGGAACAAGTAGAGTATTCTTACTAAAGAGTAACCCATGTAATCCAACAGGAGTAGCACTTGAGCCAGAAAGATTGAAAAAAATTGTCAAGCACTACAGTCAGGACGGAAGAGGCGCGCTATTTGATGAGGCCTATGAGTTTTATAATGATCCAGAGCCAATGAGCGCAATACAATATGTTGACAATATTGATGACACAGACATATTCATTGCTGGTGCAGCTACCAAGGGACTTCAAGTTCCTGGGATGCGTGTTGGTTGGATGATAGCGGCAAAGAAACATATAGAATTATTCAGAAATTACTCATCAATTGGTATGGGAGGTGTATCAAGAGCCTCACAACTATATGTAACCCAGCTTCTTGAAAAAGATCGTGTTGCACATGCTCGTCAAGCAGTTTGTGATTTTTTCAAATCACAAAGAGAAAGATACGAAAAGGGACTGAGCGATTTGGGTTTTGAGTTGTACACAGGGTGTGGAGGTTTCTATCATTGGGGTAAATTACCTAACGGACTTTCTGCAGATGAGTTTAATGAAAAGTTATTTAAGCACGATGCAGGAATTCTTCCTGGGTATCTCTGTGATATGACCAGAGATGGTGAATCGTCAAGCCCACTGGACAACTTTATTAGGTTCTCGTTTGGGCCTCTTGACGCCGGTTCCTATGAAGGTGATATGGAAATACTTTCTAAGTGTGTCTAACTACATTGATCAATTGTGAATAAAAAAAATCTAGATTCTCTGCCATCTTCGATAGAAGAGGCCGTGAAAAGAATCAAAGATTTTACGAGAGTCACGCCTCTAGAGTACTCTGCTTATTTGAGTGAACTCAGCGACGCAGAAGTTTGGTTGAAATTAGAAAATTTTCAGGTCACTGGATCATTCAAAGCGAGAGGGGCTTTTAACAAAGTTCTATCGTTGTCCGAGGAAGAGATAAAAGGCGGGTGCGTTACCGCTTCCAGCGGAAATCATGGCGCAGCATCAGCTCTCGCAATGAATAAGCTTGGTATTAAAGGCTTGGTTTTTGTGCCTGAAGCTACCTCCACAGTCAAAGTTAATGCCATAAAAAATTCCGGTTGCGATGTGCGTTTTCATGGTGAAGATGGCGTTGATACGGAAAACTTTGCCAGAGATTATGCCGTAAAAAATAACTTAACTTACCTGTCTCCCTATAATGATTTCGATGTGATATCAGGGCAGGGAACTTGTGGCTTTGAAATAATGGATCAATTACCAGACTGTGACGTGATTTCTGTCTCAGTCGGTGGCGGTGGATTGATATCTGGGATCGGTGCGTACGCTAAATTTTCTAATAAAATGATCGATATTATTGGTTGTCAACCCACCAATTCTGCCGTTATGGCTCACTCTATTGATGCGGATGAAATTCTAGACATTGAAAGCGCACCAACACTTTCAGATGGAACCGCCGGTGGCATCGAAAAGGGAGC
>PBVS01000094.1 GCA_002728725.1 Woeseiaceae bacterium
TAAAAGTTTGAACAATAGGCAAATATAAAAAAATTAATATTATTGCAAGCTGAGGAGCAATAAAAAAATATTGTGTAAAATAAGAACTAAATTGGACTCTTTTCATAATTTAATTTAATAGGAGGGCCTTATAAAGCCCTCCATATATTATGTTGATGTTATAAAGTTTTAGCGAACTGAGCAAGCAATTTAGAAGCTCCTTCATCCATTCTTTTCATGCCTTCCTCTATACTTATTTCCCCATTCAACATTTTAGGGTAATTCTCATATAGGACTTCACGAATTTGCGGCCAGTTTCCAGCTCTATATCCACCAGGAATAGTTGAACCAGTTAAACTTAGCTGTTCACCAACAGCTTTATGATAAGGAGAAGCTTCGTAGAAGCCAATCTCATTAGCTAGATCTGTTGCTGAGTACGTAACAGCAGCATAACCTGACATGTTATGATAGAACAATTGTTGTTCAGGAGATGTCATGAATTCAGCTAATTTCATTAGTGCAGCGTATTCTTCATCAGATTTACCTGATAAAATCCAGTTTGCAGCACCACCAATAAATGTTGGATATTCCTTACCTCCAGTAATTGAGTCCCAATATGGGATATGATTTACTGTGAAGTTTGGTACAACACCTTTCATTCCACTAAATGATGCAGCTGATCCAAGCCAGAAAGCTGCTTCGCCAGCAATAAATGGTGCTTGGTTATCTCCCCATGCACGACCTTTATAATCATACCAGCCTTTATCTTTCCACTCTTTTACTTTAGTCCAGTGCGTAATAAATTCTGGAGTATCAGCAAACAAAGTAGTTGTTGGAACATCATCATAACCATTGTTACCATCAGTCATAAGTAGATTATGTCTTGAAAAGAAATTTTCAGTCCAAATCCAAGGGCTGTGGCTTTGTAATAATGGCGTATAACCAGCTTCTAGAATTTTAGGTGCAATTTGTTCAAATTCCTCATAAGTTTTTGGAACTTCAACGCCAGCTGCTTCTAGAATATCCATATTTGCATACATTAAACAAGTTGAGCTGTTAAAAGGTATACCAATCATTTTTCCATCTGAATCAGCATAGAAATTTCTGATACCAGGGATGTAATCATCTTTATTAAAGTTAACACCATATTTAGCAGCCATGTCTTCAAATGGATATACAACACCATTTTTAACCTGTGCTACCATGATTGCAGCTCCTGCATCATATACTTGAACCATGTGTGGATGTTCACCAGCTCTGTAAGCAGCAATAAATGCAGCTAGGATATCCTCATAACTCCCTTTACTTGTTGGAATAAGTACAGACTCATCCTGACTAGCATTCCATCTATCAGCAATTTCATTAATAATAGCTTCTAGCTTTCCTGTATGACCATGCCAATAATGAAGCTCTACAGGCTTTGCAATAGTTGGCAATGATAAAAAGGAAGCAGTAACTAAAGCTATAAAAAATTTAAGTAAATTTTTCATTTTTCCTCCTAAGATTTAAAAATAAAAATAAATAAGAAATCTCATTTAATTTTTATTACAAATTTGTTACAATTTTTATACTTAGTAAAAGGTTTTACTGCAATCATTAAATTATTACTTATTAAGAATATTTTATCTGCTATTGTATATCATTGAATAAGTTCAAAAATTTAAAAATTTTTTAAAATATTAAAAAAATAAAAATTATTTTATTTCAAGGTCCTTTTTTATGATTTTGCCTTCAATGAAATGAATTAGTTTAATATATCCCTGATTATCTAGATTTAAATTTTTCTCAGATTTGGCATCAATAGGGTATTGTATAGATGCGCTCGGGCAACTTGAAAACTCAATCTCATTAATGACTGTTTTGAATACGCAATGTACATGACCAAATATTACATCTGAGACGTTTTTATATTGTGAGATTAGATTGATAAAATCCTCACCATTATTACATTTAATATGATCAAATAATATACTTCCTATTTCAATTGGTGGGTGATGCATAAAAATAATTATAGGTTTTTCGATATTATTTTTTAATTCTTTTTCTAACCATTGCATTGAAGTATGATTTAAGGTTCCTTCAATTTTATCCTCGATGGCGGTATCTAAACATATTACGTCTAATGAGTTACTTTTAATTGTGTAATTTAAATAACCGTGCTCATCTACAAGCTCAGGTTGTATGTACTTTTTAAGAAAATCTCTTTTATCATGATTTCCCATCATAGGATAAATTGGTCTTTCTAAATTCTTACAAATTTCAAAAAATTCTTTGTAATAGCTCTCATCATCATGAATTAAATCTCCTGATAATATATAAAAATCTGGCTTGTTTTTCAGTTGGTTACAAGTTCTGACCGTATCCAATAATCTTTGGTACGTATCATGTTGATCAAATAGTTTCTTATTGTTGCTAACAAAATGGGTGTCACTAATTTGTCCTACTAATAAATTATTTTTCATTATTTCATGAGAGAAATTAGTTTTTTTGCTTTTTCAATATTTTGTGAATAATATTTTTTATATCTATGAGTTAATTCAAAATTAAAAAAAATATCTTTTTTCAAATTTAAAGTAGAAAAAATTTTATCAAAAGGAATATCACCCCATCCTAGAGGTAAATGTATATCTCCTTGTCCATACGTAATATCTTCTGGGAATATATATGTATCCATAGTTTTAAATTTTCCAAATGAATCATGAACATGCAAATGTTCAGTGTGAGGAGCCATTGTTTCTAACTCTGATATAAGATCTTTCGATTGAAGATTACAATTTATATAAGCATGACTAAAATCAATTGTAGTTTTTGCATTTGGATGATTAATTTCACTAATATTTTTTGAAACTTCACTGGGCAATGCTGTATAGTGCCCTGATGTGTAGGGAAATATATTCTCAATGCATAGTATGACACCATATTTTTTGGCAATTTTTGCAAGTTCGAAATACTTTTCTTTTTGTATGCTAATCAATTGATTATATTTTGTTTGATTTTTTGATGTTTCTAAAGAGGTATGACCAAAGTGAGTTACCAGAATATTTACATCAAGAATCGAACAAACTTCAATTTCCTTTTTTAAAACCTCTATGTGATCATTTAAATATTCTTCATCTAGAAGATTAACGGACATTGAGCCATGGATAGAGAATTTGAGCTTACTTTTGCCTGTAATATTTTGAAGTAAATTTAATTCATCCTGGATAATTTTTTTTCCACTGATCACATCCAGCTCATATAAAGGTATCTCTGCGGAGCCAGCTCCTATGTTTTCTAAATCTTGAACTTGATTTTCAAAGTCTAGAATATTTCCATTTCTGGGTTTAAGTGTAAAACCAATTTTCATTTTTTCTCTATAATCTATAAATTTGAATATAAACAAGAAAATTCGCTTATTTTCGTTTATACACAATAAATGTTGTTTTTTTTTCGTTTTTAATTGTTTGTTTTTAAATAATAATGTTACCTTAATTTAAATGTCATTTGAGTGTCATCTTAAATGACTAATTTTATAATAAATTAATTTGTTAATTTTGTTTTAAGCAATTTCAAACATTTAATTTGTTAATAAGGGAGGTAACGAATGATTAAAACTTTTACTAAAATCATATCCTTATTTGTATTTGTAATTTCTCTATCAAGTTTCTCTGCCAAAGCAGTAGAGTTAGAGTTTTATTTTCCAGTAGCAGTTGGTGGAGCAGCAGCTTCAACAGTTGAGGAACTATCAAATAAGTATATGGAACTAAATCCTGGTGTAACGATTAAGCCAATTTATGCTGGATCTTATACTGATGCTACGACTAAAGCTATTACTGCAGCTAAAGGTGGAAATCCTCCACCAATGGCCGTGTTGATTGCAATAGATATTTTCAAATTCTACGATGAAGATTTAGTTCTTCCTTGGGATGATATCTTAAGTGACGAAGAAAAAGAAAACTGGCTTGGTGGTTTCTACCCAGCATTTATGAAGAATAGTCAAATTGATGGTGTAACTTATGGAATTCCTTTCCAAAGATCTACTCCTGTTCTTTACTATAACAAAGATGCTTTTAGAGAAGTTGGACTTGATCCAGATAGACCTCCACAAAATTGGGACGAGCAATTAGAGTATGCTAAAAAACTAACAAAAAAAGGCTCAGATGGTAACATTGAAAGATATGGAATAAGAATTCCAACTAAAGGTTTTCCATCTTGGTTAACTTCCGGTTTGATCTATCAAAACGGTGGAAAAATGACCAATGGTTTAGGAACAGAAACGTTCTTGGATACTCCTGAGGTAATAGAAGCAGTTCAGTATCTTGTAGACTTAAGTGAAACTCATAAAGTTATGCGACCTGGAACTCTTGAATGGGGAGCAACTCCAAAAGCATTTTTTGAAGGTCAAACTGCTATGATGTGGACTACGACTGGTAACCTGACAAATGTTAGAAAAAATGCTCCATTTGATTTTGGTGTAGCAATGCTGCCTGCGAAGAAAAGTTTTGGTGCGCCAACTGGTGGTGGAAATTTCTACATTTTCAAAGGAACACCTGAGGACGAACTTCAGGCTACTAAAGACTTTGTTAAATGGATGACAGCTCCTGATCAAGCAGGTGTTTGGTCTATGGCTACTGGATATGTAGCTCCTAGACCAGATGCTTGGGAAACTCAAGCTATGAAAGATTATGTAGCTGACTTTCCACCTGCACTGGTTGCAAAAGAGCAGTTAGCTTATGCTGATGCAGAGTTTTCTACTTATGAAAACCCGAAAACAGTTAAAATATTTAACACAGCTCTAGAAAATGTAATGAGTGGAACAATATCACCAGCGGATGCGATGAAGCAGGCACAAGCTGATATTGATAAAATCCTAAAAGATTACAGATAAATTAATTACAAAACAGCACTTGTTCATCAAGTGCTGTTTTTGATTTAAAGGAAAATCATGAACAAAAAAAATAATCTTATCAGTGTATTTTTTTTACTAGTTCCAGGATTTATTTTGCTAATAAGTTTTACGCATATTCCTGCAGTAAAAACTTTGATGAATAGTTTTTTCTCAACTGCAAAAGGAAGAAGGCCAAGTAAATTTGTAGGGTTAGAAAACTATGATGTTCTATGGAATGATGCGACATTTTGGAAAGTACTAACGAATAACATTATTTATGCTTGTGGAGTTATACCCACATCTATTTTGCTTTCTTTAGGTATGGCTTTATGGGTTAACAGCAAAATTGTTGGAAGACCTTTTTTACGATTTTCTTATTTTTTGCCAACAGTTTTACCTCTTATAGCTGTTGGAAATATATGGTTGTTTTTTTATGCACCTGGCTTCGGATTAATTGATCAAATTGGAACCTCTCTTGGTTTCCCAAGTTTTAATATTCTAGGATCACAAGAGTCTTCACTTTTTGGTGTTATGGCAGTTGGTATTTGGAAGGAAGCAGGTTTCTATATGATATTTTACTTAGCTGGTTTACAGGCCATCCCACCTGATTTACGTGAAGCTGCTATGATTGAAGGTGCAAACAAGTGGTATATATTTTGGAAAATTACTTTTCCTTTACTTACTCCAACAACGTTATTTGTGTCTGTTAATGCTGTTATTAACTCTTTTAGACAAATAGATCACATAGTTGTTATGACTCAAGGCGGTCCAGACTATGCAAGTACATTGTTGCTTTATTATATTTATGAAGCAGCATTTATGTTCTGGGATACAGCATATGCCACAACATTAAGTGTCGTTTTAATACTTATATTGTGTGTCATTGCTATAGGTCAATTTTTTGTTCTAGATAAGAAAGTTCATTATCAATGAAAACTGTATCCGAATTCTTCAGCGAAAGGTTAAATGTTATTGGGGCTTGGCTTCTTGCTTTACTTTGGGTCACACCATTATTGTATGCGATTTGGGCAGCAATTCATCCAATAGAATATGAAGCTAACTTTGATATTTTTGCCCCATTAACAACATATAATTTTACTAATGCTTGGTCACAGGCTCCCTTTGCAAGATATTTAATTAATACTGTTATGATGACAACCATGATTGTAATTTCGCAGTTTATATTATGTACTTTTGTAGCTTTTGCATTTGCGCGCTTTGAATTTCCATTTAAAAATATTTTATTTGCATTGGTGCTTCTGCAACTTCTCATAATGCCCGATATACTCATTGTAGAAAATTATAAGACTATTCGTTTTTTAGGCATTATGGACACAATATTAGCCATTGGCTTGCCTTACATGGCTTCTGGATTTGGTATATTTTTATTGCGTCAAACTTTTAAATCGATTCCAAAAGAACTTGATGATGCGGCTAGAATAGATGGGGCAGGGATATTAAGAATTATTTGGAATGTGTATGTCCCGCTCTCTATGCCTACTTTTGTGGCATATGGTCTTGTATCTGTTAGTTTTCATTGGAACAATTTTTTATGGCCTTTGATTATTACTAATTCGGTAGAAACAAGACCACTTACAGTAGGGTTAAGTATATTTTCTATGTCTGAAGCAGGTGTTGAATGGGCAACAATAAGCGCTGGCACATTGATGACAACAGCACCATTATTTGTAGCATTTCTAATTTTTCAAAGGCAATTCATAGCCAGCTTCATGACGGCAGGTATTAAATAAAAATGCAACAATCGGACAGCATAATTCTTGATTTAGATGGAACGGTTTATATTGATGATCAAATCATCAATAATTCTGATGCTGAAATTAGAAGATTAGCAAAGGAAGGTAAATCAATTTATTATTTAACAAATAATGACAGCA
>PBVS01000095.1 GCA_002728725.1 Woeseiaceae bacterium
ATTTGTAATATTATTTATGGCTTTCGCAGAATAACCTTCATTTGCAGATGAAAAGAGTAGAAAATTTAGTTATTGGTGCAGGATTGATGGGTATTACCACTGCTTACGAATTAATCCAGCGTGGGCAATCCGTTACGGTAATCGATCAACTCAGCGCGCCTGCATCATCGGCAAGTTATGCTAATGCAGGCATGTTGACACCATCCATGCCTGAACCATGGAATGGCCCCGGAGTGTATAAGAACCTAGTAAAATCTCTATTCAATCCGCAAGCTTCAATGCGCCTGAGATGGCATGCAATCCCTGATTTGATGTCTTGGGGTATAAAATTTTTGAGATATTCTTCGCAGTCACATTTTGATAGAGCATGCAGAGATAACTATTACTTAACAAGCTACTCTCTAAAAAAAACACAAGAATTGTCTGAGAAGTTGGGACTTGAATACTGTCGAGGTACAGAAGGAACATTGAGTATTTTTCAAGAGCAAGACGATTTTCAGGGCAAGAGCAATCTCTGCGATTCACTCAGACAGTATGGTATGAAATGCCGAGTTATTGGGCCCGATGAAATTATATCGCTGGTTCCAGCACTTGAGAGCATGAAACCAAAAATATACAAGGGAATTCATTTTTTTAATGATGAGTTTGGCGATGCGCATCTTTTTTGTACCGAAATTGAAAAGGAACTCATCAAATCCGGAGGAAAAGTTCAGTATAACGAAACTGCAGAAGAAATAGTGATTCACGACAAGGAGGTAGTTGGCGTAAAAACAAATAATGGATTCATTGAATCAGATCGTGTTGTTCTTGCGGCTGGTGCAGTCAGTCCAAAGATTCTAAAAAAAGTCGGGTTAAATCTGGATGTGAAACCCGCAAAAGGATATTCACTGACTGTGCATGTTGACAACCTAAAAAGACAGCTTCCTTTGCCCGTATTAGATGATTCTCAAAACATTGTATTTACTCCTCTAGGTAATCGTTTGAGGATGGTGAGTACTGCTGAGTTTGCTGGTTTTGATACATCAATAGATCAGAATAGGATCGAAATGATGCTCAAATCGCTTAAAAAAATTCTGCCGAGTGTTCATGAATTGGTCAATGAATCTGATGCGATTCCCTGGGCAGGTTTGAGACCAATGAGCTCCGATGGTAAGCCCTTTATCGGTTGGTCTAGAATCAGAGGACTTTTTGTTAATTGTGGACAAGGTCCACTTGGATGGACGCTTGCTATGGGTTCAGCAAATCTCGCAGCAGATATCATTACAGAAAGAGAAGCTTCTATTGATCCAGAGTTATTCTCTTTGAGTCGATCTAGAAGCAATTAAAAAAACTTATTTAACTACCTTGGTATTCCACAAGGATGCCGCCAATAATAGTGAAACTATTGAGGATCCAATCCAGAACATAATTGCTGAATCAAAATCATAGATCCTATTTCCATCTGTAATTATCGTGTTATTGCTAATCAATGAAGCGCTCACATTTTCTTGAATCGCCGCCCCCAAATAGCTGAATATACCGACAAAACCCATAGCGGCACCAGTTGCACCTTTGGGAGCGATATCCACTGCAAATAAACCACCAAGCGAAGCCATAAGACCACTTAAGGTTGCCCCATACAATGCAAAAGCAAGCATCTGAATAAGTTCATTAGTTGGGCCATAGAAGATCAATACCAGAGCGGCGACTTCCACTACAGCAAAAATTAAATTTGCTGGTGGCCTCCTTGCATCAAAGAATTTGTCAGAGACAAATCCATAAGCGATGGAGCCAAAAATACCTGCCAATGTATTGATGCTCATAAAAAAAGCGGCTTCCGTTAACGAATAATTTCTAACTTCCTGTAAATAGAGAATCCCCCAGCTATTGATTGCATATCTGGTTACATACATCAAAGCACTTGCAAGCGCTACCACCCAGATTGCTTTGATGCCCAGCATCACTTTTTGTGTAGCCCATGTGGTTTTCTCTTTAGGGGGTTCCGTTTTTTCATTCTTCCAGGTATTTATATCTGGCAAACCAATTGTTGTTGGTGCGTTCCTCAAAAAAGCATAGGCCCATGCCGCTACCCCCAAACATAATATTCCTGGAGAAATATAACCCCATTGCCAGCCATATGCTGCGACGATTGCAGCAATCACATAAAAGGTAATACCTTCTCCAATAGAGTGCGATGCATTCCAGATGCCATAACATCTGCCTCTTTCGCTATAACTAAACCAATTTGTAATGGATACAACAGACGCTGGGGCAGCCATGCCTTGGAAGAAGCCATTGAGAGTCCAGAGAATAATTGCCAACCAAAGGAAAGTTGAAATACCCATAAAAATATTGATTACAGCTGCCAAGAAAATACTCAATGAAAAAAATATTCTAGGCGGAAAATAATCTGACAAGAAACCATTGATACATTTTCCAGCAGCATATCCATAGAATAGTGCAGCACCAATCATACCGAGTTCATCTATTGTAAAGATACCCGCATCAATCAGAGGTTTTTTTACAATCGATAGACCCAGTCGGCACGTATAGATAAAACCATATCCAAGTGTAATGGCCAGCATCACTCTTAAACGGTATTTCTTATATAATCTGTCGACCTGATTCATTGGATAAATTTAAGCTTAAGATAGCAATAACCATATATTAAAATACATATAAATATCCATGAAGATAGCGAAAAAGGGAATTTTTTAGAATAATCTCTCAATTTTAGTTAAAATATGCTCTCAGTTACTACTGTATTGGATTTAGATATACATATTGCAAATCAAGCCATCGAATCTTATGGCGGAGAAAATAACCCATGGAATTACCCAGCGACAGAAAAAATTCTTATGATTACGATGAGCTTTTAAGTTGTGCCAATGGGACTTTATTCAGCCCGGACAGCGGGCGATTGCCATTACCTGGAATGCTCATGACAGATAGGATAAATCTCATATCCAAAGAGGGTGGAGAGTATGGTAAGGGTGAAATTCATGCAGAATTGGATATCAATCCAGAGATGTGGTTTTTCAAGAGCCATTTTCATGAAGATCCAGTAATGCCTGGATGTCTTGGATTAGATGCTCTCTGGCAACTGGTTGGCTTTCATCTTGTTTGGTTGGGTTTCAAGGGTAGGGGTAGAGCCCTTGGTGTGAATAAGGTACGATTTACCGGTCAGATATTACCCACATCAAAATTAGTTTCTTTTAAGTTAGATTTTAAAAGATTTATTACTCGCAAACTTATTCTTGCAATTGCAGACGGAACTGTCGCTGTAGATGGAAGAAAAATTTACGAGGCAGAGGATTTACGTGTTGGATTATTTACGTCCACTGAGGATTTTTAAGGAAGATTTATGAGAAGAGTTGTAATTACAGGTATGGGTGTTGTTTCTTGTTTGGGTAATTCGAAATCAGAAGTATTGGATTCAATTAAAACTGGAAAATCAGGCATTACTTTCAATGAATCTTTCAAAGAAAGCGGAATGAGAAGCCAGATATCCGGAAGCATTGATATCAATATCGAAGACTTAATTGATAGAAAAATAAGAAGATTTATGGGTGGAGCGGCAGCCTATGCATACATTGCGATGCAACAGGCAATTGATGATGCCGGTTTGAGTGAGAAAGAGGTATCCAATCCAATGACGGGGTTGATTGCGTCATCAGGAGGGGCATCCAGTGCAAATATCGTCTCAAGTTCAGATACACTGAGAAACAAAGGGGTAAGAAGAATTGGTCCCTACATGGTACCCAGAACAATGGGAAGCACGGTCTCTGCTTGTTTAGCCACTCCATACAAAATTAAAGGCCTCAATTATTCCATTACCTCTGCATGTGCGACAAGCGCGCATTGTATCGGTGCCGGCATGGAACAAATACAAATGGGCAAACAAGATATTATTTTCGCAGGAGGCGGCGAAGAGGAGGATTGGTCATTAGCCTGTTTGTTTGATGCCATGGGCGCTTTATCGACAAAATACAATGATACACCTGAGCTGGCATCAAGAGCCTATGATGTCAATCGAGATGGATTCGTCATTGCTGCCGGTGCGGGTATGCTTGTTCTAGAGGAGCTCGAGCACGCCAAAGCTAGAGGTGCAAAAATATACGGTGAAATAGTTGGATACGGTGCAACCTCTGATGGCCATGATATGGTTGCTCCATCAGGTGAAGGAGCCATTCGCTGTATGCAGATGGCACAAAGCACTGTCTCAGAAAAAATCGACTACATAAACACTCACGGAACCAGCACCCCAGTTGGTGATACTACTGAGCTTAAAGCCATCAGAGAAGTGTTTAAGGAAGACTTACCTAGATTTTCTACAAGCAAATCCCTGTGTGGACACTCTCTGGGTGCTACAGGTGTCCAAGAAGCTATCCATTGCCTGATGATGATTGAAGATAACTTTATTATGCCCTCAATCAATGTCATGGATATCGATCCAGATGTTGGAAATATGCCTTTGGTTACAGAGTGCGTTGAAGATGCAAACGTCAATACAGTGATGAGCAACAGTTTTGGTTTTGGTGGAACGAATGCCACACTCATCATGCAAAAATACAGTTAAATCTGAGTCATATTATGAAAATTGAATTACTTAAAGAAGACGAATCTTTTGGTGGTCAAGTGCAAACATATCGTCATAACTCCCCAGTGAATAATTGTGATATGCAATTCTCAATTTATCTCCCACCTCTCAAAAATAATAATAAAGCACCCGTGCTTACTTGGTTGTCTGGCCTCACATGCAATGAGGATACATTTATGATAAAGGCTGGAGCTCAAAGAATGGCATCGGAGCTAGGCCTTGTAATTGTTGCTCCCGATACCAGTCCAAGAGGTGATGATGTTCCTGATGATGAAGAAAGTGCATATGATTTTGGTCTGGGAGCTGGCTTTTATCTTGATGCTTTACAAGATCCATGGAAAAAAAATTACAATATGTACAGCTACGTAACCAAGGAGTTAAATGAGATTGTTTACGCTAACTTTCAGGTTGACAAAAATCGTCACGGCATATTTGGTCATTCAATGGGAGGACATGGCGCTCTCACTATAGGGCTCAAAAATCCAAATTCATACAAATCCATTTCGGCATTCGCTCCAATTTGTAACCCAATAAATTGCCCATGGGGCAAGAAAGCATTGAGCAATTACTTGGGGGACGATCAAAACGACTGGAGTAACTACGATGCATCGGAATTAATAGAGAAGGGCATGGTTCGGACACCTCGCAATCCAGTTTTAATTGATCAAGGTCTCAGTGATGAGTTTCTTGAAAGGGAGTTAAATACAGATCATTTTGAAGAAGTCTGTGAGACAAAAAATGCAAACATGATCATTCGACGTCATTCAGGATATGGCCATGGCTACTATTTTATTTCCACTTTCATGGAAGATCACCTCAAGCACCATGCCAAATATTTATCTGATGAGGATTAATCTCACTGCACTCTTCTTATGATGCTATCAATCTGGTATATATTTTTAATCATACCTATCGGCATTTTCTATATTTTTCTTAGTTATTTATTCTCAATCGATTGG
>PBVS01000096.1 GCA_002728725.1 Woeseiaceae bacterium
ATAGGGTAATAAATGGTGGAGGGGGAAGGATTCGAACCTTCGAAGCACGAGGCGGCAGATTTACAGTCTGCTGGGTTTGACCGCTCCCCAACCCCTCCAGGTTGAGTTTGTTATTATCAACTTAGAAATTTCATAGTCAATACATATATAATTCATATTGAAAATGATTCATTTTGTTAATAAAAGAAGTCTATTCGATGACTATCCTAACAATTCGCAGGAAATAATTCTTGGAGCTGGTTGTTTCTGGGGTGTTGAAAGAGTTTTTTGGCAACTAGATGGCGTTTGGGTTACTTATGCTTCTTATTCAGGAGGAAGAAGACCAGATCCTACATATGAACAAGTATGTACCGGAGTTACAGGGCATGCTGAAACTATCAATGTAATATATGACAATGAAATAATAACAACCAAAGAAATTCTAAAAATTTTCTGGGAATGTCATGATCCTACTCAAGGCATGAAACAAGGCAATGATATAGGCGAACAATATAGGTCGGTAATATATTGCACTAATAATGAACAGCTTGAATTAACAAATATGACAAAGAAACTATATGAGAAAGTTTTAGTAGACCGAGGGCATACAGCAATAACAACTGAAATCAATATTAATCAATCAAGTTATCCTGCAGAAGAATACCATCAACAATACTTAGCTAAAAATCCAGATGGTTATTGTGGAATTAAAGGCACTGGTTGTGCTCTTCCTCCATTGTAACTAACTAGGTTTATAGTGTAGAATTTTCGCTCAGGCCACCTTAGCTCAGCTGGTAGAGCAACTGATTTGTAATCAGTAGGTCGTCAGTTCGATCCTGACAGGTGGCTCCATTCTTTCCTATTTAAACGATATATTTGGTTCGAGATTTTTCTGCGGTATGTGTAATTCCACTTTTTGTCTTATAAGGTTTTTGTTTAATGCCTTTAGTTCCTTCTTTTATAAAAAGAAACATGCACATTGCAAATATTGATAAAAAGCCAACTAAAGCGATAATTACATATTGAATCATGGGGAGATAATTCTACACTAACTTAAACTAGAATTAAATTGCCAAAACAACACATATGCAAAGAAAAGATATAAAAATTTTATTACTCCAGATTAGAGATGATCAGAAAGTAAGAAGAGAAGAACTTGAAAGTTTTGCTAAATATAGTCAGCTAGAAATAGAGCAAATCGATGTATTGAATGTTTTTGATACTCCGCATTTTCAATCTGAAGTTTTAAATGGATACGATGCTCTTTATGTTGGCGGAGCCAGTGAAGCTAATGTACTTAAACCTGAAAAATATCTTTTTATCAATGATTGCATTGAACTAATTAAGTCTGCAGCAGAGATAGAATTACCTACTTTTGCATCATGTTTTGGTTTTCAATTAGCAATACTTGCTTTTGGAGGTAAAGTTCTTAGCAAAAATAAGGATTACGAAATGGGGAGCATACCCATAAAACTTACAAATCTTGCTGAGATAGATCCTGTTTTTAAAGGGGTCAAAGATGGGTTTCCTGCTCTTTCTATTCACAGACAATATTCAATTAATTTGCCTAAAAACTTAGATCTATTGGCATATACAGAACAATGTTTGCATAGTTTTAAATTAAGAGATAAACCATTATGGGCATTTCAGTTTCATCCAGAAGTAGATAAGGCAACTGTTTTCAAAAGATTAGCTATATACAAAAAGGAATATACTGAAAGTGAAGAACAGTTTCAGCAAGTATTAGATTCCCTAGTTGAGACACCAGAATCGCATAACCTAATGTTGAATTTTGTTAATAGAGTCTTGCTTTAAGAGTTTGGGTAATCAAGAACTAAGTAAACCATTGCTTTGACACCCTCATCTAATGCGGAATCATCAACATAAAAATATGGGGAATGATTTCCAGCAATATTGGTTCTCTCTCCAAAATTTGCTGATTCTAATCCTTCACCAGGCTTATTAATTCCTAGCCAAAAATATAATCCAGGAATTTCTTGGGAAAAGTAAGAAAAATCTTCAGCTCCTGTAACTGGTATTTGTGACTCATAAAATTTACCTGGAGATGCTGCCATTAAAGAACCTTTCATTTTTTCTACAAGGTCTGGGTTATTGACTGTCACTGGATAAAATCCGCCAACATCAAACTCAACTGTTATCTTTGTTCCGGTTCCCAAAGCTACTCCTTTTGCAATTTGCTCTATTTCAGAATATATTTCTTTCCTCAATTCAGGGTCAAATGTCCTTATTGTTCCCATAATTAATGAATCTTCAGGAATAATATTATTTCTAGTTCCAGCTTTAACCATTCCTACAGAAACTACTGCTGGATTATTTATTATGTTAATTCTTCTGCTGACTACAGTATTTAAAGCTTCTATTAATTCAGCTGTTGCCATAATAGGATCTATCCCTGACCAAGGTGTAGAGCCATGAGTTTGAGTCCCTTTAATTTTTATTCTGTAAGCTGATGCAGCTGCCATTGCTGGTCCAGACTTTACTGATAGGACGCCATTTGGAATATTTGTTACATGCAAACCAAAAATCACTTCAGGCTTATATTTCTCAAAAATTCCTTCTTCTAGCATCATTTTTGCGCCTCCACCTTCATCTTCAGGTGGACCTTCTTCAGCAGGTTGGAAGATTAGCATTACATTTCCTTGTAATTGTTCTTTATTGTTAGCCAAGAATTCAGCTACTCCCATTAATATAGCCACATGTGCATCATGACCACATGCATGCATTACTCCCACATCATTGCCTAAATATTCTGTTCGTACTTTTGAAGCAAATGGTAGTCCTGTCTTTTCTTCTACAGGCAAAGCATCCATATCGGCTCTAAGTGCAATTGTTGGTCCAGGTTGACCTCCTCTTATTAACCCAATTAAGCCTGTATAAGCAATGCCACTCTCAACTTCAATTCCAAGACTTTCTAAATGAACCTTTATTTTATTTGAAGTTCTAAATTCTCTGTTTCCTAGTTCTGGATATTGATGTATATCATGCCTCCACTCTATGACTTTTGGCATTAAAGTATCCAAATTAATATCAAGTTTTTCTTTTAGATCATTAGCAGCATTTGTATATAGAGAAATAAGAGCAACTAATATAATGTTTAATCTCATACCTAAACTATAATACTGTTTGTAATGAGTGAAAAGAAATCTAAACTTGTATCGCCTTGTATATCAATTTGCCAATATCAAAAGGATGGAACCTGTTTCGGTTGTTTTAGAACTTCAGAGGATAGAAAAAAATGGAAAGACCCAAATACTAGCGATGAATGGAAAGAACAAAATATAACAAATATTCAAAAAAAAATGTCGCATATACATAAAAAATCTTGGCGAGAAACTTATAGAAAGAAAATTGAAAAAATAAATAAAAATGAGCCAACTTAGACCCTTTCATCTTGCAATTCCAGTGAACTGTTTGAATAAAGCAAGAGATTTCTATGGCTCTAAGCTAGGATTTGAAGAAGGCAGATCTAATGATCTATGGATTGATTATGATTTTTTTGGACATCAGCTTGTTTGTCATATAAGTCAAATAAATGAAAGCAAAAGTAATGAAGTTGATGGAAAAGAAGTTCCTATTCCTCACTTTGGCATAATTTTAGAATGGAGTGATTTTGATTCATTCAGTACAAAACTTAAGGCCGAAAATATCAATTTTATAATTGAACCTTATCTAAGATTTTCAGGCTTGCCTGGAGAACAAAAAACTATGTTTTTTAAAGATCCTTTTGGTAATGCATTAGAATTTAAGTCCTTTAAACAAGATTCTGAAATTTTTAACAAATAATTTTTGTATGTCTCACACAACAATCTCTGATTACCATAGCAAAGCTATTTATGATTATGGTCTTGCTGACATTTGGCCTGAGAAAGTTCTCATTGAATCTAAAGTTATTGAAGATAAATTTATTGAGAGCAGTCATGAACTAGAAAAATTTCCGTTCATAACAATAGATGGCGAAGATGCAAAAGATTTTGATGATGCTATTTACTGTTTAGCAACAAATGATGGATTTCACTTAAAAGTTGCCATTGCAGATGTCTCGCATTATGTAAAGACAGAATCTGCAATCGATAAAGAAGCTTCTAAAAGGACAACTTCAGTTTATTTTCCACAAAAAGTAGTACCTATGTTGCCAGAGAATTTATCTAATGAATTGTGTTCTCTTAAACCCAATAAAAGAAGACGAGTTCTATGTGTTGAAATAGATTTTGATAAAGACGGAATAATTAATAAATATCAATTTAAAAGAGGAATAATTAAATCTTCAGCTAGACTTACTTATTCTCAAGTAGAAAAATTCTATGCAGAAAAATATCAAGATTTGGAAGGCCCTTATGTAGATTCATTAAAATCTAGCTTCCATCTTTGCAAAAAATTATTAGCTCAAAGACAAATAAGAGGTGCATTAGATTTTGAAATATCTGAACCTGCAATCATTCTAGATAAAGAAAAAAAAATAAAATCTTTACATCAGAGAAGAAGGCTCTTCTCTCATAAGCTAATTGAAGAATTAATGTTGGCAGCCAATATAGTTGCAGCAGATTTTATTGAAAAGAATTTTGATAATGGAATTTACAGAGTCCATGAAACGCCTGAGTCAATCAAAATTGATAGATTAAGTCAAACATTGAAGAGAAGAGGCATTAATTGGCATGGAAATATTGAGGATATAGAAAATTTATCTAACTTTTTAAAAAAGATGTCTAGCAGGAAGGATGCCTCTATTTTAAATACATTAGTCTTACAATCCATGCAAAGAGCTGAATATAAAACAAAAAATAAAGGGCATTTTGGACTCAAATTTGATAAATATACTCATTTCACTTCTCCTATAAGAAGATATCCAGATTTATTAGTTCATCGAATGATCATATCTATATTGAACAAAGAAAAAATTAATGCTGAATCATTAGAAGAGGTTCTTGATTATTGCTCTCAAAAAGAGAAAGACGCTGAGTTTGCATCAAAACAAGTAATACAAAATTTATTATGTGAATATGTTAAAAATTTCAGAAATAAAAATTTTTCAGGATTCATAACTGGTGTCAAAGATTTTGGGTTATTTGTAGACATTCCAGATCTATTTACTAGCGGTTTATTGCATGTAAATGATCTGCCAAATGATTTCTATAGATACAATGCTAGGAATCAAACCCTTGATGGAAAAAGAAGAGGTAATAAATTCTCATTAGGTGATGAAATTAAGGTTTATATTGGAGATATAAAAGAATTAGAAGGAAAAATTTCACTGTATTATTAGATAATGAGCATATTAATAAAAAATATTCATTGCATTAAAGCTTTAATTAATAGAAAGCCCGAAATGGTTATTGCATTAAAAGCTGACTCAAAAAAAGATAGTGAAGTTATTGCCTTAGCAGAATCCAAAAATATACAAATTGAATCAACTATGGGTGGTATTTCTGCTATTTGCAAAGAGCCTCCAATTAAAGATATAAAAGCACAAGGTTATGAGCTTGGTAATATGGTTCTGATAATGGATGAGATTCAAGATACGAGAAATTTAGGCTCCTGTTTGCGATCTGCTTCATTCTTTGGAGTTAATTCTGTAATTATTCCAAAAAATAATTCAGCTGATTTTTTAAATCCAGCTGTAGTGGAGACTTCAACTGGAGGTATATATGATTTAGACCTATACAAAGCTACAAATATTGCAACTCTTCAAGAAAATCTAAAGAAAAATGGCTATTGGATTAGTGGATTTTCTGAGCATGCAGAAATCTCGCTAGAAGAAACTCAATTTACAGAAAAAAACGTTCTAATTCTTGGAAACGAAGAAAAAGGAATTAGGAAACTTGTAGAAAAAAATTGTGATCAGGTCTTGAAAATTAGCAAGTATGGCCAAACATCATCTCTGAATGTAGCAGTTGCAACATCAATAGCGCTTTTTGAAGTTCAAAAAAAACTTCGATATTAAAATTAATGTTAATAACTTAAAATACAAACTCATGCTTGCACAAAGAACTATAAGAAACAAAACTTCTGCTACAGGAGTTGGTCTTCATACTGGGGAAAAAGCAACTTTAACACTTCATCCGGCTGACCCTGATACAGGAATAATCTTTAGAAGAGTTGATGGTGAAAAAATCACTGAAATCCCAGCTCAAGCCAATAATGTTGGAGATACTACTTTATCCACAACTCTAGAAAGTAATGGAGCAGAAATTTCAACTATTGAACACCTAATGTCTGCTTTAGCTGGTATTGGTGTTGATAATTGTATTATTGATTGCGACGGTCCAGAGATTCCAATCATGGAAGGCAGCTCAACTAGGTTTGTGTTTCTTATTCAAGCAGCCGGAATAGTTGAACAAAATGCGGTAAAAAAATTTATTTATGTAACTAAATCTGTACAAGTACAAAGAGATGATGCTGTTGCAAAAATAAAACCATATAAAGGTTTTAGAGTTTCATTTGGTCTAGAGTTTGATCATCCTGTATATAAGAAATATCCTCAAACTGCTGCAATCGATTTTTCTCAAACATCATTTATAAGACAAGTAAGCAGAGCTAGAACTTTTGGTATATATGATGATCTCGAAATGCTCAAAAGAAACAATAAAGCTTTAGGTGCTAATTTAAATAATGCTATTGGTATTGGTGATGAAGATATTCTCAATGATGGAGGTTTGCGTTTCGCAGATGAATTTGTAAAACACAAGATGCTTGATGCAATTGGAGATCTTTACCTGCTTGGACACAACTTAATCGGAGAGTTTTATGGTTTTAAGTCTGGTCATGCTTTAAATAATCAACTTTTGAAAAAGATCGAAAGTGAAAATGCATATAAAATCATCGAAATAGATGAAATTAAGGATGCTCCTATTAATTATCTAAGGCCAGTATCTCAAGAGTTAGCCTGATGTTAGGTATATTCAAAAAAATCTTCAGTTCAGCAAATCAAAGACGTATTGATGCTTATGAAAAAGTAGTTAAGAAGATCAATGCTATTGAAAAAGAGACTGAAAAACTTAATGAAGAGGAATTTAAAAAATTAACCTTTAATAAGGATGAAGAAGAAAGCAATTTAATTAAGACCTTTGCTGCTGTAAGAGAAGCGTCAAAAAGAACACTAGGCTTAAGGCATTTCGATTGTCAATTAGTTGGAGGGTTAGTTTTGAATGATGGCAATATTGCCGAAATGAAAACTGGTGAAGGAAAAACTCTTGTCGCCACTCTACCTGCTGTGCTAAATGCCTTAAAAGGTAATAAGGTCTATATCGTTACAGTGAATGATTATCTTGCTGAAAGAGATGCAAATTGGATGAGACCTATTTATGAATATTTTGGTTTAAAAGTCGATGCTTTGACTTCTGCACAAAGTTTTAACGATAAAAAGGAGGCTTATGATTCAAATATTATTTATTGCACAAGTAGCGAACTAGGCTTTGATTATCTAAGAGATAATATGGTTCTTTTCAAAGATCAGAAGACTCAAAAAAATCTTAATTTTGCAATTGTTGATGAAGTTGATTCTATATTAATAGACGAAGCAAGAACTCCATTAATAATATCAGGGGCAACTGATGATGATGCAGCTGCATATCCGATCTTCCTTAAACTTTTGCCAACAATGAAAAGACAGATGAGGCAAGGAACAGAAGAAGAACCACTTAAAGAAGAGGAAAGAGGAGATTTTTTAATTGATGAAAAGCTCAGAAGTGTTGACTTAACTGATGATGGTTTTGAAAAAGTAGAATCTTTTTTAAATAACAGAGGTATGGTAAAAGAAGGGGAAAGTTTATACACAACAGAAAACCTTAAATTTCTTAAATATATACAAGCAACTTTGAAAGCTAATCTTTTATTTGAAAAAGATGTTCACTATGTAGTTGAAAATAATAAAGTAGTATTGATTGATGACAATACAGGCAGGAAGCTTCCTGGACGAAGAGTATCAGAAGGAGTTATGCAAGCTCTCGAATGCAAAGAAAGAGTTCCAATTCAACAAGAAACACAAACCTTAGCCTCTACTACATACCAGAATTTTTTTAGACTATTCAATAAAATTTCAGGAATGACAGGAACAGCAGATACAGAAGCTGCAGAGTTTAAAGAAATTTATGGAATGAATGTCGTGGTCATCCCAACAAATCAAAAAATGGTGAGGGAAGATGTTAATGACGTTGTTTATGTAAATGAAGAGGATAAATATCATGCTCTTATAAAAGAAATTAAAGAAATCAATAAAAAATCTGCTCCTATACTTGTTGGTACAGCTTCAATTGAGAGCTCTGAAGAACTCTCAAATAGATTAAAAAGAGAGGGTATAAGACATCAGGTGCTAAACGCAAAATACCATGAAAAAGAAGCAATGATTATTGCTGAGGCTGGTAGACCAGGTGCTATTACAATAGCAACTAATATGGCAGGACGTGGAACAGATATTGTGCTTGGTGGCAAAAAAGAAGATGACGATTCAGAATGGGAAACAAAACATAAACAAGTACTAGATGCTGGGGGATTGCATGTCATTGGGACAGAAAGACATGAGTCTCGCAGAATTGATAATCAATTAAGAGGAAGATCTGGCCGACAAGGAGACCCTGGTTACTCAAAATTTTTCCTATCTCTTGATGACACAGTACTGAGGCTTTTTATCGATGAAAATCGAAAAAAACTCTTTTCGAGATTAAGTGACGGAATGGATGATTCAAGTATTGAACATCCAATGTTAAATGGTGCTATTGCTAACGCACAGAAAAAAATTGAAGGGAGAAATTTTGAAATTAGGAAACAAATATTGGAATATGATGATGTTTCTAATGATCAGAGATTAACAGTTTATAAATTAAGAGATTATTTTCTTGAAGAAAATGATTCTGAAAAATTAATATTTGAATACTTGGATAATCTTTTAGAAAAAACTGCTGATCGCTTACTTCCGGAAGATCAAATTACAAATTGGAAATTTGATGATTTGGATAAAGCGCTGACACAATCTTTTGGAATATCGCCAGATTTCAATTTCTTAAGTAGAGATAATTTAACTTTTGCTAAAGTTATCGATTTTCTGAATGATTTCTATCAAAAACATTATTTTGAAAAGTTTGGAAAGTTGAAGGATAAGAAAAAAGAGCTTGAAAGACAGATAGCCATACAAGTATTAGATGCATCATGGAAAAGACATTTACAAAATATTGATTCTCTAAGAAGCAATATAGGGTTAAGAGCCTATGCTCAACGAAATCCAATAAATGAATTTAAAAAAGAATCATTCTATCTTTTTGATTCTATGATTGAATCATTTAAAGATGACGTTATTAAGATTCTTTTTAATATTAAGATTCAAGCTATGAGTAAAGAAGAATATGAGCAACAACAGAAAAGAAAAGAGAAAAATAATTGATTCCAAATAAATGGTCTAAAATTCTTAACTCAAATCCTATATTTCTTATTACCGGTGAATTCAAGAAAATCTCTACTTTAAAAAATAAACTTAAAAATGCTCTACTGTATGAGCATAAAGTGCTGATATTACGAATAAAAAATACCGAAGTAGATATTGATGCAACATTAAATGTAACAACAAAATTTTGTAAGAAAAATAACATTCCTCTTCTTCTGAATATTCCAAATAAATTTAGCCTCAAGGCAGATGGCTATCATTTGCAAGCTAAAGAACTATACGAAGATTTTCCTCCTGTTTCGAATAAAATAATCGGTGCTTCTTGTCACAACGCTAAAGAAATATCATTAGCCTTAAAATTGGGCTGTGATTATGTTCTTTTGTCTCCAATTGTCAAAAAATATGAATCTGAACCTCTTGGTTGGGATAATTTTTTTAAATTAAAAAATGATTTTCCAGAAATAAAAATAATACCTTTAGGAGGCGTAAATGAAAGGAATTCCATGCAAGACTCTTATGCAGGCATCAGTCATTGGTGGGATCTTCATAGCCCTTAATAGAAACTTCTTCATTAGTCCAACGCAAAAAATCTACACTTTTGCATCCCTTCGAGCAAAAAGGCTTATATTTTGAATTAACTTCAACAATTTTCTTACAATTTGGACAAGTAATATTAATTTTTTTCTTCATTGGCTAATTTTTCATAAAGATGGAAATAGAAATCCAATTTTTTATTAAAATCTTTTA
>PBVS01000097.1 GCA_002728725.1 Woeseiaceae bacterium
AGCATACGAAGAAAATTCTAGACCTCCATATTTCTTCGGTATGATCATTGCAAAAAACTTTTCACTTTTAAAAAATTTCCATATTTCCTCGGGTAAATCGCCTCTGTGATGAGAAATTTCCCAATCATTGAGCATTTCACATAACTTTTCACACGGACCGTTTATAAATTTCTTTTCATCTGGAGACAATTCGGGTTGCGGCATTGTCATGAGAACATCCCAGTTTGGCATACCAGAAAAAAGCTCACCTTCCCACCAAACACCCCCTGCTTCGAGTGCCTCTTTTTCTGTTTTCGACATTTTAGGAACCATTCTTTTGTATACATTCAGTAATGGTTTCGAGAGTCTGGAACGTCTTAGAGGCACTATATTAATCAGTATGAGAACAAGCGCAAAAGACCACAGAAAAACACTCATTATAATTCCCGCTTTTCCAAAAACAGTATAAATATATGTTGATAAAGTGATGATAAAAGAAGACAACAGAAGATTTACTCTGTGATAGGGTAGACCTAAAAAGAGAGATAAAAATAGTAATAACCAGAATAGATTAATTGCTATATCTGACATAAATTAATTTTCCATAATAGATTAAATATTTGTCTCTTTTTGATTAACATCAATGATATATCAACATCATTGAATTACAAATCAGTACCTGATTATGTTAATGCTGATTATGATCTTAGCTATTTATAAAAGATGCTCTATAGCAGCTCTTTCCTCTCTTAGTTCCGCTTCTGTAATACTGATTCTCTCTCTGCTGAATGCCTCAATATCAAGCCCTTGAACAATCTTATATTTCCCATTTTCACATTTAACGGGAAAAGAGAATATGATACCTGGTTCAATTCCATAGCTTCCATCTGATGGGATTGCCATGCTTACCCAGTCATCTTTTGGAGTTCCCAGCGCCCAGTCCCTCATATGGTCAATAGCTGCTGAGGCAGCAGAGGCGGCAGAGGATGCGCCTCTGGCCTTAATAATTTCAGCCCCTCTTTGTTGTACTGTTGGAATGAAATCATCGATTAGCCATTGATGATCGATCTCATTATTTATGGATTTGCCATTGTAGAGCACATGATAAAGATCAGGAAACTGAGTTGCTGAGTGATTTCCCCAGATAATCATTTTCTTGATCTCTGTACTTATGGCCTCGATTTTTTTTGCTAAATATGATTTTGCTCTGTTGTGATCCAGTCTAGTCATAGCAGAAAAGTTTGAAGGATCAATATTTGGTGCATTTGAACTCGCAATCAATGCATTGGTATTTGCCGGATTTCCAACCACGAGGATTTTTGCATCCTTATTTGCACTATTATTTATGGCAGAACCTTGATGAGTAAAGATTTTTGCGTTTGCTTCAAGCAAATCAGCTCTCTCCATTCCTGGTCCTCTTGGCATTGCTCCAACCAGCAGAGCATAGTCTGTTTCATTAAATGCTTCATCTGCGTTGTCTGTGGCTATGACACCAGCAAGCGTAGGAAAAGCACAATCTTCAAGCTCCATAAGGACACCTTGAAGGGCAGGAAGCGCTGGAGTAATCTCAAGTAATTGTAGTATGATTTTTTGATTTGAGCCTAGCATTTGCCCAGAGGCAATTCGAAATGCCAATTGATAACCTATTTGTCCTGCTGCTCCAGTTATAGTTACACGAACAGGTTTATTCATGATTTATCCTTTTATATGAAAAAAGCTCAGCGATTTTCATGTTTGACCTCTCCCATGCCAACTAGATCATTATATCTGAGCTTTATTTTATGGTTTTATTGTTCTTTAGCTTTGTATGCTCTGACTTCAATATTCAATAATTCAGCAACCTTTTGCTGATCTTCAACAGCAGCATTATATTTTTTATCTTGATGTTCTATAATGGTTGCTTCTGCTTCAGGCGTATGTTGTTGGTTAATTTTAAGCATTGAAATCATAGCAACAGTATCTTTGTCGATACACTCCATGTAATCATTCATATCTTCTATCCACTGTCTCACCGCTTGATAACCTGTCATGAATTCATCTGTAGTACTTGTCGTGCCGTTCGGAATTTCAGCTTTTCTTGGGTATTCACAAGCACCATATGCAGAGAAAGAGAAAAAAACACTTATTAAGCAAAATATTTTAAACAAATTTTTCATAAAATTATTAGATGGTATCTTAAGTTTTGTCCATCACACCTTATCTGATTATCGAGATTTAATTTAATCATTTTATATTTCGCAAGTGAAGTCAAAATATTCAAATTAGGAAATTATTTTTCTAAAACACAAAGGTGATAGAATTATATTGAATACCGATGGACAATAATGGCATTAGATTATGAGTACTATTCTTGAGAAGAAACTAAGACAACTTTCAGAGAACAATGAGCCTGTCGTTTTTTGCGGCGGAAAGAAAGGATTAGAAAAAGAATCATTAAGGGTAAACGAAGAAGGCTCACTCTCACTTAAGAGGCATCCATCAAGTTTAGGTTCAGCATTAAAAAATAAATATATCACAACTGATTTTTCTGAAGCGCTACTGGAGTTCGTAACTCCTGCTTATGAGAATAGTTGGGAAGTGATTAGCATGCTCAATGATATTCATCAATTTACTTATAACAATATAAATAATGAGATTTTATGGATTGCAAGTATGCCTTGTAGATTAGATGGCGATAAATCAATTCCGATTGCAGATTATGGAAGTTCAAATATCGGTAAAATGAAATCTATATACAGAAGTGGCCTCGGCTTAAGATATGGAAGAAATATGCAAGCAATCTCCGGAATACATTTTAATTACTCGCTTCCAGAGAATTTTTGGCCTGTATACAAAAAAATTGAGAATAATAATTCTGCTGCGGAAGACTTTATATCATCAAGCTACATGGACATGATAAGAAATCTCAAGCGTTTTGGATGGCTGATACTCTACCTTTTTGGAGCCTCACCAGCAATATGCAAATCTTTTTTGAGCGATAATAATACGTCTATGCCATCACTTGATAAAAAGACTTTATTTCAGCCTTATGGTACTTCACTGAGGATGAGCGATCTCGGTTATACCAGTTCTGTTCAGTCCAATATCAATATCTCACTGAATAATTTAGATGATTATATCGAAGATTTAACAACAGCCATGAAGACCCCAGAGCCTTCATACCAAAATTTCGGATTTAAAATAAATGGAAAATACCAACAACTTTCTTTAAATAAACTACAAATAGAAAATGAGTATTACAGCACTGTGAGACCAAAGAGAGTTGCAAGTTCAGGCGAGAGACCTACAAGCGCTCTAAAGAGAGGAGGGATAGAGTATATTGAAATAAGATCTTTGGATGTAAATGTTTATGATCCTGTTGGCATTAATCAAGATACCATGAGATTCATCGAGTCTTTCATGATATTTTGCTTGCTTGAGGAAAGCCCATTGATTGATGAGGTTGAGAACAGAGAAATAATGAAGAATTATTCAGATACATCTAGTCATGGCAGGAAGCCAGGTTTTAATCTTTCAAGAGATGGAAAGAAAGTCTCACTGAAATCCTGGGCAACTGAGATAATAGATGGTGTACTAAAAATTGCATCCCTGATAGATAAAGGAGCTCAATGTTCTGGATACGAATCATCAGTTAAGAAGCAATCTCGGTTAGTTGATGATCCCGACCAAACACCGTCAGCCATGATGCTTGGAGAGTTATCGGAAAAAAAGATGACTTTTTCTGATTACATTCTAGATTTGTCAAAGCAAAATAAAGAATACTTCAAGGGACTGATGGATCTATCGTCATCGAAGAATGCTCTTTTTGAGAAGGAAGCCAAAGATTCAATAAAAAAACAGTCAGATATTGAATCAGAAGAAAGAGAGCCTTTCAGTGACCACTTGAAAAAATATTTTGAATCTTAATTTAGTCGGGCTTCTTGAAAGGAAGTGAAGTTCCATTTTCTATGGCATGTTTAAGATGGAGTGATTGCATTCTTTTTGTAAGTTCACCTACCTTGCCATTACCAATTATTCTTCCATCAGCTTCGAGCACGGGAGTCAATTCACCCATTGTTCCTGATGTGAAAACCTCATCAGATGTATAGAGCTCGGTGAGAGATAAATCTTTTTCATGGTTTGCAATTCCTTCATTATCTGCAATTGATAGAATCATCTTTCTTGTTATTCCCGGAAGGCAGCTATTAGCGTATGGAGTGAAAATTTCATCATCTTTGACTATGAATAAATTCGTATCATTTGTTTCAGATATAAATCCGTTAACATCAAGCATAATTGCACTATCTACACCACTTACATTGGCTTCTATCACAGCAAGAATGTTATTAAGAAGGTTATTGTGATGTATCTTTGAATCTAAGCATTCAGGCGTATTTCTCCTTATCGAAGATGTAATTAACCTTATTCCATCATTTCCATATACAGGTGGCTTCCACTCTGCAAGAACGATTAGAGAACACCCTGATTGATTGAGTTTTGGGTTCATTCCAGAGGTAATTTTTTCGCCTCTCGTCAGCGTAAGCCTGATATGACTTTGATCCCACATTTTATTTGCTTCGAGCGTTTTAAAAACAGCATTAGCAACATCTTCAGATGAGGGTATGGATTCAAACGCAAGCGCTTTTGCAGAATTTTGTAACCTATCTAAGTGTTCATTGAAAGCTGCAATTTTTCCATCATAGACTCTCAGTCCTTCCCATACAGCATCACCACCCTGAACAGAACTATCAAATACAGATATTTTGGCTTCATCTCTTGGGAGTAACTCGTCATTGATGAATACAATAAGATTATCGTTTCTTGGGTCTACTTTCATTCTAGGAGTCCTTTCTTAAAGCATATTTGTTAAGTTTATCATAATAGGGTTGACACTCATCCAGGAGATTCAGGAATTTTTCTGCTAAAAGCGGTTTTGCTTTATAAGGAAGAAATCCTTCTGAGTCATGTACACTCTTATACCAATATTTAGCCCAAACACCATCCTCCTTAATTGGACCTTTATCCCAACTTAACATTGATTCAGAATATGGAATAGATAGACGCTCACATAATTTTGATAAAATATTTTTAGGATCATTTAAGAGTTCTTTACTGTCAATAACAATGGCATGAGAGTTTCTTGATCTCAAATCTTTAAATAGTCTCCATTGAAGGTCCAGTCCAGTGTCTCTCAAATTGGCATGCGGAAGCTGTATTGTGAGGGATGCAATTACGTCCTTTGGGTCTCTTATAAGAAAAATATTTTCAGTTTCAAATACAAAATCCTGATTCATTTTTTGTAAATGATGTGACATTTGTTTCATAAATAGGATTTTATTCTTTGGACCCTTCATGTCCAAAATTGACCGCATCACTCTATTGCCATCACAATCAACTTGCTCGATGACTTCTTCTCTTCCTGGATGATCTGCATTCGTTACTCTGAGATAGTGTCCATATAATGGCTCATCAATAACGACAGTATCATCGCGTTGAGCAAAGCTGTACATAATTGCTGTTGAAATATTCCTAGGCCCTGACCACATGCAAATTTTTTTCATGATTTATGCAAATATTCTTTCAAATCAATTTCTTTAATATTGTTCTTGTCATCGTCGATGATAGTTTTATGATAAATAAGGTTCTTTGAATGAATAAAATCTCTTGGACGATTGATTGCATCAACAGCAATTAAAGTTCGATTTTTTAGGTACAGACATGAGAATGATTTTTCTAATGCATTGCCTCTAATGATTACTTCATCAAAATTCTGAGAAACACCAGCAATTTGAAGTTTGATGTCATATTGATCAGACCAAAACCATGGAACCGAATCATAGCTTACATCCCCAAATGATATATTCTCAGCAACCACTTTCGCTTGATCAATGGCATTTTGAACAGATTCAAGCCTAATATACCTTTGATATATTTTATTCCAATGATTCGTGCAATCTCCAATTGCATATATGTCTTCCACATTAGTCCGGCATGCGCTATCCACCCTAATGCCATTATCTATTTCTATCTTTGTATTATCGGCAATCTCAATATTGGGAACTCCTCCAACACCAACTAGCACAAGATCTGATTGTATAGTTTCATTTGAAGAAAGATGAATTTTTGCTACATTGCCATTTTCTCCTGAAAAATAACTGATATTTTGATTGAATAAAAATCTGACACCTTTATCCTCATGTTCAGATTGAAAAAATCTTGATACGTCTTTTGAGACTACGCGATTCAT
>PBVS01000098.1 GCA_002728725.1 Woeseiaceae bacterium
CATAGAATTTAATGATAAAGAAATGAAAGATTATTTAAGTGAAACAATCATATGGAATGGGCCTTTAGGCATGTTTGAAATTGATGAATTCTCAAATGGAACAAAATCTTTAATAAATTATCTTAGGCAGTCAGATAGCAAGGTTATTGCTGGAGGAGGAGAAACTATTTTTGCGATTAATAAATTCTCTGATACCAAGCATTTTCATTATGTATCAACTGCAGGCGGTGCTTTTCTAGAATATTTGGGAGGTTCATTGCTCCCCTCGATTGAGGCGTTAAGGTCAAAATAAAGTTAAAATATAAGTATGAGCTTGCTACCACCTCTTAAATCTCTTAATGATATTGCAACATATATAGTTGCTGATGGAAAAGGAATACTTGCGGCAGACGAAAGTAATCCAACTTGCTCTAAAAGATTTGATTCTATTTCCGTAGAGTCTACAGAAGACAGTAGAAGAGATTACAGAGAAATATTATTTACGTCTAAAGGCATGAATGGAAATATTGGCGGAACAATACTATTTGATGAAACTATAAGACAAAGATCTATAGGAGGGGTATTGCTAACAGATATAATTTATTCTCAAGGGTCTTTGCCAGGAATTAAAGTCGATAAAGGCTTAAATCCCTTTAATGAATCAGACAGTGAGACCTTGACTCAAGGATTAGATGATTTAGATGAAAGATGTTTTGAGTATAGAAAATTAGGAGCAAAATTTACTAAATGGCGAGCTGTTATAAATATAGGAGCAGATGCTCCTACTCAAGAATGCATTGATGCAAATATGGATGCTTTAGCACAATATGCAAAAATTGCACAAAAAAATAATATGGTTCCTATTGTTGAGCCCGAGATTCTAATGGACGGAGAACATTCAGCTGAAGATTGCTTAAATGCATCTTCAAGATCACTAAAATCACTATTTAATTTTCTTGATAACTACAATGTAGATATCACAGGAACATTATTAAAACCAAATATGATAACAGCGGGTTCCAATAATCCAGATCAAATTTCAGAAGATGAAGTAGCATCATTAACTCTTGAATGTTTAAAGCAGCATGTACCTGATGGCCTTCCAGGTATTGCCTTTCTCTCTGGGGGACAATCAGATATTAAGGCTACTCATCATTTAGATGCGATGAATAAAATGGGTGGAGGGCCTTGGAAATTAACTTTTTCTTATGGAAGAGCTTTACAGCAATCAGCTTTAAAAACATGGCTGGGTAAAGCAGAAAACAAGGAAGCTGCCCAAGCCGCATTTTCGCATAGAGCTTTGATGAATAGATTAGCAGCTTCAGGTAAATGGTCGCCTGATTTAGAGAATTAATTTTGAAATTTGCTGGCGTTTTTCTCTCTTCTAGTGAACCAACTTTTCCAATAAAAGATGATATAGATCAATTCTGTAATTTTCTGGCTAATTCTAATATAGGCATTGTATATGGCGGCGGTAATAGAGGATTAATGGGGTATATTTCCAAGAAGCATAAAGAGATTGGCGGAACTGTAAAAGGAGTTAACCTTAAGCTTTTTCATGACCAAGGATTTACTGCAGAAGGATATATTGACACTTTTGAAGTGGAAGAAACTTTATATATTAGAAAGAAAAAACTAATAGATTATTCTGATTTTATTGTTGTTCTCCCTGGAGGAATTGGAACAGCCGACGAATTCTTTGATGTCTTAACCCATCTTCATATGAGCGAAATAGGAGGAGGAGTAATTAATAAAAAGCTATATCTTTACAATAAGGAGAATTATTGGACGGATCTTCTTGCTTGGATTCAAAAAAGCGTAGATTTTGGTATGTTAAGTCAAATTCCTGAAGAGCTAATAATAGTTAACTCTATAGAAGAACTTAATTCCAAAATAAAAGAAAATGAAATTTGATATAGATAGTTTTGTTAACCCCCATTTAAAAGATTTTTCAGAATATCAGTCTCTTTATGATGATTCGATTAAAGATCCTAGCAGTTTTTTCCTTAAACAGGCTTTAAAAGAAATTGATTGGATTGAGGAACCAACAAAAGGCTCAACAGGTTCTTTATCTTCTCCAAAATGGTTTGAAGATGGCATATTAAATATTTCCTATAACTGTATTGATAGACATGTTGAGACTGATCCGGGAAAAACAGCAATTATCTGGCAGGGAGATGACAGAGAAAAAAATGAAAATATTTCTTACATAGAATTACAAAAACAGGTCTGCAAGCTAGCAAATGGTTTGAAATCAATAGGTGTTAAAAAAGGAGATAGAGTTTGCATTTATATGCCAATGGTTCCTCAAGCAGCATATGCAATGTTTGCATGCATGCGTATTGGGGCAATTCATTCTGTAGTATTTGGAGGCTTTTCACCAGAAGCAATTAAATCTAGAATCCTAGATGCAGATTGCCATTATGTTATAACTGCGAATGAGGGAATAAGAGGAGGCAAAAAAATACCTCTTAAAGATAGTGTTGATGAAGCATTAAAGGATTGTCCGAATATTAAGAAATCTGTTGTTCTTAAATATACTGATACAGAAATCGCATGGAATGATGAAATTGATATTTGGTACCATGAGCTAACAGAAAAACAAGAAGATTTTTGTGAATGTGAAGAAATGGCAGCCGAAGACCCTTCTTTTATTTTGTATACATCTGGCTCTACCGGGAAACCAAAAGGTGTTTTACATACCACAGCAGGCTATCTATTGGGAGCAACACTTACATTTAAATATATTTTTGGTTATTCAGATGGCGATAGGTATTGGTGTACTGCTGATGTTGGCTGGATAACAGGACATACCTATATCTTATATGGCCCATTATCTAATGGTGCAACAACTTTGATGTTTGAGGGAGTGCCGACTTACCCTGATCCTTCAAGATTTTGGGAAGTGTGTGATCAACATGAAATAAATATTTTTTATACAGCCCCAACAGCAATAAGAGCCTTAATTGCAAAGGGTGAAGAGTATTTAGAAAGTTCAAACAGGAATTCACTTAAAGTTCTAGGGACGGTTGGAGAACCGATTAATCCAGAAGTTTGGCAATGGTACTTTGAAAAAGTAGGCAAATCTAAATGTGAGGTAGTTGATACATGGTGGCAAACAGAAACTGGATCGGTTTTAATCAGCCCTATTGCAGGAATAACACCAAAGAAACCAGGTTCAGCAACATTACCCTTTTTTGGTATAGAGCCATCAATTGTTGATGTTAATGGAACTATTTTGGAAGGTAAATCAAAAGGCAATCTTTGCATCAATAACACATGGCCAAGTCAAATCAGAACTGTATATGGAGACCACGAGAGAATGCTTCAGACCTATTTATCTCAGTATTCAGAAAAATATTTTACAGGAGACGGAGCAGGGCGTGATGAAGATGGTTATTATTGGGTTACTGGTAGAGTTGATGATGTTCTTAATGTGTCAGGACATAGAATTGGAACTGCAGAAGTAGAAAGTGCCATCGTTAATCATCCACAAGTTGCAGAATCAGCAGTTGTAGGTGTTGAACATGAAATAAAGGGCCAAGCTATCTACGCCTATATCATTCTTAAGAAGACAACAGAAGACCATAATAAATTAGAGTCTGAGATTAAAGATGAGGTCGCAAAGATTATTGGCAAAATTGCAAAACCGGATTTTATACATTTCTCCAGAGATTTACCAAAAACAAGATCAGGAAAAATAATGAGAAGAATTTTACGTAAATAGCAAACAATGATACAGAAAATCTTGGTGATGTTACTACTTTAGCGGATCCAAAAATTGTTGAAGAATTAATAAGGAGCAAAACATGAGTAAATTAGTCTTAGTGTCTGGCGGAGGAAGAGGTTTAGGAGCTGCAATCACTGAATCTTTTGTGAAGTCTGGATATAGAGTTGCAATTAATTATTGCAATAGTAAAGAAAAAGCAGAAGAGCTATCTATAAAATTGGGAGACTCTGTCCAAGCATTTAAATCAGACATAAGAGATGAAAAGCAAGTCTCAAGAATGTATGAAGAGATAAACTCACATTTCAATAGTTATCCCGATATTCTTGTTAATAATGCGATGACTAACTACATTTTTAATGGAGATCTAAGAAAAAATGCTGAGAATATTTCATGGAATGAGATTCAAAATCATTTAGACGTTACGATCAAGGGGTCTCTCAATCTGATACAAGCAAGCACCCCAAAAATGAAAGAGCAAAATTTTGGGAGAGTAATTAATATAGGGACCAACTTAGTTCAAAATCCTGTTGTTCCTTATCACGACTATACAATTGCTAAAGGAGGCCTTCTGGCTCTGACCAGAACCTTTGCTAAAGATTTAGGCCAGTTTGGCATTACAGTAAATATGGTTTCGGGAGGATTACTAAGAATTACAGACGCAAGTGCAGCAACTCCAGATGAAGTTTTTGAAGCAATTGCACAAATGACCCCTCTTCAGAAAGTAACAACAGTAGAAGATCTTGCAGATGCTGTAGTATTTTTTGCCTCGGACGCCTCCCGAGCTATTACCGGACAGAATCTAACAGTGGATGGTGGATTGACATTCAACTAACTAATGCAGGCGAGGTATTCCTGCATTAATCAATTTTCTAAAACTTTAAAAAGTTTTTTATAAAACTTAGCTAGTCTTTTTTGGCCTTTTTTAAGAAATTTTTTAAACATTTATCCTCTTTATGTCACACAAATGTCACATAAAAGTAATATATTTGTTTCAAAATAAATTGTCAAGAAATTTAATTATCAGTGATTAATTTTTAATCAATTTTTATTTTTTTATTCTTTCTTGAGTACTTTGTTTTATCAGGCTTTACACGAATTCTATATTTTGGCGTTTTAAGATCTTTTGCTAAAGGATTACGCTTTTTTTTCATTGCTAAATAATAAACCTAGTTCGAAAAGAATGTACATAGGAACTGCCAACATAAATTGTGAGATAACATCTGGAGGTGTAAAAATTGCTCCAAAAGCAAAACAAACTATTAAGAATATGCCTCTGAATTCTTTTAATTTTTGCTTTTTAAATAGCTCTAACCTTATTAGCGCATTCACTATGATTGGTATTTGAAATGAAAAACCAAATGCTAATAAAAGTGAAAGAACAAAATTTAAGAATTTTGAAATATCTGTTGAAATATTTATTGAGTCAGGGCCTATAGACTGAAAAAAGTTAAATACATTAGGAAGGACCAATAAGCTACAAAAGACTAAACCAAGAAAAAACAAAATAGTGCCTAAAATAGTTCGAGAAAATATTACCCCCCTCTCATTCTCATATAAACCTGGAGCCATAAACGTCAATCCTTGATACAAGAAGAAAGGAATTGATATTAATAAAGCTAAAAATGCAGTTAATCTCAAAGGCACAAGGAAAGGAGATGCAACTTCTATAGCAATAAGCTCAATATCTGATCCCCCGCCTATAAGATGTACAAGATAATCAAATACAAAATTATTGAAAGGGTAGATACAAACAAAAGCAATGATAAAAAATATTAAACAATA
>PBVS01000099.1 GCA_002728725.1 Woeseiaceae bacterium
TACCTCCTCACCAACCTCAATTGCTGCAACAAATACCAATAATAAAGAGATTTCTGGTGATGATAGAATAGCGGATAATATGTTTACCTCCTCACCAACCTCAATTGCTGCAACAAATACCAATAATAAAGAGATTTCTGGTGATGATAATATTGGTACCGAGAAGGAAGTCCCAAAATTTTGGAAAGCTATAAAGACACTTCTGCCTAAATTACCTAACAAATCGAATTAAAAAAATTTTCAGCTATATAAACTTATACTATTTTGGAAAGTTGTATCCTGATGTAATTGGATACCTCCAATCTCTCCCAAAAGCTCTATTACTTATCCTGACTCCGGGGGGTGTTTGACGGCGTTTGTATTCATTTCTCTTTACCATTTCGAGAACCCTTATCACTGTCGCTCTATCAAAACCAAGATCAACTATTTCTTCAACAGATAAGTCCTCTTCTATGAAAGCCTCAAGTATTGGATCAAGAATCTCATAAGGAGGTAAGGTATCACTGTCTCTTTGATTTTCACTCAATTCTGCGGAGGGCTCTCTCTCTATAACTCTCTTTGGAATAACCTCTGATATAGTATTCCTGTAACTTGCAAGCTTCTTTACCATCGTCTTAGTGCAATCTTTTATTGGGGCAAAGCCACCAGCCATATCACCATAAAGTGTTGCGTATCCTACTGCCATTTCACTTTTGTTACCGGTTGTTAGAAGCATTAGGCCTGTTTTATTTGAAATTGCCATAAGGATGATTCCTCGAGAACGAGATTGGATATTCTCTTCAGTTGAATCTGATGCTGCATCCATAAATATTGGCTTTAGAAGCTCAATCGTTGAGGTGTATATTGTTGATATTGGAAGAATATCGTATTTTACATTCAATAAAGACGCTTGAGTCTTTGCATCGTTTTTGCTCATATCACTTGTGAATATATAAGGCATCATCACTGCCCTTACTTTATCTGGGCCTATAGCATCACAGGCTATTGCAAGTGTTAGAGCAGAATCTATTCCTCCTGATAGTCCCAATACTACTCCAGGAAATTTATGCTTTTTTATGTAATCTCTTGTTCCTCTGACTAATGCCTTATAAATACTTTCAACCTGAGGGAGTTCTTTTTGAACACAAGATTTGATTGGAGAGCAACCATCATCATTAATCTCAAATTCAATCAGATCAAGTGACTCTTCAAAAGATTTCGCTCGATATCTAATTTCTCCATCTTTATCCATAACAAAAGAAGATCCATCGAATATGAGTTCATCTTGGCCACCAATCATATTTAGATAAACAAAAGGCAACCCTGTGACTTCTGTTAATCTTTTTACTACCTTCTCTCTTTTTTCTTGTCCATTTTTCTCATAGGGTGAACCATTTATAACTATAATCAGTTCTGCTCCAGCTTCTTTAGATCTGATTGCGGCTCGTTCTTGCCAAATATCCTCACAAATATTAATTCCAATTTTTTTTCCTTTAATAGAAAAGATCGCAGGATTATCATCCGAATCAAAATATCTTTTTTCATCAAATACACTATAATTTGGTAGCGCTTCTTTACGATATCGAACGATTTCTTTTCTTTCTGAGAATACAGAACAGGAATTGAATATTTTTTCATCTTGATATTCTGGATAACCAACTAGAGCATCTATTCCATTAATTTCCTGCTGTATTTTATTTGAAGCTTCAATAATACGTTTCTTAAAACCTGAATGAAGTAATAAGTCTTCGGGAGGATAACCAGAAATGGATAATTCAGGAAACACTATTAAATCTGCATTGTATTTCTTTTTTGCTTTTTTGCTCGCTTCAATAATTAATTCTGTATTGCCAGAAATATCACCAACAACAAAATCCATTTGAGCAAGTGCAATTGAAATTTTTTTGGTCATTAGTGTGAGATGATTTTCAATTAAGCAGTTTCAAAATTGCATCGCCAAGAAGAGCTGGTGACTTGACTGAATGAACTCCAGCTTTATCCAGCGCTCTATATTTTTCTTCAGCTGTTCCTTTACCGCCAGCAACAATCGCTCCAGCGTGTCCCATTCTTTTTCCTGGAGGAGCCGTGACTCCTGCTATATATCCAACAACAGGTTTCTTTATATCTGATTTTATGAATTCAGCAGCAGCTTCTTCATCTGTGCCTCCAATTTCTCCGACCATTATGATGCCTTCGGTCTCAGGATCATCCTCAAATAACTTGAGACAGTCTATAAAATTCATTCCTCTAATTGGGTCTCCGCCAATTCCAATGCATGTAGTTTGGCCAAGTCCGTTCTTAGTAGTTTGATAAACCGCTTCATAAGTTAGAGTTCCTGATCGAGAGATAATGCCAATTTTGCCTTTTTTGTGGATGAAACCTGGCATTATGCCAACCTTGCATTCTTCTGAAGTAATAATGCCAGGACAATTTGGACCCAAGAGTCTGCATTCATTGTTTTTTATTGCCGCTTTTACCTTAACCATATCATTAACAGGAATACCTTCTGTTATACAAACAATCAGTTTTATTCCTGCTTCAGCTGCTTCAATTATGGCATCTGCTGCAAATGGTGCAGGCACATAAATCATGCTCACATCAACATTAGAAATATCGACTGCTTCTCTTACAGAGTTATATATTGGGATATCATGATATTCTCCCCCTCCTGCGCCTGGAGTAACACCTGCCACAACCTCACTTCCGTATTCAATACAATGTTGAGTATGAAATGAACCCTGATTGCCAGTTATTCCTTGGCAGAGAATCTTTGTATTTTTATTGACGAGAATGCTCATTTGTTTACCGCCTCAACAACTTTTTTTGCTGCGTCAGTCAAATCTGTTGCAGTTATAATCTCAAGACCGCTCTTTTTGAGAATCTCTTTACCATCTTCCACATTCGTACCTTCTAAACGAACTACGACAGGTAAGGACACCTCAATTTCTTTTACAGCATCAATTATCCCTTGGGCAATTAGATCGCATCTGACGATGCCGCCAAAGATGTTTACAAGAATACCCTGGACATTTTCATTAGCGAGTATCAATTTAAGAGCATATGAAACCTTCTCTGATGTTGCACCACCTCCAACATCAAGAAAATTCGCTGGTTCACCACCATGCAGCTTGATTAAATCCATTGTTGCCATAGCTAAACCAGCCCCATTGACCAAACAAGCAATGTTTCCGCTCAAAGAAACATAATTTAGACCCTTTTTTGCTGCATCATTTTCAGATTCATCTTCTTGAGTCGGATCTTTTAGTTTTAGCAATTCCGGTTGTCTGAATAAAGCATTCGAATCAATATTAATTTTGGCATCCAAAGCAATCAATTCTGATTTTTTGCTTACAACAAGTGGATTAATTTCCACGAGACTTGCATCATTTTCAAGAAATAAATTATAGGTATTTTTAATTATACTTGTGAGTTGTCCACTCTGTTCTTTTGTTAACCCTAGACCAATACTCAGCTTTCTCAATTGATAGGGCATAATCCCGAGAGCAGAATTGATAGGAATTTTGAAAACACTGTTCGGATCTTCTTCAGCAACTTCCTCAATATTGCCGCCACCAGATTTGGAGGATATAACTGAAATACACTCATCTTCACGATCAACAAGTAGGCTGATATATAATTCTTTTTCATAATCGGTAGCACTTTCTATATAAACTGAATTTGATGGCAGACCTGAGGATCCTGTCTGTTTTGTAACAAATGTCTTTCCTAGCATCTCCTTCGCAAATTTCGTAACCTCATCTTGATTTTTTGCTATTTTGACGCCTCCCGCTTTACCTCGACCACCACTATGAATTTGTGCCTTAACAACCCATTTTTCTCCACCCAGTTCGTGGGCTACTGATTTTGCCTCATTCGGAGTTGTTGCAATAGCACCTTTAGGAACAGGAATCCCATATTTCCTGAAAAGGTCTTTAGATTGAAATTCATGAAGATTCATTGATTTTTTTCACTTGAAGAAGATTTATAGATTTTTGATTGCTAGTGTTTAACTGTGAATTCTTTCATAAGATAGAAATAAATGAAACCTTATCTATTATTATTTCGTTGCACGAAAATATCCATCATAATAAGTTAGCATGATAAAATAATAATCATCATGAAAAAGAATAATAATGGATTCACTCTGGTCGAGGTTATAGTTGCAGTTGTGATAGCCGGTATAATTATTTCAATCGCCATACCTGCATATCGTGATTACAAAAGCCGGACATACGAAATGAAATCTGAACTTCAAAATGAAGAGTAGTTAATTTGGTGAATGATTCTAATAGCCATTGCTCGTGACCCACACTGAAACACAGCTTGTAATTTTTTTTCTAATAATTGGCCTTATTTTTGGAAGCTTTCTAAATGTAATCATATATAGATTACCCATAATGATCTTAAAAACTTCTAAACTCGATGAAAATCTTAATCTCTTATATCCAGGGTCGCACTGTAGTATCTGTAAAAAACACATTCCTTTTTATAAAAATATTCCAATATTAAGCTACCTGATTCTAAGGGGAAAATGCTCTAATTGTAATAATCATATTTCATTACAATATCCAGTTGTAGAGATCGTGACAGCACTTGCAACCCTTCACGCTAGTAGGCACTTTAATCTAGGATATGATTTTGTTGCTATATTATTATTTTGCTATTTACTGATCTCGATAACCGTCATCGATTTTTATCATCAGATTATCCCAGATTCACTGTCTTACAGTCTTATTATCTCTGGTATTACCCTCAGTATTTTATTCTACCTTCAGGGGAATAAAGATATCTTAGCCGAGCCAATTTCGAGCGTCCTAGGTATTTTATTTGGCTATTTTCTGCCATTTGTAATTTATAAACTTCATTACTCATATACTGGTAAAGAGGGAATGGGTCACGGTGATTTTAAATTGCTAGCGGGATTAGGTGCATGGCTTGGTTGGAAGATGGTTCCGATTATCTTATTTTTTGCCGCAATAACTGGTTTAATTTGTGCTTTTTTTCTTATTGTATTCAAGAAAATAGGAAAAGACAGCCTAATACCATTTGCTCCTTTTTTATCCTTAGCAGGTTGGATATTAATGTTTTATGGTGAAAGAATTATAGATGGCTACATTAATAGTTTTATCTAATGAACGGGGCAACAATTGAAAAGTAATTTATATATCGGTCTTTCAGGAGGAATTGCATCTGGAAAAACAATTGTCAGTGATGAATTTTCATCATTGGGTGCAGATATTATCGATACAGATAAAATCGCGAGGGAACTAATATTCCCTGGTAGCGAGACACTTAATGAGATCGTATCTGTTTTTGGTGAGAATGTTCTTCAGGATGATGGTAACCTCAATAGAAAACTGATGCGCCAGATTATTTTTAGTGAAAAAGATAAGAAAATAACTCTGGAAAAAATAATGCACCCAAAAATTCAGAATGAGGTTAAGAAAAAAATCCAAACAGCATCAGGACAATATCAAATAATAGTTGTATTATATGGAGTTTTATTATCAACTTTAGTAATGGAAATATTAATTTCTTATGTATTAAGTTTATTTATACCAGATTTAGAAATATTTATTAAGATATTTATTTTTTCAGCTATAATTTTTATTCCTTCAATTTTTTTATTTAATAAAATAGA